>NZ_QVFI01000011.1:0-125525 GCF_003433845.1 Absiella sp. AM09-50
TTGCGGACATTTAAGAAGATATAAAAAGATAGTCAAAAACACATATATAATTTAAACAAAATTATATTTGATAATATCAATTATTACGTTGTCTTTTAGAAGACTATAATTTATAATGAATAAAAAGGATGGTGAGTTTATGAAATTTGATGGTAAGTATGATAAAGTAATACAAGAAATTGCTGAAGAAGAAGGAATTACAGTGCAAGATGTGAGAATATATATGGAGGAAGCAATAGAAAAAGCTTACAGTGCAAACAATCCCTCATTTATGAAAATGTTTGGGTATAAAAAACCAACAATTGAAGAGTTTATAGAAATAGTAACTATGAATCTTCAAAAGAGTAGGTCTTAATGAATGATAAATGTGCTGTTAGATATTCGTAATCTTTCAACTGAAATTATATCTAATTTACATTTTAATTAAATATTCATTTTATATAGAACTTAAGTATTTATAAAATATGTTAGAAGTCAGAAGAATCTTGAAAAGGGATAATTCTGATTTTTTTTGTCTTTCATTGTTTATAGTTCCTTTTTTTGCATTTAAGATTTTATATGTTGATTTTGACCATGTGTCATATTTGAGTTTCTAAAATTATCATTATTTAATCATTATTACTTTAAGAATGAATAAAAAATGATATATATGAATGAAATCATTTATATAGGTTATGTTAATGGTAGTGTGCATAATGTAAAATATAAGAAAGGAGGTGTCGCATTGGATTTAGATTATAAGGCAATTGGTAAAAGAATCAAAATTGCGAGAGTTAACAAGGGATATACTCAAGAGAAGGTTGCCAATCTAACTGATTCTGCGCCTTCACATATAAGTAATATTGAAACAGCTAAATCGAAAGTGGGGTTAGCTACGCTAGTAGAAATTTGCAATGTTTTAGATGTTTCTGTTGATGAGGTCCTGAGTGATAATGTTGTTTCATATAGGAATCAATTTACAAATAAAATGATACAATTATGTCAAGACTGCACTGATGAGCAAAAAAGATTTGTAATTATTTTAGTGGAAGCAGCATTAAGCTTTTTTGAAAAAGATAGGAGAAACCAAGAAGCATAAAGATTGGGGGGTGGCCTTTATTTTGAAAGTAGCAATATGTGATGATTGCAACTCTGATCTAGAAAAAGCCTATAAAATGTTGAAAAATATAGGTAATATTATTTCGATAGATATGGAAATTGAGAAGTTTTCTAAAGCAGATAAGCTGCTTGAAGAAATCGAGAAATATCAAATTGTGATATTAGATATCGTTATGCCGGATAAGCTTGGATTAGATATTGCAGAAGAGATCATACAAAGATCGAGTAATACGTATATAATTTATTATTCATCTAATATCGAATATGCGCCTGATGCTTGTTCAACAGGATTTGCATTTCTTACAAAGCCTTTGCAACAGGACAAACTGTTAAAGGAACTTCAGCGAGTATTGATAAATTTAAGAAAAAATGAGATTACAATACAAGATGAGAATCATGTATTGCGACACATTAATATACACGGAATATACTATATTGAATCTTTTGAACGAAGAAGCATCATTTATCTAAAAAGTAAGAAAATAACTACGAGAATACAATTAAAGGAATGGAAACAAAAACTATCCGATTTTAAATTCAAAAAATGTAATAAAAGTATAATTGTTAATCTATCCAATGTAGATAGGATAGATGAAAAGGAAATGAATGAAATATTGTTGAAAAACGGAGATAGATTGCATATTTCGAGGATTTATTATAATGAATTCATTGATGCGTTCTATGAATATTTGGATAGTTTATTATGACAATAATTATAAGATTATGTGCTAATCTGGCAGAGATAATGATTTTCATATTCTTTTGTAGCCAATTATTAAAAGTGAATAAAAGAAGAAGCACATTCGTTTTCAGTATTATAGTTATTGAAATTGTAAAATTTTTAGTTATGGAGATGAATCATCCAATCTATAATTTCATTTCTTCAATGATTTTGTATGGTTGTTTATTAACATGTATGTTTACTGGAAAGAAAAGTCTTAAACTTTTTCTTATAAGCATGTTTCTTTGCCTATCCGTATCTGTAGAAGAACTAGCTTTTTCCATGATGCAGGTTTTGATACCAGATCTCTATGATATATCATATGTAATGGATCATACACTATTGTTGCTTTTTGCCACCATGTTAAGTTCAATTTTATTGTTTATACTTAGTAATACCATAATTACAATTTTGGAAGCAAAAGTAGAAAATGTGATTTTAGTGAAAGATGTAGTAATGCTGTTAATGCTTCCACTATCTACCGTTATGATTATAATCAGTATGCATTTTCCGTTTGGAATGACAGTAAAAAGTAACATATTCCTTTTTATATCAGAATTGGTATTGCTGGTTGCTAATATAACAGTTTGTAATATCTTCAAGCAAAAATTAGAAGAGAATAAACTTATATTAGAAAATGAGCATCTTCAGCATAATGCTAAAGTAAATCAAATTTATTTTGAAATGACACAAGATAAAGTAAAGGAATCTAAGAAAAGCCGTCATGATTATAAGAAACATTTACATTTGCTAAATGGATATCTACAGCATAATGAATATGATCAGGCAAAGAAATATCTTGAGGATTTACTTAAATACCATTCTATGAATACAATGTTAATAACAGGAAATCAGATTCTTGATTTAATGATAGAAGCGTATCATGATAAGATTAACGAATATGATATAGACGTTCAATTAAATATACAAAATTTAAATCTGCAAAAAATCAAGAGTGTGGATTTAAGTACGATTTATGGAAACATATTAGATAATGCAATTGAAAGTTGTATAAGATGTGATGAAAAAATAATTGAAATTACTTTTAAACAGGTGGGAAGCTACTATATTATGCGATTTATCAATAGTTGTTCATTCATTAATCATATAGATGGCGATTTTACTACAACGAAATCAAAGGAGTATCACGGGTATGGATTAAATAATATTAGGGATGCAGTAAAAAAATATGAAGGTAGTGTAGATTCTAAGTATGTAGAGGATAAAAATTTGTTTATCACAACTATTCGCTTTAAGATAGACAGGGTAACTTAACTCTGTCTTTTTTTAACCACTCATGTTAAATCTAAACCTGTTATGTAAGAGAATATTGAAGTTATTCAATAAATATAAGATGCTTACATTGAGAAATTTATCTCATATTAAGGAGGGATAGTTTGTGAGAAAACTAATAGAAAACAAGGCTATAGCAATAGCACTTAGTGCTGTTATTGCAACTGGTAGTCTCGGTACAGTGATTTATTTGCAGAATGACACAACACAAGCGAAACAAGACAATGGTTATTACAGTATGACGGGTATGGATAAAAGTTCTTTTAACAAAGAGAAGACACCTGTATCTAATATGCTTATATTATTGAAAATCTTAAATAACAGTTCACAGTGCGATGGACAGTGGTATCAGGAGGTTGAAAATTTTATTGAAATGCTTGATGCACAATACCGATGCAATAAAGATAGTCAAGATGATTTTACAAATGAATTGATGAAGTTACAATGTCAATTGATAAAGGATCTGAAACTGATGTACTCTGAGATGTGTGAAGAGAATATCAACAAGGTACAAGAAACTTATAATAAATATCATAATGTTTATTATTCTGTTTATAATGGGGGTGAATTAAGTGAAAGCTAATAATTTTTATAAAAAGAGTAAACGTCTTTTGTTATGCTTATTGGCAGGCTCAATGTGCATTAACTTAAGTGGCGGTTTAACTGAAGTTATTGCACATGAAAGAGGTTTGATTAAAGATAAAGCTCAGTATGGTGATATGTATAACAAAGAGCTTAATTCAGACATTGCAAAAGATAATGGAGATGAACAATCTGCTGATACAGAACAAGGTTTAAAGGAACCAACGATTCAACAAGAAAAGTCCTCATTCGAATCACAAAAGGAAATAATAGCGAAGAGAACGGAGTATTCTAAAACTTATAAACTTTCTAATGGTTCGTATGTAACAGAACAATTTTTTGAACCTGTGCATAAGAAAATCGATGGTAATTGGATTGATATTGATGATACATTAAAACAATCAACTGATCTGTTTAGATCAGCTAAAAAAGAATATAGCAATGACGATGGAGTAATGCCAGTTACTTTTGATAATGCTGGAGTGAATGTTAATAATGATATCATGATTGAACTTACAGATAAAAATACTGATGGTATGTCAGCTAAAGAAAATGCTATCTTATATAATCAAGTTATCAAAAATGTTGATGTACAATATGATGTGAGAAGTAATCATGTGTTTCAGAATATCCAGTTTTATTCTGCAGATAACACGTCTTTTAGTTATCAGATACATACCGATTTGAATGTAGAAAAGCAGGAGGAAAGCATTCGATTTACAAATGCGGAGGGCAATAAGGACTATACTATAAAAGCTCCAGTGCTTAAAGATAATTCTGGTAATGTATCTATGAAAGTTTCTGTTAATTTAGAAAATAAAGGAGATGGGGACTATCTGGTAACATACACAGCTGATCAAGAATTTATGAACGATAAGGAAAGAGCTTATCCTGTCAGTTTATTATCTTCGGTTGAAGATAGTAAAGAGCAGATGGTTGACTCATCCTATATACGTTCAGGTTCACCAAATATCACAAGCATGTATGAACATCTTCTTGTGGGATACGATAAAGACGGTGTGGTTTCAGGCTTAGGAGATCCTTCAATTATTGCGATTGCTAGGGCGTTTTTTACATTTCCAATACCTGAAATAGGAGATCATAAAATAATAACAAATGCATATTTAACATTGGATAAATTCTCTGATTATGGTGATCTTGAAGTCAATCAGATCGATGTATATGATACAAATACAAAAGTTGATACAAATCATGTGAATTGGAATAATCAACCTACAAATATAACTAAGATATCTTCAAATACAAATCTAAAAGGCACTTCATATAAAATGTTTGATATTACAGAAGCAGCAAATAAAATGTATAAAGGTACAGCAACTTCTATTATGCTTCGCGCAGCAGATGAAAGTGATAGCAAATATTTGTTGTCATTCCATAGCGAGTCCACTGGTTATCGACCTAGAGTTCGTGTAGAATACAGAGATGATTATGATGTGGATCCTGATACTGACATAGATAATCTAGAAGAATATTTTAGATTTTATACTAAAGGATTCAATAACTTTATGGGTATAAGTATTGATGGCCGCGCTAAACCTTATTCTGATGTGAACTTCGATCTCTATGAACAGCAGGGGAACGATAAAGAAAAGAAAGTTAATTCATCAAAAACAAAATCAGATGCATATTATCTTGATCCTATTTTTGTAGTTAAACCATTGAAAGATGTACAGCAATACGAAAATGATAAAGCCAACTATACATCTGATTATTTTGAAAATGCATTCTTTCCTAAAAAAGATACTTTGTATAATTTTCATGTATATGTAACAAAGGATTCTGAAAAAAGTAAAGAACTGATAACTGACTCTTTCTTGTTTTATGAAGTAAAACTAGGGGATAATCTGCAGACAATATCTACACATTATGGTGTTTCTATTGAAGATATATTAAAAGATAATAATACTAGCGAAAAGAAGATAAAAGAAGGAGATGTTTTGTTTATTCGTTATCCTCATGAGAATCCAATCTTGAGTGATGAATTATTTACCCCTCCTGTTAAAATTAAAGAATATACATCTGAATATAAATATCGTGGCCCTGAATGTCCTTATGGATGTACAGTGGGAGATCCAATCAATACCACGACAGGAAATTTTTATCATCAAAGCATCGATGCAACAGTTCAAGATTTCGAAGAATTGAATATAACAAGAACTTTTAACTCTTATGGAGAAAAAACTAGTTCAATATTCGGCAACGGTTTCAGTTCTAATATGGAACAGTATGTTTCTTATACAAAAGATGATAATATCTTGTATTTTGCAGGAGATGGTAAGATATTTCAGTTCGTTAAATCAAAAGACGGATATAAGAGTGATGATTTTTATTCAGTAAAAGAAACAGATAATGGAATTGAAATATTCAACAGTGAAACTAAAGACACGTTATATTTTAATGAGTATGGTATTTTACAGCAAAGAAAAACGTTAGACGGATATAAGGTTCTCTATAATTACGATGAATATGGGAAAATAAAAAGCATAATGCTTGGAGAAAAGGAAATTGCATTTGAGTATTATCCAAAAATGAATTTAGTTAAAACCATATCCTTACCTGATGGCACTAATGTTCAGTATGTATATGATTCCCATAGAAGGTTGATTGAATATACTGATACAAAAGGATTGAATGAAAAATATAATTATGATAAGAAAGGCAGAATGACAAGTATCATTGACAAGAATGGTAACGAATCTGCTATCAACACATATGATGACAAGGATAGGGTAATCAAACAAATTGATGGAAACGGAAATGAAACTTCATTTGTTTATGGTGCAAATAAAAACACATATACCTATGCAGATGGTACTAGCGAAACTTATACTTTCGATAGTGAACACAGAATTATTGGTATTGTTAATTCAGATGGAATTGGCAAGTCTTATACTTATGAGAATGGTATGATAGCAAGTGAAACAAATGCTTTAGGGCAAACTGCATACTTTACTTATGACAAAAATAAAAATTTAATAAAGAAAACAGATTTTGATGGCACTACAGAAAGTTATACCTATGATTCTGAAAATAGAATGATAAGTAAAACTGATAAATATGGAAGAACAAGTTCTTATCAATATGATCAAAAGAGTAATCTGATTCATGTGAAGAATGGTGATGGAACATCAATCACTTATACATATGATGAAAAAAATCATGTAATTAAAGAAATTACTGAAACTGGAGCTTGGAAAACATATGAATATTCGGATAATCAAGTATCTGTTGAAACCCATAGTACAGGTTTAATTATCACCTATACCTATGATGCCATGGGAAGAATGATCCATATGGATGATAATCAAGGTAGAAGTATCTCTTATGTATATGATAAACAAGGCAATGTGTTAGAAAAAACTGATGTTGATGGACTAACTGAGAAATACCTTTATGATAATGAAGGTCATATGACTGAATTTATTGATAAAATAGGCGGTAAGACAACTTATACATATGATAAGAATGGAAATCAGACTGTAGCTCAAAAAGGCGATATGACTGCTACAAAAATTTATAATGGTAAGAACAGGATAATAGAAGAAAAGAACTTTGATGGAAGTTATCATAAGTATCTCTATGACAGTGCAGGAAATAAGATTGAAGAAACAGATATTTACGGAAATAAAACTGTTTATACTTATGATGCATTAGGCAATGTACTAACAGAAACAGATGTCTTTGGAAAAATCAATAAAAATACATACGAGAATGGTTTACTGGTCAAAAATGAAGATAAATTAGGTAATGTAACAACATATAAGTATGATAAATTTGGACAAGAAGTAGAAAAAACGTTACCTAACGGAAAACAAGAAACAAAAGAATATGTAGCCGACAAAGTAGTGAAAGCAACAGATCAATATGGCAGGGTAAAAATAACGGAATATGATACGTTTGGAAGAATTAGCAAGGAAACAAGTGAA
Source organism: Absiella sp. AM09-50 (assembly GCF_003433845.1). NCBI lineage: Bacteria > Bacillati > Bacillota > Erysipelotrichia > Erysipelotrichales > Erysipelotrichaceae > Amedibacterium > Absiella sp. AM09-50. The sequence goes on from NZ_QVFI01000011.1 coordinate 7,642, forward strand.
ACAGGTATTGTCACAGTTTACACTTATGATGATAATAATCAAGTTCTTATAAAGACAGTAGATGATGAAAGAGTAAATGAATATACATATGATGTTTACGGAAATCAACTGACATCAAAAGATGCACTTGGTAATATTACATCATTTACTTATGATTCTATGAACCGCATAACTCAGGAAATAGATCCACTAGGTAATAAGACAGTACATATTTTTAATGGATTAGGAAATGAAATAGAAGTTATAGATGCCAAAGGTAATAGTGAGAAACACATTTATGATATTAATGGATTATTAATTAAAGATGTGGATAAGAACGGTTATGCTACTACCTATAAAAATAAAAATGGAAAAAGAACTTCTACTACAACAGCAGATGGAATTGTTACTACGTTTATTTATGATAAATACAATAATCTTATTGACACAAAAATCAACAATATTTCTATTGAAAAAAATACTTATAATCAGTATGGTCAATTAGTTAAGATTGAAAAGCCATCTGAGCAATATACTTACGAATATGATGATTATGGCAGAAAAATAAAAGAAATTAATAATATAACTACATTAACTACTGAATATACTTATGATAGTTTTGATAATATCTTAGAACAGAAAGATAGTGGTGGTAAGAAAATATCTTATGAATATGATGAATATAATCGTATGATTAAGACCATAGATGCATATGGAAGAACAGAAACCCAAATTTATGATATAAATAGCAATGTAATAGAAGTGAAGAATTTCAGTAATGAAACTGAAAAATATTCTTTTGATGCATATGGTAATCTAATTACAGAAAGTGACAAATTTGGAAATATAACAACCTATTCTTATGACTTAAATAATAACCGAATCACTTCAAAAGATGCAAGAGATGTGATAATTACCAATAAATATGACGCAAACGGTAATGTGATTGAAACGAGTAATTCATTCTATGATGCAAAACAGAAATTCACATATGATGCAAATGAAAATTTGATACTTTCTATAGATTTCATGGGTAATGAAACAAAAAATGAGTATGATGCAAATAATCAAAAAGTGAGTGTAATCAATGCGAATGGTCAAACTACGAAAACAGAATATGATGTTCATGGAAATGTGATCAAGGTTATTAATGCAGATGGGCAATCTAAGCAAATTAAATATAATGCATTTGGCCAAGTTATTGAAGAAGTTGATGAACGTGGATTCTCAATAAAGTATCATTATAATGATAAACTTCTTCAAGATGAAATTACTGATAAGTTAGGTAAAACAATTAAAATTACTTATGGTAATGATAATCTTCCTAACAAAATAAAAAATCAAAATGGATACACTACAGTTTATGAATATGATATCTATGGGAATGCTGTCAAAGAAACAGATCCAAATGGAAATATTAAGGAAACAGAATATGATCTATTAGGTAATGTTGTAAAAGTAACTGAACCTAGAAAAGAAACAATAAATATTTATAATAGTATAGGTTTGATTATTGAAACAAAAGTAAATGGAAAAACAACACTTAAAAACACTTTGGATGATTTCAATCAGATAGTTGAAACATCAAATGCACTTAATCAAACAACAAAGAACACGTATGATAAATATGGTAATTTGGTTAAAACTGATAATGAGGGTTATATAACTATTCTATCTTATGATAAAGTGAATAGGGAAGTAAAGAAAGTAGAAAATGATAAAAAAACTACTATTCTTAAATATGACATTTTAGATCATATGGTTAGTCAAGAAATCAATGATAAGGAAGTTATTTGCAATAATTATGATGCAGTTGGTAATATTTTGTATCATAAAGAGAATGGTGTTGAAAGTAAATATGAATATAATGATGTGAATAAGGTTATAGCAATTCAATTACGCAGTTTAGGAGATAGTGAAGAATATCTTACTGTTTACACTATGAAGTATGATGAAACTGGTAATATGATTCAGCAGAAAGATTATTATGGTAATACGACTACACTAGCATACGATGCAAATAATAATAAAATTAGTGAAGTAACGGCAAGAGGGAACGAAACTAAGTACGAATTTGATGCTTTAGGAAATATGGTCAAAGTACAGAATCCTTTAAACAGAGTGATAAATTATACATATGATGGGAATAATAATCTTACGCAGAAAAGAATAAATGATTTAGTAGCTACATATAAATATGATTCTGCTAATAATATTGTCGAAGAGAGCAATGAATATGGCTATACAGAGATGTTTGAGTATGACGATTTTGGTAATTTAACCAATTATGTTAAACCAGATGGAACTGAAATTACATACGAATTTGATCTACTTGGAAATAAATTAAAAGAAGGAAGCAGAACATTCAGTTATGATAATCATAACAATCTGGTATCTGCATCTTATAATGGAAAGAATCTGTCATTTGAATATGATGAATTTAACAGAATGGTGACAAGCACTGATGCAAAAGGAAATAGTGTATCATATGGATGGGATATTTATAACAATAGAACTTCCATCACATATCCTGATAAAACGAAAGTGTCATATACTTATAATGATTTCAACAAGATAACGAAAGTAAAAGAAAATGATAAAGAAGTTGCTTCATATACATTTGACGTTAGAGGTAATGCGACATCGTTAAAAAACAAAAATACTGTTAAAAAATATACTTATGACGAAATGAATAAAGTGACATCATACGATTTTACAAATAATGGAAAACATTTCATTAAGTATGAGTATTCTTATGATCCTGATGGAAACATAATAAAAGAAGTGATTGACGGTAAAGAAAATACCTATGCGTTTGATGAAGTAGGAGAAATCAAAACCTCTAATAAATTCATAGATGGAAAACTAATTGAGACTAAGTATGGATATGATTTATATGGTAATCAAACAGAAACTTCATCTGATGGAAAATTTAAAATTTATCATTACAATGAGAGAAATCAGTTAACAAATATCAAGACACAGGATGGATTAACAGATATTTACTATAATAAAAATGGAAATATGAAAGAAATTCTATATGCTGGTGGAAAAAAGGAAACATTAGAATATGATGAATTTGATCAATTAATTAAGTTATCTAATAGTAAAGATCAAAGTTTTGAGTATGAATACGATGCCCAAGGGGATCGAACAAGTTATGTGAAAAATATAAATGATCCTTATGATGCTGAGGCATGGTACAAATATCTAGAGGAAACTCCTTATGATGAAGTAAAAGATCTATTGGAGGATAAAAACAGTACAGATACATTTGATGCTTTACGTTATCAGGCTAAATATCATGCTGATAAAAACACTTGTGTTGGTATGGAAGAAATGGATGAAAATGATCGTACATCCACTTATGGAAATTATGTTATTGATAAATCATTAAAAAACAGTGAAATACTAATGTCTGATAGTGATGTAAAGCATATTTATGGTATGGATGAAAGATTATTTACAGAATGTGGAGATCCAAAGATGTCATATGAAACATCTGTCATAACATACCTGAATGGTTTAAATAATTCTGTAATAGGTACTAACACATTGAGTATCAGCTTCGGTGTTAAAACCAATACTGAAAACAAATTAGAATATGATGATTTTGGAAAAACTAATGACATGAAAGAGGGATTCGGTTATAATGGAGAAGAACTGGATGGTAATGGCTTAATATATTTAAGAGCAAGATATTATAATCCAGAACTCGGTAGATTCATTCAAATTGATAGATTTAGAGGTAAAAAAGAAGATATTGAAAGTCAGAATAGATATATCTATACTAATAATAATCCTTATAAATTTATTGATAAAACAGGAAAATCTAGTGATGTTTTTGATCCTGATTTCTGGATGAAAGTCGGTGAAGCTGTTGGTGCAGCAGCGGCTGTAGTAACATCATGGACACCACCAGGATGGTTAGCATGGGCAGTTGCTGGTGTTTCAGCTGTAGGTGCATATATTTACTATAATAGAGATTCTTTGAGAGAATCTTATGAAAATGGACTACGTAAAAAAAATGAGATGATAGCAGATACGCTAATTAATAATGAAACTGTAACTATTTCTGGTGGCTCTACTTCATGGGCAGGAAGTACTACATTAAGACCAACTATAACTATGACAAGGGAACAATACCTTAAAGAAGTTGCATGTCAAGAAGTGAAAGATATTTATGCTAAAAAACTTGCACAAGAAGCAGAAGCAGCACAAACTGAAAATGAGATTAAAAAAAGAATAGAAGATAAATTAGGAGAGTTGGATAAAGGCTCAATAGATACCACTAAAAATAAACAAAGGAAAGTAACAAACAAAGATAAAAGCGGAGGTATGGATAAAGCAAATAAAGATTTTGATGATTTGGATTTGGATAACGTTAGGGAATACCCTAATGGAACAAGGGTTGGAGAGTTTCCTGATGGTACAGAAGTTAATGTAAGACCGAATAGTTCGGAGGGTTCTCCAACTGTAGAGGTTAAAAAGCCAAATGGTAAAAGAATTAAATATAGGTATAAATAATGGAGGGAACTATGACATTCAATAAAATTTTAGATACTGAATTAGATTACATGAACTTTAATATGGATAAGAATATAATGATTGAATTCACTGATGGTCATCATTATACCTATTTGAAATTGCATGATTTTACGGATATTGAAGTATTTGATGAAAAATTCTTTGATGCAAATAAGTATGGTTTAAAACCAAATCCAAATATTTATGGTATCTATGAAATGAAAACTGAAATACCAAAAATAACATTGTTAATTGTTAGCATTAATGATATTTTTATAGTTAAGACTAATAACTATGAAATTATTCATAAAGATGAAAGAGAAGAATTTGATATTAATAGCCGTTATATTAAATCTATAAAAACAAATATATCAAATTTTGAAATTAGTAAGATTAGATTAGGCACTAATGAGAAACTAGATGTAGAATTTGAAGTTTGTTTGAATACACAAAATCAGAAATTATCGTATATGTCAAAAAATTATCTTGAAGCATACAAAATCGTTAAACATCCAGGAAAAATTGAAAATAATAGTTTTTTAAATAATCTTGATAAGGTATTTCCAGTAAAAGATTCTTTAAAAAAAGGATATTATCATCATATGAAATTAAATGATAATAGTATATCTTTGGAACTATTGTTTACTGGAGTGAATTTTGATGTACAATTGTTTGAAGAGGATTGTTGAACTCAAAATCATAATTATTCAGAAATTGAAGAAGTGCGCAAGTTATTTACTGCTACATAATAGGCGCTATGGCATTTGCATTATCTGGTTATGCTCCAGTATTAGTGGCACAGGTGGGTGCTTATGCAACACAATTAGCTGAATTTGCAGAACCTATTCTTAGTACATTAGGTGGGGTTGCTTTTGCTACAGCTTAAATTAAGTGATAGGAAGCTATTTGCTTCCTATCATTGATTATTTCAGTTTACTAAATAATTTATTGTTCTTAATCAGGAGGATGTATATGAAAAAACTTATTTTGTTTTTGATTTGTTCATTTATTTTATGTTTTACTGGAGGTTGTTCTAATGATAACTCTGAGGGAAATAAAAATGAACTAGGGAATTACATTGCTTTTAAAAAAGTTAGTACAGCAAAAAATGTTGAAATAATGAAAGATATCACCATAAATATTTCAGCGTCTGAACACGGAGGACATCTTAGAATAGAAAATGATAAAAATCTTTTTCCTAAAAAAGATGGCGAGTTATTAGGTATTATAGCTAAAGTGAACAATCAAAGTGCCTCCAGCATAAATATAAAAAATTTTTTAAATTGTAAAGATGGCTCTGTTTTTAAAGTAGATGAGAGCTATTATCCAGCATCAAATTATCATGTAGAAGGAAATGATGAAGACGGTATTATAAAACCGAATGAAGAAAAAACAGTATATATTTATACAGAAATACCATTTGGCACGGCTACTGATCAAAGTCTAATTGAAGTATATTTGACATATGGAAAAGAAACAAGTCCATTTTGTGCGATTAATGAAGAGGATTTGAATACAGATACTACAAAAAATGGTTTTCACTTTCAATTACAATGGTCTACTTTAGCAGATGACATGTGGTAGTTTAATTAATTTATAGAAATGAGAAAAGAGCATATAGCATGATCTATATGCTTTTTTAGTCTCTTAGCAGATTTATGATTACATTGAATTGTGATGGCATACAGCCATTTTCATATAATATTAGCAATCAAATAGAATATCTATGAAATATTTAACCTGTTATGTTAATTCATTACCTGTTATGTATAAGATAAGGTGATTTTTATTTATTTATGAGATAATACGTGTGAATTTAAAGTAGCAAGTAGGTGAAGAGATTGAAAACGAGTGAAAAAATAGAAATGTTGATGAGAAAGAATAATATAGATATTCAGGATACTGAAATATTTGAATATGGATTAAGTTTGTTAGTGAATTATACTGTAACAGCATTGGCTATTTTAACTGTAAGTATTTATTTTAAGATTACATTAGATATACTGGTGTTTTGCACAAGCTTTCTAATATTAAGAAGTAGTACAGGTGGATACCATGCTGAATCAAGATTTCTATGTTTCTTATTTTCCCTTGCGGTTACGGTATTGATCCCTCTTGCTTTAAATAGAGTACCAACATCATTAAATCTTTTGATTTTAGTTAACGTTGTAATGTTTTGCCTGCTTATGGAAAACCTACCAGTTGAGAATGAAAACAAGCCATTATCTGAGAGTGAAAAAACCTACCATAAAAAACGATCAATTGTGCTATATCTAGTAGGATTTCTTGTATTATTCGTTCTAAGTCTATTTGATATTACACATATAACAACTGTTATGGCGGCAGGAATGATAACCAATAGCTTATCAGTAATTTTAGCTATAATACAAAAGAAATTTGTATTGGCATAATGAAAGAGAGGAGTAAAAATAATGGAAAAACTACTTAAATCTTTAAAAGGTGCAGCAGATACACTTGCTATTCACAGCGCAAACACATGTTGCTCTTGGTGGTTCTATGAAAAGAAAGTTCCAAAATCTTTGAAGAAATACAAAAAACATTAGGCTTTATGATTCAGAGATAGCAGAGGTGTAAATAGTAAACTTCTGCTATTTTTTATGTTATTGTCAAATGATAATTAACATGATTACTCTACTATATTAATAATATATCAATAGGAAATAGTGATTCATTTATTCCTGTTATGTCGATATTATTCCTGTTATGTAATTATTATTTTGAAGGATAATGTATGCAGATATAATATAATTAGTTCTCCGTATTAGATGACAAATAAAAAATATTGAAAATGAGAACGAAGTTATTAGAGAACTAACTATATAAAGTAATTATTGATTTTTGACAAGGCACTCATATATGCATGTTAAGCATAAAGGGTGTCTTTAGTTTTTTAGTTATATCTATTACATATAGGCACTGTTGGTGAACTAAAAAAATAATCAAGTAATGTGATCTAGAGAAGATAATTTTACGTAACAGGTGATTTATGAGTGAAATTTAGATATTCAAATCTCCTATGGCAGTTTATGTATAGTCATTTTAATGACCGTATGGTTATGTCAAGCAATCAAAAAGTCAAATACGTTCATATTTTTCTTATGAACTGTATTGACTTTTTTTGTTTTTATATAGGTGAAGAGAAGTGCAGATCTCCTCCTTCATGAGCTTTTTTGAAAAGAAAAGAACATGGAGGAGAAAAAATGTTAAATGATTTCAGAAAAAATGATTTTTGGGTTTTGCATGAAGAAAACAAAGATACATATTACTTGAGAATCAATGATGAATGGGTTGAAGTTACGAAGAGTGTATATAGTGTCTACAAAAATAGTTATCAAAAAGCCTACAGAGATCAGATAAGAGAAACTGATAAAATTACCCATTATGAAAATGCAGATGATTTATATCCTTATATTCCTGATAAGCCTGAAAAGAATACTATGGATAAAATAATAGAAAAAGAAACAAAGCAATTATTACAACAAATAATTCTAAAATTGCCTGAGGAAGAACAAAGGATTATCATTGCAATCTATTTTGAGGATATGACAGAACGAGAAATTGCAAAGGAATTACACATGAGCCAGCAAAAACTCCACTATAGAAAGAAGAAAATTTTAGAAAAATTAAAAAATTTTTTGTCAAAAGATTTTTAACCGTTCGGTTTAGGAAGGAAAGGAAATCTTTTCTAAAGGAGGAACGAGTTGTGGAAAATCAGAGTAGAGCATGGATTCACTGTAGAGTATCAACTGAATCAAATCGCTATTTGTTGCATTATCAGGAAAAAAGGTTGATGTCCTATTGTGAGAGTGAAAACTTGAAAGTTGTAGGAGTTACGAAGGAGGTAGGCTTAGGTAAAGGTCCAAGGGAATATTACATCTCTACTATTGCGACAATAATCAGGCGAAAAGAAATTGATTATCTGGTTTTATATGATTGGACAAGATTGTTGATCTTTAAAGATCTGTATATGGAGTTTAAACTCTTCTGTGAAATGTATGGTGTTGAGATTATTGATTTAAGTGAAATCTAATATCTAGTTTATTTACTATTGTGTGTTTAAATATCGTTTATCTTTCTAGGGCACCTCCTTCTGGACTTGAAGGCAAGAAGTCTAAGGAGGTAAAGAAAGATGAACGATTATAGAAAATCTGATTTCTATCATTATTTTGACAATAAATCAAACACACGAAGATACTTTATTAGAGTATATGGATCCTTTATTGAAGTGAATAAAGATGTCTATTATACGTGCTACAACTCTTACAGAAAGCAGCTGCGTGATAATAGAAAAGATCAAGAGAATGGTTTGTTGAGTTATGATGTGCATCAATTAAATGGACATACATTATTAGATATGTATGGAGAAGATCAAAATTATCTGGAGGATATCTACAGAAAAGATCTAATGAACACAATCATGAATCTTATAGATACCTTGGATGATGCAGATAAAGAACTAATTACTCAATTGCTGATAGAGAATAAAAAAGAAAGTGAATTAGCAAAAAGGTATCAGGTTTCTCAACAGATGATAAACAGGAGAAAGAAAAAAATCATTAAGAGTCTACGGGAAACACTTAGTGACGGATATAAGAAAATCAAATCTTTCTTGTTCTTTTGGTTGTGAATTTGATCTTTGATAACTGTATATCTGAATGCAATTGATTTGCTGGCGGAATGTGACATTAAGTGCGAATCTGATGGCATTCATGTTCCAGCAAACTCGTATAAAGTGAGTTTAGTAAGAAAAATAAGGAAAGTTGTAAATTTTGGTTGTAGAAAAGAGTTTCTATTGTTGGTTATTAAGTGAGGGGAAAGAAATGAGTTGCCTCTCAGATCTTTGACAATAGAATACTCAAAATACAGTACGTTATCCTGTTTGATTAAGCACGCTGTTGACTACGCCATGATATGAAGAATAGAGTAGTGGAGCGATATATAGTCGAACATAAAATCAGCTTGGCAGCTGATCTGCAATAATATCAATGGGTCATAATGATACTTCGTCTCGGAAGCAGTTGAGCGTGATGAAACCGTCGCACCTGTAAGAGGCGTCTCTTTGATTGAAGGAGAGAACGTGAGATTCGTATGCTGTTAGCCAGAACAGGCTGTATTTTGCCCAGAAAACAAGGGATAGAAAAAATGTTGTTTCTAGATAGATATGAAACGGAAACGTTTATTGATAGATCGTGACGTCAGATATTCTGACGTCATCATTGTACCAATAAGCAAAACAAAACAAAATAAGACCAGGTACAGAAAGAGGTAAGATATGAAAAAAGCGTTTGTAGCGGTGGAAGATGAAAATAAAATTACGGCGAAGGTAAAGGTTGAATTGGATCAGCTGGCAGAAAAGAATCATTACGAAATTCAAGGACTATTACAATATCCCAGAGGAACGATATTTGATAATTCTGAGATTTTTATTGAAACAATGAAGAGAATAGGTGCAGACTGTATAATTGTGACAAGTCCAGAATTTATTATTCAAGAAATTCTGTCAGATGGTAGGTTGTCTGAAATAGCAAAAGAAAATAACTTAAAAATCATAGATGCTACACTTGAAATAGATATTGCGGAAATTAAAAATATTATGTCCAAAAATATAATGAATGATATCAGTACAATGATGAAACTGAAAGAGGACTTGGATCAAGTAAAAAGCAATATACATGCACACGCTGATGATCATAGTGTAATGATCATCACAAAGGAGGCAGATCCTTCAGAGATTGAGCAGTTCACATATCATGTATCAGAATCTGGTTATAGAAATTTTACTGTTGTACAGATGCAGGAGTATATCCCAGAAGCAGAAAAGATGTTTAAATCTATCATTGAAAAACACAATGTGGATAAAGTATTTATTTTTGATGAATATGAATCACCTAGATTTGATCGTTTTTTACGTCAATTAGAGGATAAAGGCATTAAGGTTTCTTGTGATGCAAGAGAAGAACTGGAGATGACTGCTAAATCGTGTTTTACTGGAATGTTCATGAGTTAGGAACGACGACTATGGATCAGACAGACTATTATTTCATTTACATTTGTTTATGTGAATTGACACGAAGAAAGAAGCTGACATTGAATGTAGCCAATAAAATTTTGAAGGAATATGAAGCATTCTGCCATCCAGTTTATAAACATGAATTGACAAAAATGAATCAGTAAAATCAAAGTGCCAAGATGGGTGACATTCTACTAGATGTATGCGATGAATTGTGATATTGTGTGTAGTGAAAAGAGGGATAGCGCATGGATAAGAAGGTCAGTATTATTGAACCATTATCAAGAGAAGAAAAAATAAAGACTGCTGCTTATGCAAGAGTTAGTTCAAAAAGCGATGATCAGATCCATTCATTTAACAGTCAGGTTGCCTACTATTCCCAGTATATCAATCAGTTGCAAAATACCATCATAGTGGATGTTTACACAGATGAAGGTATCACAGGTACTGTTATCGAAAAGCGTAATGGATTCAAGAAAATGATTCAGGATTGTCGTGATGGACTGATTGATAGAATCATAACAAAATCAATAGCAAGATTCGGAAGAAATTTTACGGAGACACTGAAGACATTGAGAGAACTCAAATGTCTAGGTGTCTCTATTTATTTTGAGGAAGAACATATCGATACAGCTGATAGTGTAAGTGAAACTTCTATCAGTACGTATATGATGAGTGCTGAATTAGAATCCAGAACAATTTCCTACAATCAAAGGTGGGGATTCAGGACGAGAGCAGAAAAAGGTATCTACAATCAGCCACATCTGCCATACGGTTATTACAGAATCGATGGGAAGATATTGATTAATGAAAGTGAAGCAGTGATTGTAAGATTGCTGTTTGATATGTATGTAAATCAGGATATGTCGACAGTGGCTATCACGAATTATTTTAGTCAGAATAAGATTGGTGGAAGAACATGGTCAAGGTCAGGAATCGTACTGATGCTGATAAATGAACGATATTGCGGGGATAAATTGCTACAGAAGAAATTCACAACAGATGAATTTCCATTTCACTTGGTCATGAACAAGGGGGAACTTCCACAATACTATGTTTACGATAGTTTTCCAAAGATCATAGAAAGATCACTCTATGAAGCAAGCTATGCAAAATGGGAAAGAAACAGAGAGAACTTAAGTGACAACCAGTTATCTGCAAATAAAAGATACCCATATACTTCAAAAATTGAATGTGCAGAATGTCATGAAAAATTTAAGCGAAGAACTTATCGGGGAGTTGAGTTCTGGTGTTGTAAAAAGCATTTAGTAGATCATGATTCTTGTATGAATAAGCAGATTTCCAAGGAAGAACTGGATGAGGCATTTCTCAAATTGTATTACAAACTGAAAAACAGCATAGATATATTAGAATCCTATGGGAGAAATATTGTCAAGTTGCTGATGGACGATGAAAAAGAAAAAGAGCTGATGATGCTGGATAAAGAACTTCATAATTTGAAAGCTGAAAAACTGAGACTGTTGAAGGAAAATTTGGAAGGAAAGATTTCTGATATAGAGAAAATTTCAAATTTGAATGAGATACAGATGTACAAATCACTATATGAGTTAGAAAAGAAAAAAGTATTAAATCAGGTATATGAAAGTGCTGAATACAGAAATAATCAGAGACTTGTTGATGTGCTGAGGCACTCCGCCTCAATAGATACATTTGATGAAGTTATATTTCATGAGATCGTACAGAAAGTAATGATAGGTCAAAACCATATATATTTTCAATTACACAATGACCTTATGATTAAGTCAGAAAGGAAAAAATATGATGGAAATTACAGCTAAAGCACTTCATGCTCAAAGGGTTTCAGAAGGGTGCTATATTCAAAGGTTTTTTAGAAACAAGGTTTTTTATGGTATTGACAATCAGCCTTTAAAAAGGAAGGTTTACCGAGGAAAACGTGATAAGGATGGAAAGAGAAAAAATGAGATATTTTATGTTAATGAGAAGCAGGATATTCGAATAGAGGAGGACTTGCTAATGGATTGTATAAATCAGATTCTAGATAAACTCGTGAATACAGATGAACTGGATGTCAATGGATGGAGCACTGAAGCATCTTATCGATACTTTCAGATAAAGGAAAAGAATTTTTTTAGAAATAAGAAGATTGCAATTGATGAATATAAGCGTTTTATAAGTGAATCTATTGAGATAAAAGACTGCCAAGCTTATGAAAATGTTCGATTAAGAAAGAAGATCCATGAAGGGAATTTCAAAGATATTATTGAGAAGATAGAAGTGTACGATACTGGCATTGTCTGTATTTTCACTAATGCACTTGAAATGTCATTACAGTTTTGAAAGGAGGAACCGTATATGGGCATAACTCTAAGGAAGCAGGATGTACAGCAGAAGGCACTAGTAAATGCAAATTCTGAAGAACCGATGAAGGTAAGGGTCATACCTGCCAGAAAGAAATTCCTGCCTGTGGCACAACAGGAATCGGTAAAGAAAAGAGTTGCTGCCTATTGCAGAGTAAGTTCAGAAAGTGATGAGCAAGAGCTGAGTTTTGAATCTCAATGCAGATTTTATAAAAACAAGATCGATTCGGAACCGAGCTATGATCTTGTCGATATTTATGCCGATGAAGGGATTACAGGAACAAGCACAGAAAAAAGAGAAGACTTCATGAGGCTCATGAAAGACTGCCTAGATGGTAAAGTCGATCTGGTCATCACGAAAAGTATAACCCGTTTTGCAAGAAATACGCTAGACTCTATATCATGGATCAGAAGGTTAAAAGAAATAGGTGTTGATATCTTCTTTGAACTAGAGAATCTGCATAGCCTAACAGCTAGTGAGATGGTGCTGACTATGCTGTCTTCTATTGCTCAGGAAAGCAGTCAGAATAAGAGTGAATCAGTGAGGTGGGGGTATGAAAGACAATTTGAAAAAGGAAAGACTTATTTAGGAAATCTATATGGATATCGAACAAAAAGAGATACCTATTATATTGATGAGGAAGAAGCAAAAATTGTAATTGAAGTGTTCGATATGTATTTAGCAGGAGTTACAGATCAAGCGATTGCTGATGAATTAACAAGAAGAGGAGTTCCTACTAGACTAGGTAAGAAAGTATGGAAAAAAGCAGTCATTCAGAGAATGCTTCAGAATGTCAAATACTGTGGAGATTCTATACAAGGTTTGTCCTATAATCAAGATTGCTTGAATCAGAAAAGGCAAAAAAATAAAGGGCAGAGAAAAATGTATTATGTGGAAAACAGCCATAAAGGAATTATATCAAAAGAAGTATTTAAAGCAGCACAGATTGAACGTGCACGAAGAAATTCAAAAGTAAAAATCATTGAGTTTGAGGAATCTATGAAGCAGAATCCTAAAGGTAAGATACCAAAAAAGAATAAGTGCGGAATGTATAGCACACAGAATGCATTATCCAACAGAATTATATGTGCAGATTGTGGCTCTTATTATAGAAGGGCTGTCTGGACGAAACGTGACGGCAAGAAACAGCCAGTATGGCGTTGTATAAATCGTTTGGATAATGGAGTCAATATGTGTCCTGACAGTCCTACACTTAAAGAGGAACTGCTCTTTGAAGAGATTGCTAAAATCGTGAATAAAATCTTATCTAAAAAAGATCAAATAAAGTTGGATCTTGCACAGAAGGCTTCTCAGTATATTAATCCTAAGGACGTTACATCGAAAATCAAGAAGACTGAAAAACACATAACTGAAATTGATTTAAAGATTAGTGATTTATTAAATAAAGGGATGATATTGGTATCCAGAGGAGTTCAGGATGAAAATCAATATAAGGAGCACTTGGAAGGCTTGTATCAGACTAAAAGAAAACTCACAGAGGAGCTTGAGAATTTAAACTCTAGGTTGAAAGAAATCAGAGCGGCAAGGGAGAAAAAAGTTCTTAAGAATCTGAATGAAATAAACGCTTCGGTATCATGTTTATCGCAGGAGGAAATAGCAATCTTTATAGAAGAAATTATTGTATATAAGGATTATATAGAAATATTGACCAAGACAGAAAATAGGAAAAAGATATTAATCAATAAAGTGAAGTAGTAGATCGCTCTATATATTATAAGCATTTGGTGGAAATGTGTTGCATTGCCACCAAAATTCTCTTTATAGATCTAATGAAATAGGTTGTTTGCATCAGAATATAGCCAAGATTTATATTCTGATGTGAGCAACTTATTTGGTTGAGAAGAATAAATTAGCCTAATTACAAAAGTTTTTTTGAGGGATGAGTGTAATTTCTAGACATCCGTTCTGGCACAGTGTTCCATTGAGAGAATAGCGATATACTGAACCCCAGAGATTGGATAGTTCATGATATCGTTTTTTTTTACCAAAATCAAAAGTGAAATCTATAATAAAATTTCAAAGATAACAAACCGAAAAAGAGTTTGATAAAAAAACACCTGCTTTATGCTTTCGCAGGTGTTTGTATTACTTATTCAACAGCAGCATGAAAACTTCCATTATGTGTCTTTTTCGCTTCATATAAAGCATCGTCCGCAATCTTCGCAAGTTTTAAATAGTCATCATTACGTTTTGCGATGACAGCACCAGCAGATAATGTGATGGATGGCATATTACGCTTTTTCGCTTCTTTTTCCATAGAGGTGTTGATATCAATCATGATTTTCTTAGCAACATCATAATCATCAGTGTTATTGACATAAATTGCAAATTCATCCCCATGAAGCCTTGAGGCTAAATCGACAGTACGGATACGACCAACAATCATTTGAGCTGAAAGTTTGATTACTTCATCCCCTATCATATGACCATAATTATCATTAATTGATTTGAAATTATCTCCATCGATCATAATCAAAATACCAGCTTCATTTTCATCCATCGTATTTAACTGTTCTGCAATTGCTTTTCTAAAGGATTTTAAATTCATCATGCCTGTCAATTCATCAATGGCAGCTGCTTTTTGCGCAGCATTTAAAGCAATCTCTAAACGACGTTGTGTTTGCCCTAATTCTATATATGCAGCGTGTAATTCGCGATTTTTCATTTCTTTGCTAATATGACTGAGTATATATATCAATAATATTTCCACAATCAATAAAGGAATCAGCCATACCTGCATACTATCCTGTAACATAGACATAAAAGGAACAAGAACCATAAAACTATATTCGTTTCCTTGCATGATATAACCATAATAACGCTTTCCATCGAGCTTGACTATTTGTGATGTTTTATTGTGGTTTAATAAAGTTTGAAAACTGGTCCCAAAACTATTTTGAAAATCATAAAAAGCCTGTGCAGAATCTACTTGCTCCTGTAGTTTTTCTATTTCTGTTCCATTTAATCCCTGTCCATCAGCTAAAGCATTTTGTGCCTGTGTTAATACCTCTTTATTTTCATCTAAATTTTGATATAAATTACCACCCAGATATAATTCATTGGAGCTTCCAATGATGGTTCCATTTTTATCAAAAATCATCATTTGTTCCTTAGGGAAATCCTGTAAATTAGAAACAAGTTCTTGTATATCTCCCATTTTGATATCATAAGCAAATACTGTTTCTCCATCGGGTTGAAGTTGCGAAATTGTTGAAAGGATATAATGGTTGGCATAACTCATATATGGAGGAGTAAAGACGATTTCGCCATTTCCGGCTTTTGCAGCCTTGTACCATGGGCGTTGTGTGGCAATATATCCAGTACTTTCATATTGTGAATAGGGAGTATCCCAACTATAAAGATAGCGCCCTTTATAATACATATAAAGACCGTCAAAGGTATCGCCTTCAATTTCCAGCATTGGATGATCTATACTTTTTAAATAATTCCAGATATCATCAGGATCAGGATGATTTTTTATTTCATTTGTCATCATATAAGCAAAAAGTTGAAAAGAATGAGAGTAATTATCCATGACATCTTCTAGTTTACTATTAGAATGTGATACATGAGTCGTCATACTTTCATTTATATAAGATGATTCTTTACTGCTGATGATCCATATTGCAAATAAATTGCAAAGTAAAAAGATGCTGATAAACTGCCAGGATTTTTTTATTTTCTTTTTCATGTCAGGGCCTCCCAATGCTCAATCATATTGCTTTGAAATCGAAAGTATTATGTTCAAATAAATTTTACCATATTCAAGGGTTTTTATGTTCTTTTTTGAAGAAAAAGGTATACCAATTCAGGAAGTGTCTGTTATACGTTTTTAGCATAGCCAGACATCTGTCTTTATAAAAAGAAGTATTCTGTATATTGTAAGTCATGTAAAAATCTTTTATAATAAGAAAAACGAAAAGAGTGATCATATGAAATTTTCTAATAGAATGAAACAATTACAAACATCTATATTTAATCGGTTAAATGAGGAGAAGGCGAATTTGCTGGCACAAGGGCAGGAAATTTATGACTTTACAATTGGTAGTCCTAATATTGCGCCAAGTAAAGAAATTCAGAATGCATTAATAGAAGCCGCAAAAGATCCAGTATGTTATATGTATTCATTACATGACACGATGGAATTTCGTGAAACAATACGTGACTGGTATGCGAAACGTTATGATGTAGCATTGGACCCGGTAAATGAAATATTATCTTTACAGGGTTCCCAGGAAGGACTTGCACATATTGCTCTTGCGGTATGTGATCCAGGAGATATCGTGATGATTCCATCTCCTTGTTATCCAATATTTGCAAATGGGCCAAGAATTGCTGGTGCCCAGATATATGAAATGCCAATGTTAAAGGAATATGATTATCTGATTCAATTTGATAAAATTCCTGAAGATATCGCAAAAAAAGCAAAGATGATGATTATCTCCTATCCTAATAATCCAACTGGAGCTACTGCACCAGACTGGTTTTATGAAGAATTAATCGCATTTGCAAAGAAATATGATATCATGGTACTGCATGATACTGCATATAGTAATTTGGTATTTGATGGTGAAGAAGGAAGAAGCTTTTTATACTATGCAGGTGCAAAAGATATCGGTATTGAATTTAATTCTTTCTCTAAGACATATGGTATGGCAGGTGCAAGAATTGGTATTTGCGTAGGGAATAAAGATATTGTGGAGCAGTTGCGCATTTTAAAATCCAATATTGATTATGGTATGTTTTTGCCAATCCAGAAAGCGGCAATAGCGGCATTAACACAGGATCAAAGCTGTGTTGTAGAAACCAGGATGCAATATCAAAAGCGAAGAGATATGCTTGTAAAAGGATTGCATGAGGCTGGATGGGATGTAGATGCACCCAAAGCTACTATGTTTATGTGGGCGCAGATACCACAATCTTATGAGGATAGTGAAGTATTTGCGTATGATCTGTTGAAAAAGACCGGTATGCTGATAACACCAGGCACAGAATTTGGTGAACTTGGCAGAAAATTTGTTCGTATTGCACTTGTACAAAGTGAAGAAATTATTGAAAAAGCGCTGATTAGCGTAAAAGAAAGTGGCTTTTTTAAATGATAAAACGATTAGTGGCAATTGGCGGTGGAAACTGGCAACAGAAAGAAACCAAACATATTGATCAGAAAATCATAGAAATGAGCGAAAAACCACAACCACGCGTTCTGTTTTTTCCAACAGCTTTAAAAGATGATCAAGGATATGCAAAGCGTTTTAAACAATACTATCGTTTGCTTGGCTGTCATGTGGATGCAATACGTTTATTACATAGCAAAAAAACATATGAACAATTAGAGAAAGAATGGTTGGATTATGATATCCTGTATTTGGGTGGTGGAGATACCAAATTATTGATGGATACGCTTGTTTCAACACATACAGATCAAATTATCCGTAAAGCATATGAAGCTGGAATTATTATCGCAGGATATAGTGCCGGTGCAAATGATTTATTTCATTTTGGATATGCAAAGCAGGATGAGCAGTATACCTTTGTAGAAGGTATGAAGTTATATGATGGTGTGTTTTCTCCACATGTGCAAGAACGAAAAGATTATTGGGAAAAAGCAAAATGTTTACATTCGAAAGTTATAGGATGTGAAGATAAACAGGCATATATTTTAGAAGATGAGAAAGGGTATTATATGTATTGATATCCTTTTTTTCATTGAAAGCGTTACACCATAGAATAAAAAGTGTATATAGGTTAAAAATATAAGAAAAGTTTGATATAATATACAAGTCTTTTTGACAAAGGACAGAAAAGAGGGTAATTATGTTAGAAAAAGTATTTAAACTTAAAGAAAAGAATACAAACGTAAAAACCGAGATCATTGCTGGTATTACCACATTCCTTGCGATGGCATACATCCTTGGTGTAAACCCATTGATTTTAGGTGATGCAGGAATGGATACTCCATCTGTATTCATGGCAACTGCAATTTCAGCAGGCTTTGCCAGTATTGTGATGGGCGTTATCGCAAACTATCCAGTCAGCCTGGCTGCAGGTATGGGTGTGAATGCATTATTTGCATATACGATCTGTGGAACAATGGGCTTTAGCTGGCAGGCAGCTTTGGCAGGTGTATTTGTTTCTGGTTTGATCTTTATTGTGATAAGTGTTACAGGAATTCGTAAAGCAATCATCAATGCGATTCCAATACAATTGAAATTAGCAATTGGTGCTGGTATTGGCTTCTTTATCGCTTTTGTTGGGTTAAAGAATGCAGGGATTATTGTAGCTAATCCATCTACTTTTGTAGGATTAGGAAATTTAGCTGATCCTACCGTATTATTAGCTGTATTTGGTATACTGGTAACGATTGCGTTATTAGCGTTAAAAGTACCAGCTGGTGTATTTGTAGGTATGGTAATTACGGCAGTCATTGGTATTATCTGTGGAAGTTTCTTTGGTATGGAGGGTATGCCTGTATTGCCAGAAAGTATTTTTGAAACAAGCTTCCAGATGAATGGTTTAGGTGCCTTTATGGATGGCTTTGGAGAATTATTTGCGAATCCATTAACTACCTTCGTGGTTATCTTCTCCTTCTTGTTTGTGGATTTCTTTGATACAGCAGGAACACTTGTCGCAGTCGCAAACCGTATTGGACTGGTAAATGAAAAAGGTGAATTAGAGAATGCTGAACAGGCATTATTGGCTGATGCTATTGGTACAGTTGCAGGTGCTGCTTTAGGTACATCTACAGTTACAAGTTTTGTAGAATCAACATCAGGTGTTGAAGTTGGTGGAAAAACTGGCTTAACTGCATGTACTACAGGAGTGATGTTCTTTATTTCAATTTTGTTTGCGCCAATTATCTTATCTGCTGTCACAAATGCAGTAACTGCTCCAGCATTAGTTGTTGTTGGTATTTTAATGGCACAGCAGTTAAAAGGAATTGATTGGGAAGATTTCGTATATGGTACAGCAGGATTTGTTACCATTATCGCAATGATCCTTACATATTCTATTTCTAATGGTATCGCATTTGGATTTATTGCATATACAGTTGCAATGATTGCTAGTGGAAAAGCAAAAGAAATTCATGTAACGGTATGGGTATTGATTGTAATCTTCGTTATCTACTTTGCTCTGCCACAATTGATGTAAAAAAATATTTAAAAAACATAAAAAAAATGATATGATATGTAAGCAAAACCGGTACTACAAAAAGATATAAGTATCGGTTTCTTAACGAAAAGGAGGATGTACATGGCTGATAAAATTATCGTACTGGACTTCGGTAGTCAGTACAATCAGTTGATTGCTCGTCGTATTCGTGAATTTGGTGTATATTCTGAACTTCATGCCAATACAATGACACTTGATGAAATCAAAGCATTAGGTGATGTAAAAGGTATTATTTTCAGTGGAGGACCAAATAGCGTTTATGATGAAGATGCATTTAAATGCGACCCTGCAATATTTGAGGGTGGTATCCCCATTTTAGGTATCTGTTATGGAATGCAGATGACACATTATATGAATGGTGGAAACGTCAAAGCCTGCGAAACAAAAGAATACGGACGTACAGAAATTACAGTAGAAACAGATTCTCCATTATTCAAAGGGCTTCCTAAGAAACAGATTGTTTGGATGAGTCATGGTGATCAGGTAGATCAACTGGCTGATGGATTTGTGAAGGATGCATATAGTGATACTTGTACATATGCAGCAACAAGCAATGATGAAAAGAAAATTTATACATTGCAGTTTCATCCAGAAGTTCGTCATACGGATTATGGAAATGATATCCTGCGAAACTTCGTATTTGAAGTATGTCATGCTGAAAATAACTGGTCTATGCATAATTTCATTGATATGCAGATTGAAAAGATCAAAGAAACAGTTGGCAATGATAAAGTATTGTTAGGTTTAAGCGGTGGTGTTGATTCATCTGTTGTTGCGGCATTATTACATAAGGCAATTGGTGATCAGTTGATTTGTATGTTTATTGATCATGGTCTTCTTCGTAAAGGAGAAGGCGAAAGCGTTATGGAAACATTTGGTCGTGAGATGAATATCAACCTTGTAAAGATTGATGCGAAAGATCGTTTCTTAAGCAAGTTAGCTGGTGTAACAGATCCTGAACAAAAACGTAAGATTATTGGAAATGAGTTTGTTTATACATTTGATGAAGAAGTAAAGAAGCTAACTTCTGGTGAAGATATTAAATGGTTGGCTCAGGGTACATTGTATACTGATGTAATTGAATCAGGAACAAAAACTGCTCAGACAATCAAATCTCACCACAATGTTGGTGGATTGCCTGAAGATATGCAATTTAAGTTAATTGAACCATTAAATACATTATTCAAAGATGAAGTTCGTGCATTAGGTAGTGAACTTGGTCTACCAGAAGAAATGGTATGGCGCCAGCCATTCCCAGGACCTGGTTTGGGTATTCGTATCTTAAGTGATATCACAGAAGAAAAACTGGAAATCGTTCGTGAATCTGATTATATCCTTCGTGAAGAAATTGCGAAAGCAGGACTTCAAAGAGATATCTGGCAGTATTTCACTGCATTAACAAACATGCGTTCTGTTGGTGTTATGGGTGATCAGAGAACTTATGATTATGCTGTCGCTATTCGTGCTGTTACATCTATCGATGGAATGACAGCTGATTGGGCACAGATTCCTTATGATGTGCTTGCGACAATCTCTAGTAGAATTGTAAATGAGGTTCCTCATGTGAACAGAGTTCTGTTGGATATTACTAGTAAGCCACCAGGAACGATTGAGTTTGAATAGTATACAGAACTAAAAAAATGCCTTTTTCAGGGCATTTTTTTGTGTTTGTGGGAGTTTTTGATACCATTTTGATACAATGAATATAGATTAGGATTTATGTTGTATTCTAACTTAATGGTATAGGAAAAATAAATATATTAAAATATGGTAGGATGAAGCCACGATATATTAAAAAAAATTATTGCATTATATGATAGGGTGTTGGTTGATAGAAAATGGCAAAGATATACTATAGAAGAATTAAAAAAAAGGAAATCAAATATTGTGGATAAAAGAGATGAAAAAAATAGATGCAGGCATAAATGAAATTATCTATGCTGAATATATTTACAATTGAGAGCGAATAAACTCTTTTTTCTTTAGACAGAAATAAAAAAATGACACAGATAGGTCATTTGGAATTTGTTCGATTAACTAAGTAATCAATAGAGGTATTATAATAATCGGCAAGTTTAATCAATATTTGAATAGGAATATCTCTACCGCCTGTTTCATAATATGAGTATGTTCTTTGTGAAACATTTAGAAATTTAGCAAGCTCCGCTTGAGAAAGGTCATGATCTTCTCGTAAATCTCGTAGTCTTTTATATGTCACTTCTATCACCTCAAAAATTATATATTAGAACACTATGTTCTATTTTTTTAGAACATTTTGTGCTAAAACTATATTGATTATTCAAGGAGGATGAAGATTGTATGAAAAAAGATAAAGAACAGTTCAAATGTTTTCACGAAAAGCTGAATCAATAGTGTGAATAGCCGAATTAAAAATGCGTAAAGCGAAATGATTCATATCAGATTGTAAACAATGAACAAGAGTAGCGTAAAGAATTACAGGAAAATCAGGATTGATTATGCCATCCAAAGATTTAAGGAAAGAAAAAGTAGAAGAAAGAAAATAATTAGCAGAATTATGACCTAAATTAGGAAACATGTGATATACTATTCATACAAGGACCTCCCTTATGGCTGGTCCTAAGGAAAAGTAACAGACCAGCCTTTGTATATATCTTCAATATCACTATAGCAGAGTTTGTTACTTTTTTCTATCTCATAACTATTTTACTGTATCTTTACAATATCCATACTTGCAAACCTCTACTATATATGATAGAATAATGAACACAATAAATCTACAGACAATAAGTAACATTAGCTAAAGGTGGTGATTAAATGGCTAAAAAGGCTATAAACAAGATTATATATTTTGATAAAGAGACCATTCGTAATATTTTGCAAGAAAGAGATCATGGTGAACTGTCGAAAGTAACCGATATATCTTCTACTGCACAAGCTCAAGCCTCTTTCGCTACAGAGGCATCGGCAAAATTGAAGTTAGAGGTGCCTTTGGTTTCACGAATATCTTTTCTGTTTACAGGCAAAATTGATGCATCTTATGTTATCAAGAGGGACAGCACGACAACAATATCATCAACAGAAATTTCTGAGTTTGAAAAGCTAAAGCCACTTCTTGTGTCTATTCCTAATGTCCAACTTTCTGACATTGAAAATTCTTCAACATCGCTTAGAGTTGCTGGAGGATATCTTAAAATCGTCAAAGGCGGCATTGAGGGCTTAGATACAAAAGAATTCAAAACTGTAATGGATAGCTACGATGGATACGATACTTATAAGGTTGATGAAAAACATTATGTCCGCTTTAATAATTCGGCATTTGTAAGTAACTATAAGAGGAACGATCTGCTCACAACAACCATGACCCTATATTGTATACCTGTTGGCAGTTTTGACAAAATGCGTTTCGATTTTATCCAGGAGATAAGTAAAATGGAACGCCTAATATCAACTGCTGAACAGCCTCAAACTTTAGCTGATTTGTATCCACCAGAAATTGAAATTAAGAGTAAAACGGACACGGCAAATTCTCAGAAAGAAATTGAAAATGTAACACTTTACGACGTTTTATATGCCTGTGTTACTGCGGAGGCATCAAATGGAGGATAAGCGAAAATATCATATAATTATCGGTTCCAAAGCTTATTTTGATGCCTCTCTACCGGATTTTTCCGAAGAAGACGAGGTGGATACTTTTCTGGAGCTCGTAAAGCTTTCGGATGCAGCAAAACAGAGCCGTTACACCTTCGATCAATATGCAAATACGTTGATTGTCAAAAACAACAACTATCATGGAATTGTAGAGGCAGCACATGATCGTTTGGGTCCTCTGATTGAAGACCTAACAGCTGATGATGCAGAAATTTACATTCACAATCCACCACGTGTTCTTAAAGAATACTTGGAAGATCAACATAAGCGTTCACTTATCGAGTTGGATGTTAAATCAGAAGAATATGGAATAAAGCGTGATTCTGAAATGTTTGTCGAGAATATCACAAGCATATCATCGAATTTGTTTGGACAGGAAAATGCGATTGCGGAAATAAGCAAGAGTCTGTGGTATTTAACAACAGTCAAACGAGAGAAGCCATATGTAATAATGTTGTATGGTAACAGTAGCTTGGGTAAAACCGAATTGGTGAGGGAGATTTCCAAAAAATTCTTTGGCGACAAGTGCTTAGAAAAGCATTTGTCGATGTTCAAAAACAACAATTATTCAGAGTATTTTTTCGGAGATGCCCCCAATCGTAAAAGCCTTGGTTTTGATCTGCTTGAACGTGAATCAAATTTGATATTCTTTGACGAGTTGGACAAATGTCCGGAACACTTTTTCTCAGCATTCTATACGCTGTTTGATAACACTCTTTTCAAAGATGCGACATATGATGTTGATGTGTCTGGCATTGTAATTATTCTAACATCCAATTATCAAACTAAGGATGAAATGAAAAAACAGCTCGGTCTTCCCATTTTTTATCGTATTGACAAGATGATTCATTTTGATGATTTTGGTTGCGATACGATATATGCGATTGTTAAGAGTGAAATCAAAGCCAGAGAAAGCGAGTACGAAGACAAGCTATCTCCAGAAATGGTTTATGCTGCTGTAAGCTCCTTGGTATCCGCTACTGGCGAAAATGCAAGAACTATAAAATATAAAGTTCAGCAAGTTATTGAAGAACTCTTATTCCAAGAAGTCGTACAAAAGATGGCAAAAAACTGAAGCAATTAAGATGCCGTGTAGACAAGATTAACTTGTGTTTTATGGCAACAGAATGGTAACAAAAAATCAGATAGCCTCTACTATCCGAATAATGAGAACAATATAAATAATTCGAGCTAATTCCCATAAGCATTTCTGTTTAAGATTAAATTACAGGGAGCGAGTTTGAATAGTATCAAATGATTTATGGGTATCCTTTAATGGATGCCTTTTTAGTTTCAGTGAAATCTACGAATTCTTTCAATACTTTAAAATATTATTATTTTTGAAAGTAGAAATTCGCATAATAGCGATGTAATGATGTTTATTAAAAATACTTACTATCTAATAGAGTTTCTAGTAAAATGAGCTTGTACCTATTTTAAATTCAGCACAATTAATAGATTTATTAAAGAAGTGACCAGTTAGAAATCCTATACAAAAGAAGATTCCTAGGTATTTTTGAGTATACGACATGATTACTTAACAATGTTAAGTATTAAGAATATGTTATAAAACTAGAAGGAAAGAGATCAAATGGGATAGATACATTTTTTGATTATAATTATTGTAGAGCATAAATCAATATCTTTATATGAATTTATACTTGAAATAATTATACTTTTGTGTAATATTAATGAAATAGCGATAGTTTATGTGCGTAATAAGAGTAACAAACAATGGAGGAAGGTATAAGCTATTTAAACAAAAAGTATATGATAAGTTACTTTAATGGGAAAGGGAGTACAAAGTAAATATGTATGCATAATGGAATTCGCATATTGAGTTGGAAGAACATGATTGCAGAATAATTTGCGTGCAATGAATATAGATCATATCAATATGTACACTTGAAATTTTTGATGATATAACTCAACTTAGGCAAGAACAAAAAGTAAAAGGATTTAAGGAACCTTAATTTTATATTAATCTACTTATGAATAAAAGAAGTTAAAAATGAATTCAAGAGAATTTTGGTTTATCAAACAAATAAAATGGAGAATATTTAGTTGATGAATTTCATTTATTTCTGCAGCTTCTGAGGAAAGCAATGAATGAACAGGAAGTAAAATAAAATAATCAAGAAGAGAACAAAGAAAATCCTCGCCTAATGATAAGCGGGGATTTTCTTTATCTAATAACATCACTTTTTCCATGTTCCATATAATACAGAATATCCTGTTTTGATAACACAGGGCTGTCACCATAAGTTGTATGTCCCAATACACCACTACAGGTCGCATATTCTTCTTGTGTAGAAGCATCTTCCATATGATATAGCGCATGAATCATACCAGCAGCAAACGCATCTCCACCACCAATACGATCATAAACATCAAAAGTGTGGACACGACTTTGATAAAAACCTTTCTCATTTAACAAATAACCCTGTAAACTACCTGTATCTGTATTACGATGAGTACAATATTTTAAAAATAAATGTATCGTATCAAACGTTTGTATTATTTAGATGGAAAACCATATATCTACTTTACACACTATCTACCAGGAAATATTAAATTAGATCATATTGAGGATGATAATGCCTTTTCTATCTATATGCAGCTTTATAAAAACAAACAATTTATCAGTAATTTCCATGATGAATTTTATATTGAAGAGCCAGAGGAATATATCTTAAAAGCATTAGAATTGGAAAAAGGGCCATTACTAGGAAGAAAACGTATGACATATAATGAAAATGGGGAAGTGATTGAGGTATCATTTGCGCAATATAATACAAAGATACATCATTATGTCATTGATTATCAGGCATAGATCAGATAAAAAGCACACAAATTTGTGTGCTTTTTGTTTAGTTTTTCTGTGATGGCATATCCCATCCAAAATGATCTGTATGAAGAAGTTTTTCAGCCTTTTCACTTAATGGATGTTCCAGATATTCCTGATATAGTTTCTGGATATCTGGGTTTTCATGAGAATGACGAATGGCTTCATGTTTATCTAATTGATATAATGCATTTGCACGTACAGCTGCCATTTCCTTTCCATCATGAATTGGCTGGCCACCACCGCCACTACATCCACCAGGGCATGCCATGACTTCCACAAAATCATAATGTACATCTCCTTTGCAAATTGCTTCAATCAGTTTTCTGGTATTCCCGAGACCACTAACAACAGCACAGGATAAACGCTGCCCATTTATGATAAAGCTTTGCGCCTTACAACCCTCCATGCCTCGTACACTTTCAAACATATCCGCATCAGGATTATTTCCTGTCACAAAATAATACGCACTACGAAGTGCTGCTTCCATAACACCTCCTGTAGCGCCAAATATAACACCGGCTCCACTTGCATGGGAAACAGGCTGATCTAATGGTTCATCACACAATGTTTCAATGGCTACATGTTCTGCGCGTAACATTCTGACAAATTCTCGTGTTGTAATCACAACATCTACATCTTTACCAGCACCTGCGTCATTGATATTAGGGATATCACATTCATGTTTTTTCGCAACACAAGGCATAATGCTCATGACAAAAATCTTATCAGGATCCACGCCCAGTTTTTCTGCAACATAAGTTTTGATAATGGCACCAAACATCTGATGTGGAGATTTTGATGTAGATAAATGGGATACCATATCCGGATACT
This sequence comes from Absiella sp. AM09-50, assembly GCF_003433845.1. NCBI lineage: Bacteria > Bacillati > Bacillota > Erysipelotrichia > Erysipelotrichales > Erysipelotrichaceae > Amedibacterium > Absiella sp. AM09-50. The sequence goes on from NZ_QVFI01000011.1 coordinate 35,019, forward strand.
GGCTCTTAAGGAAACGAACCCAACCAGGACAACAGGAAGTAAACATAGGCATTTCATTTGAATCAGCCCTCTTTAATCGCTCAATAAATTCACTGGCTTCTTCCATAATGGTTAAATCAGCACCAAAGTCTGTATCAAATACATAATCTACACCCATGCGACGTAATGCACATGCCATTTTTCCAACAGTTGCCTGATCATGTGATAAGCCAACACTTTCTCCCCAAGCAGCACGGACAGCTGGCGCAATCTGTGCAATACAGATTTTATCCGGATCATTTAAAGCATCAAATACAATTTCTGTATCATCTCTTGTATGGAGTCCATTTACTGGGCAGTGGGTAATACATTGTCCACATAAGGAACAATCAGCTTCTTCAATCTTACGATTTAACGATACATTGACAGTAGTACGTGAACCTGTGGAGCATACATCCCATACATTTAGATTTTGTACCTTATCACATATCTGTATACAACGCATACATTTGATACATTTATTGCTTTCTCTTTGTAATGGGAAGGCTTTATTCCAAGGCGTATAGGTAACATCTTTTTCGTAATTTAAAGATGTAATACCAAGATCATTAGCAATGGTTTGTAAAGAACAATTGCCACTTCTGGAACAATACGCACATTCACAATCATGCTGGGATAATAATAATTCCACATTCATACGTCTTGTTTCACGGACTTTAGGAGAATTTGTATATAACACCATTCCTTCCTGCACCTGTGTATTACAAGAGGTTACTAATTTATCTTTGCCTTCTACTTCTACCATACAGATACGGCAAGCGCCAATTTCATTAATATCTTTCAGATAACATAAATGGGGAATATTGATATGATTTTGTTTGGCAGCCTCTAAAATCGTGATGCCTTCACTTACTTCAATCTGGTGATGATCTATTGTTAATGTTACCATTTCGTTGTCCTACCTCCTTTGAATACGCCAAAACCGTAATGATCACAACGTAGACATCTACTACATTCCTGCATGGCTTCTTCTTTGCTCATACTAAATTCTATAGGTTCAAAATCTTTTGAACGATCAATGGTATCGCGCTCTTTCAATTGTATACGGCCACATTTTGGACGATCAGCATAATTTGCCGCAGGTATTTCTATATCTGTTGTAATTTCGTGGCGGAAGCCTAAATATTCATCAATATTAGCCGCTGCTACTTTTCCTGCTGCGATAGCACGAATGACAGTTGCAGGACCAGTTACACAATCACCACCCGCAAAGATACCAGACATATTTTCCACACCGGAATGATCTAATGCATCAATAGCACCATGTTTGATAGGAATACCTTCATCTTTAAAGTGAGCAGATTCTATACCTTGACCAATTGCTACAACGACAATATCACATGGAATGCGTTTTTCTTCTACATCAGCATTGTTAGGAGAAGGTCTGCCTTTACGATCCTGCATCCCTATGATTTGAGGCTGTACCCATAAAGCAGCCACGTTTTGATTTTCATCTAGTTCAATTCGTTTTGGAGCTTGTAATTCAAATAATTCACAACCCTCCGCTAGTGCGCCTTCTACTTCATCTGGCAAAGCAGTCATATCTTCTTTTCTTCTTCGATATGCAATCCCAACCATAGAAGCACCCAAACGTTTTGCACTACGGGCAACATCCATTGCGACATTTCCTCCACCAATTACACAAACGCGTTTTCCATGGAAATCAGGTAAGATATCATCACCAATATTACGTAGCATTGTTACAGCACTGATTACATGATTACCTTCTTCACCAGGTATTCCTACTTTTTTATCCGTTTGTGCACCAATAGATAAATATAATGCATCATATTGCGCATCTAATTCACACATGGTTATATCTTTTCCAATATCAACCTGCATGTGTACTTCTACACCCGTATTTAAGATTACCTGAATTTCCTGGTCTAATTTTTCTCTTGGTAAACGATAATTTGGAATACCATAACGAAGCATACCACCCAGTTTTTTACGCTTTTCATATATCACAGCCTGATGGCCCATCTGTTGAAGATAATATGCGGCAGATAGACCACCTGGACCACCACCAACGATGGCGATTTTCTTACCAGTAGATGGAGCGTTTTCTTTAGCAGGAACTGCACCTGTCTGTTCAATTGCATAACGTTTTAATCCCCGGATATTGATAGAATCATCCAGCATATTTCTACGACATCTTGCTTCACATGGATGCTCACAAATATATGCACATACGGTAGGGAAAGGATTATCTTTACGGATCAAACGTACAGCATCTTCATTTCTTCCTTCTTTAATTAATGCAATATAACCTGGGATATCCACACCAGCAGGGCATAAGGCAACACATGGTACGGGTTGATTTAATGATTGTGTACAACGACCATGTAGAATATGCTCCTCATAATCATCACGAAATCCACGAATACCTTTTAATACCATTTCCGCAGCTTCAATACCAATAGCACAATCCGCAGAATTACGAATATTGACAGCAGTCTTTTCTATTAAATCTAAAGTTTTTAAAGTGGCATTGCCATCTAAAACACTGTCAATCATCTTTTGTAGCTGACCTAATCCTACACGGCAGGGAACACATTTTCCACATGTCTGTGCATGGCATAAACGTAAGAATGCACTCGCCATATCAACAGGGCATAATCCTGGGGGACTGGCGATGATTCTTCTTTCAAGATCTTTGTATAAATCTTCAATGACACGCTGGGATTTGGTTTCACTCATAATTGTTAAACGACTCATGATTGTTATCCTCCATCTTTTTAACTACTTTCAGTATAAAGCATTTTACTTTGATTGCCAATATATTTTTTAAACGCTTACAAAGAGTTGGCGCAAATGAAACTTTAATAATAAAAAATTATGTGCGAAAAAAAGCTTCAAGTTTATTTAAGAGATTAGAATTAGCATGAGAAATGCTTCATGTTTTCCAGTGCTTTCCCAAAAGAAAAGACTATAGAAATTCTGTTAGTTTGCGCTAAATGCTAGTTCATCATCTAAAGCATCTAACATATTTAAAGAGTTGAATTTTTCAATCAGCTTTTCAACAGTCAGTGTTTTCTTTTCTTCCTTACCAATATCCATAATAATCTGTCCTTTATGAAACATCAACAATCGATCGCCATATGTTATCGCATGTTTTAAGTTATGTGTAATCATGATGGTCGTCATTTTCTTTTCTTCGATCAAACGTTTTGTAAGGGAAATAATCAAATCACTGGTTTTTGGATCAAGTGCTGCAGTATGTTCATCTAACAATAATAAATCAGGACGAACGATGGTTGCCATCAAAAGTGATAACGCCTGGCGCTGTCCACCGCTTAATGCACCAACCAATACATCCATTTTTGATTCTAATCCCAGCTCCATTTTTGTTAATTCTTCTTTGAATAATGGAATCAGTTCCTTATCTACACCACTGGTTAAACCAAAGTGCTTACCTTTGTTGTAAGCCATCGCAAGATTTTGAGTGATGGTCAGAGAAGGGGCAGTTCCTTTTTGGGGATCTTGAAACACACGGCCAATAAACTGAGAACGTTTATGTTCTGGAATCTTGGAAACATCTTTATCACGGAAGAAAACTTTTCCACTGTCTTGTAAGATATTTCCACTAACGACATTGAAGAAAGTAGATTTTCCACTGCCGTTGGAACCAATGATAGTCACAAATTCTCCTTCTTGGATTTCAACGTTTAAATCTGTATACAAAACAACCTCATTGGCACTTCCTCTGTTGAAGGTCTTTGTTACATGTTCTAATTTCAACATATTCTTCACCTAACCTTTCATAGAGCGATGGAAGAATTTTCCTAAGATTCCATTGCCTAAAACCAACACGACAATGAAGATGAGTGACATGACAAGCTTCATGTAATTTGGTGGAAGTCCCAAATTTAATGCAAGTGCAATCGTTAAACGATAAGTGATTGCGCCAAGAATCACACTGGTTGTAAAACCAAAGAATTTGATTCGTTTAAATACAGTCAATCCAATGATTACAGAAGCAAGACCCATAACAATCATACCAGCACCTAACTGTACATCAAAGTATCGAAGCAGCTGAGAAACAACAGCACCTGATACACCAGCATATCCATTACTGATTGCAAGTCCATTCATTTTGATGTGACCTAGATCTTGTCCAAGAGAACTGATCAATTGTGGATTATCTCCGGCAATACGCATTAAGAAACCATATTTGGTATCTAAAAACCAGTCGATCAATAACTTCATTAAAATAACAATTACAAGCAAGATAAAGATTGGCCAGAGTTTCTTGATCCATATCGCAAGCTCTCCACTAAAGTTTTGTGATATTTTATCACCATAAGTGAAAATTGTGTCGTAAGTGAATAATACAATTCGGCTTTGATCCTGTGCAACAGCAAGATTAATAGAATAAAGTCCTGTCATTACCAAAATACCACTTAACAGGGAAGATATTTTACATTTTACATGTAAGAAGCCCGTTGCATAACCAGCCAGCATACCAGCAAAGAAAGCAACGATCAAAGATAAAAACGGATTGATGTTATGTGTGATACACATAGCGCCGGCAGCAGCACCAAGAGGGAAACTGCCTTCTACAGTCAAATCAGCGTAATCTAGAACCTGATACGTCAATAAGACACCGATAGCCAGAATACTGTACGCAAGTCCCTGCGATACAACATCAATTGTGAAATTCAATATATTCATATGCCATCACCAGCTTATTCGCCATAGAATGTAGCGCGTTTTTCTAATTCTGCAGGAATTTTAATACCTAGTTCATCTGCGACTTTACGATTGATTATCAAAGAAGTTTCAGAAGCTGTTTCTATATCGAAATCACCAGCTTTTTTGCCATTAAACAGGATATCTTCAGCGATTGCACCTGCTTGTTCACCAAGCTTTTCATAACTGATAGAATCACTTGCCAGTAAACCTGCTTCCATTTGTCCATCTTCAGCGGCAAATACAGGAATTTTATAAGCGTTTGCTTTATCTGTGATAGATGCTGTTGCATTTACAATCATGTTATCTGTGATATTGTAGAAACAATCAACTTTTCCAGCCAGCTGTTCTGCGGCAGTCGCAACATCTGTGGAAACACTGACACCCTGGGTTTCAATTGCAAAGTTATATTTACCAGCCAGTTTCTTTACCTGTTCAACCTGAAGTTTACCATTTGGTTCTCCGGTATTATAAATCATACCAATGGTTTTTGCTTCTGGAAGCATTGTACGAATAAGTTCTAATTGTTTTTCCAAAGGTGCTGCATCAGATACACCGGTAACATTGCCACCTGGTTTTTTATTACTCTTTACGATTTTTGCATCCACTGCATCCGTTACTGCATTAAAGACAACAGGAATTTCTGTATCTAATGTCGCATTTGCGGCACTTAATCCAGCATTTGTTCCAATCGCATATATCATATCAACTTTTTCATTTGCGAACTGACTGGCAATCGTATCTGCTGTACCATTGTCGTTTTGTGCGTTTTTTTCTACGAATTTTACTTTGGTTTCATCATATCCTTTTTCTTTCAGATAATTCTGAAGTCCTTTACTTGCACTTTCCAGTGCAGGATGATTTGCGTAAATCAGAATACCTACTGTTTTTACATCATCTTTTGTTTCTGGTTCTTTACTACCACATCCACTCATAGAAACCATCATCAAACAGGCCAAAAGCCCTCCTAATAATTTTTTCATAATCTCTCCTCTTTTCATTATAGTATGTATTGATGATATCGTCTTTTTGGAAATAAATCAATATTTTTCATTGATTATTTCATAAATTTTGCATATAATTTTCATTGTATGAATAAAAATGTGTAAGAGTTTACATAATGAATACAAAAAGCATTTAGGAAATGGAGGAAATAATGATGGCAATTGCATTAGTAAAAGAGTATTTAAAAGCATATGGAAAAGATCAGGATGTTATTGAACTTGAAGAAAGCAGTGCAACGGTAGAGCTTGCCGCAAAAGCACTAGGGATTGAAGGTGCGCGAATAGCGAAAACTTTGTCCTTTATGGGAAGTGATGGTGCTTTGGTTGTCGTATGTGCAGGAGATTGTAAAATAGATAATCATAAATACAAGGAAACTTTTGGTGTGAAGGCAAAAATGTTAAAAGCGGAAGAAGTAGAAACTTATACCAATCATAGCATTGGCGGTGTTTGTCCCTTTGCATTACCAAAAGATACCAAGATTTATTTGGATGAATCCATGAAACGTTTTGATTATGTATATCCAGCATGTGGCAGTTCTAATTCTGCGATTAAATTAAGTCTAGAAGAACTGGCATCCATGGTCCCATATATGAAATGGGTGGATGTTTGTAAAGGCTGGGAATAAAAAAAGCTGATTGATTCAGCTTTTTCTATGCTTATTTATCTTTATTCTCTAAGCGTTCTAATGCTTTTATCGCATCTTCATATCCATGGTCTGCAGCTTTATGATAATACTCCAGCGCTTTTTCCATATCTTTTACAATGCCCCAGCCATTTTCATAACAATAGCCTAAGCTGTATTGCGCGATATCAATATCCATATCAGCTGCCTCTTTATAATATTTTACAGCCATACGGAAATCTTTTTTTACACCACGCCCATGTTCATAACAATCTCCAATGTTACAAATAGCGATGCCATTTCCAAGCTGTGCAGAGCGGGTATAGTACGTAAATGCTTTGTTGTAGTCAATTTCATCTTCAGGCACTTCATTTTCATAGATATAGCCAAGATTGCATAAGGCATCACTATCGTCTTTTTCTGCGATGATCTCATATAATGCAATTGCTTTTTTAATATCTTTTGCTACGCCACGTCCATGGTGATAACAATATGCAATACCAAACTGACCTAGTGGATATCCCTGATTGGCACACTGTTCATATAATTCAAAGGAACGTTTTTCATCCTTTTCAGCACCGATGCCACGCGCAAGATTCCATGCCAGATTATATTGTGCTCTGGCAAATCCCTGTGCAGCACTTTTTTCAAACCACTCATTTGCCTGTTTATGATCTATTTCTACTCCAATACCATTATCGTAACAATAACCTAAGTTACATTGTGCACAATCATCTCCCTGATCTGCGGCCGCTTTATAAAGTTCTATTGCCTTCACAAGGTCTTTTTCTACGCCAATGCCTTTTTCATAAAATAAACCTAGATTACATTGTGCCCGTGGATAATTTTTATCTACTGCTTTTTGATAATAGGTGCAGGCAAGGGGAATGTTTTCTTCTACACCAATACCGTTTTCATAGAAATAAGCGATATTGGATAAGCCTCTGGGATACCCCTGATCGGCAGCTTTTAAGTACCAGTATGCTGCTTTTTCTTTATCCATTTCTGTGGCAATGCCACGTTCATAAAAATAACCCAAATTACATTGTCCGCATGGATCATTCTTTTCAGCGGATAGCTGATATAAGGAAAAGGCTTTTTGTATATCCTGTTCTACACCCATGCCATTTTCATAATAGTATCCAAGTGTACATGCAGCAGCGCCATGTCCCTGGTCCGTGGCTTTTTGAAAATATTGGGCAGCCTGTGTTTCATCTTTTTCAACACCAATCCCATATTCATATAAATAACCAATTTCATATTGGGCATTCATCAGTCCCTGATCAGCAGCCAGCTTATAATATTTTGCGCAGGAATACGCATTGCGCTGTACACCAATTGCTTTTTCAAAACAATATCCTGCATAATATTGTGCCATCATATGACCAGCATCAGCAGCTTTGATAAACCATTGTGATGCATTGTAATTATTTTTTGGGAAACCATACATTCCATGGTAATAACATAACCCCAGTTGATACATGACTTCCACATTTCCTTGCTTAGCATTTTTGATCATTTGATTAACATCAGCGCCTGAACGTTTATATGTTTTTAAAAAATTATCTCTCATAACAAGCTCCATAAACATCCCCCTCTCACTGTATCCTTATATAGCCTTATGATAACACGTTTCAGGAAATTTTCAAGCAGCGTTACTGCTTTGTATTAGATTTTGTAAAGATTATTTATCTTTTTTATCTAAGCGCTTTAAAGCATCTATCGCATCTTCATATCCATGGTCTGCGGCTTTGCGATAATAAGCGATTGCCTTATTGATATCTTGTGCAACACCCCAGCCATTTTCATAACAATAACCTAAACTGTATTGGGCAGAATCTACATCTTGATCAGCTGACATTTTGTAATATTCCACAGCTTTTTCATAATTTTGGGTTACACCATTGCCTTTTTCATAGCAGTCACCAATATTGCATAATGCGACAGCATCACCAAGTTTTGCGGCTTTCTCGTAATATGTAAAAGCTAAATCATGATCAATGGCATCTGCTTCTAAATCATTACCATAAATATATCCTAGATTACATAACGCTTCTGCGTCATCTTGATCAGCCAATTCTTTATACAGAACGATTGCTTTTTGTAAATCTTTTTCTACCCCATGGCCATAATGATAGGCGTAAGCAATACAAAATTTCGCAGATGCATGTCCCTGCTTAGCTGCTTTTTCGTATAGCGCAAATGCTTTTTTATAATCCTGTTTGGCACCGATTCCTCTTTCCAGATTCCATGCAAGATTATATTGTGATATAGCAAATCCCTGATTTGCACTTTTTTCATACCATTCATTCGCTTTGACAGGATCAAGATCCACACTAATACCATTGTCATAATAATAGCCAACATTGCATTGTGCAACTTCATCGCCTTGTTCTGCAGCTTTTATGTATAACGCAAAAGCTTTATCAACGTTTTTTTCAACGCCATGACCATTTGCATATAAAATCCCCAGGCAGCGCTGTGCACGAGGATAATTTTGTTTTGCAGCTTTCTTGTAATAGAACATCGCCAGCGAATAGTTTTGTGGAACACCTTTTCCATTTTCATATAAATGGGCAAGATTGCATTGTGCTCTTGCATACCCTTGTTTGGCAGCACGCTGGTATAGCTTTCTTGCTTTATCGAAATCTATTTCCACATGTATTCCATATTCATAAAAGTATCCTAAATTACATAAACCACCTGGATCATTACGATCTGATGCAAGCTGATAATACTCTACAGCTTTTGGTAAGTTTATAGGTACACCAAGGCCTTTTTCATAGAAATATCCCAGACTACAGGCTGCTACAGGATGTCCCTGATCACTGGCTAGTTGAAACATTTCCGCAGCTTTTTTTCATCTTTTTCAATTCCAATACCATATTCATATAGATATCCCATTTCATATTGGGCATTCATAAAACCTTGTTGTGCCGCTAATCCATAATATTTTGCACGTTGTACAGCATTGCGAGGAACACCAATTGATTTTTCAAAACAGTACCCTGTATAGTATTGTGCTATCATATGACCAAGATTTGCGGCTTTGATAAACCAATCGAACGCTGTTTTATTGTTTTTTGGTACCCCATAATTGCCATAATAGTAACATAAGCCAAGCTGATACATCGCATTTTCATCGCCGAGTGCAGCCTTTTGTTTTATGCTATCCAAAAAAGAACTTTCTCTTCTATAGGTTCTTAAAAATTGATCTTTGATTGATTCTTCCATAAATATCCCCATTTCTTTTTGTCTTTCTATTATTATACATCATTCATCAATCAAGATGTGCACTCATTTTCTTCTCTTTCTAAATCTGCATGATCATAATCTTCTGAAAGCTTAACTTTTATGGTAGATATATTTTTTACTTTGCCTATTTTATCATATATATTTTCCTTATGTTGAAACATGGAAAGCATCGCATCAAATACATAGAATAGATAAATGGCAAGATATAGTGCAAATCCAGCATACCATACATATAACAAAGGGGAATCAACCTTCATAAAAACAAGGATAAATGCCAAAATAATATAAGGAAAAGGAAGAATCAATAAGTATGTTGGAAGAAAATGAAGCAGGTATTGATACCATTTTGCGTTCTGATTCTGAAAGTTTACCAATCGTATTTTTACCATCATTTTTCCCAGAGTCCTGCCTTTACTCAGACAAGGAACAATGAAATACAGCAGCAGTATTATGATAAGGTAACCATAGAAATGAAAGCGTAGAGGAAGCAGGAAACTAATCATAATATAAAGAATTAAAGTTACAATAATATCTATTGCGAACGCAAACATTCTGCGCATCGCACTTACCCGCATTCCTTTATGATAACTTCTTTCATCCAGTTTTTCTCTGCTTGGTAGAAAATGAGCTACGATTGGTGTCAAGCCATATCCAATCACACCGCCAAGTGTATTCGTTATCAAATCATCTACATCAAATAATCGATAAGGACGAGGATAGATAAAGAATAAGCCACTTAACTGCAGACATTCAAATGATAAGGATAATAAAAAGCTGCACAGCATCGTTTTCTTAAAGGAATATTCAAAATAATAATGTAGATAGATTCCAAATGGCATAGTCATAAAAATATTAAACAAGACCTGTAATACGCTAAATTCATTTAATGCGGTCAGATATGTAGTAGGATCATCCCACACAAAAGAGGTGGTTAAGGAGATATCTTTTAAAGAAGCAAAAGGAATCAGCTGCATTTTTGGTGTTGTATAATGGGCAACTTCTTCAATTGGAGGCAATGGTAATGATACCAAAAAGTAACAGCATAATAAGTAAAAAATAAAAGAGAATACAATTAATATACGAAGTGGCAGGGTGGCGCCATAATGACGATATTGGTGTAATATATAAGGAATCGTCAGGATAACTGCTAAGATTGGAAATACAAATAATGCAGTTTGTATCGGTATCAGATAAAGTGACATATGATCATTTCCTTTCATTTATGGGTTTATTATATCATGGAATCTAATGTGCATTCATAATCTTACAAAAATGTTTGATAAATGATAGAAATCATAAATTTTCAAAGGAAATAACAGAAATAAAATGAGAAATCATCAAAAAATTCAATTTTTAAATACAATTTTATGATTTTTTTTTACAAATTTTCTATTTTATGTTAAAATGCTTATGTTACATCAGATAAGACACGCATTTCGCTACGTGCCTTTTTTATGTCTTTTTCTGGTATAGCGGCGTTTAAAACCGTAAAACTATAGAAGGAGTGATGATTATGCATGAAGTATTATCATGGTTAAATGAATTTTTATACAGTAATATTTTATTAATATTATTGGTAGCAGCAGGGATATATTTTTCAATACGTACAAGGTTTGTACAGATACGTTTATTGAAAGAAGGTATTGTCTTATTAAAGGAAAAAGCCCACAATGAAGATGGCGTTTCTTCTTTTCAGGCATTGATGATTTCCACAGCGAGTCGTGTTGGCACTGGTAATATTGCTGGTGTTGCGACTGCACTTGCGGCAGGTGGCGCTGGCGCTATTTTTTGGATGTGGGTAATGGCATTTGTTGGTGCTGCCAGTGCTTTTGTGGAATCCACACTTGCACAGATTTATAAAGAACGAGATGGAGAAGCGTTTCGTGGAGGGCCTGCTTACTATATTGAAAAAGCGTTAGGTAGTCGTTTTTTTGGAATCATTTTTGCGTTGTTATTGATTGCATGTTTTATCTTTGGTTTCAATGGCCTTCAATCTTATAATGTTAGCAGTGCACTGGCTTATTATTTTGATGATCAGCATTTAGCAGGTCTGCTTGTTGGTTGTATATTGACCATTGCCTCTGCGGCAGTTATCTTTGGTGGTGTTCATCGTATTGGTATCATCAGTTCTACAATTGTGCCTATCATGGCTGGTTTATATATTATTTTAGGTATCTATATTACATTATCCAATGCTTCACAACTGCCTTCGATTTTTCAAATGATTTTTCAAAATGCATTTGATGTACAGGCAATCTTTGGTGGCTTTGCGGGATCTTGTGTCATGCATGGAATCAAACGTGGCTTATTCAGTAATGAGGCAGGTATGGGTTCTGCGCCTAATGCCGGAGCAACTGCGGATGTATCCCATCCAGTAAAACAAGGACTTGTACAGGTGATTTCAGTATTTATTGATACCATACTGGTTTGTACGACAACAGCATTTATCCTTTTAAATTATGGCATCGAAGATGGCTTGACTGGTATGCCTTATGTACAAATGGCAGTAAGTAAAGCTTTTGGTGAATGGGGAATTCATTTTATCACCATTTCGATTTTCTTATTTGCATTCAGTTCTTTAATAGGTAATTATTGTTATGCAGAAGGAAACTTAAAATTTATCAAAAATAATAAAACCTTATTATTTGTATTCCGTATCGTAACCTTGCTGGTGATCTTCTTTGGCGCACAGGCAGATTTTTCGCTTGTATGGGATCTAGCGGATGTACTCATGGGATTTATGGCACTTATGAATATCATTGTGATATTATTGCTTGGGAAATATACTTTTATCGCTTTAAAAGATTACCAGAAACAGAAAAAAGAAGGGAAGAATCCAATGTTTCATCCTGAACAACTGGGTATTCCAAATTGTGAATGCTGGGAAGAATTTGACGAAGATTTAAAATAAGGGACGGAAAACTATGCGATTTGCATAGTTTTTTAATTTCTTTTCAAAAAAACAAACTATTTCTATGAGATAATCGTTGTAATAAGTGTGATGGTGAGGAATAGATATGAATGAAAGATTTTTAGTATTAAAAGCAAAAAACGGAAATCAGGAAGCTTTGGAAGAATTGATAAAACTGAATTATCAATCCATTTATAAATATTTTGTAAGGACATGTGGAAATAGCGCTACCGCACTTGATCTTACACAAGATACCTTTATAAAGCTTGTACAGGCACTTCCAAATTATCAACCTTATAAAGATTTTTGTGCATACCTTTATACCATTGCATACCATGTAGGCATAGATTATTTAAAGAAGAAAAAAGAAATACTGTTAGAAAATGAATATCCTTTTGAGATGCAGGCTGCACCAACACATGAAAAAGATGAAAATTATTATCGTATGAGAAAAGTACTTTATAAGATTCCAGAAAAACAACGGGAATGTTTGATATTGTATTACTATCAGGGCTTAAATTATCGCCAGATATCCACAATATTATCCATCCCTATATCAACCGCTAAGACCCGTGTACGCACTGGTTTACAAAGATGTCGTGATCTTTGGGAGGAAACGAAATGAAAGATATATTATCTTATTATGAAGTTGAAGATGCAGAAGAAAAACATGTGCAAGATTTAATACAACAATTACCTAAAGTAAAAAGAAAAACAAATGTATTTGCGCAAGTATATCTTCAATGGAAAATCACACCGTTTTATTTCTATATCATTTTTCTATTACTATTATGTGTTTGTATCACTCTGTTGCAGGGATATGATGTTAAAAAGCAAATTTTTAATATATATTTTACCATGTTTTTATATATGACATCTAATGTTTTATTAATGATTCCAGAAATGATGCGTAGCCAGATATATCAATGTGCAGAAATTGAAAAAACATGTAAATATAATATGGTACAGATTTTATGTTATCGTCTGATCTTGTTTACAACAATGCTTTTAGTTTCTGTATGCATGATTACATTTTATACTTCAAGGATATATCCATTATCATTTATCCGATTATTTGCTTTAATGATCTGTAACCTACAATTAACATTATTATTAACTGTTTGCTTATATTTGATGTGGAAAATAAATGATGTAAAAATAATGATATTAATTTATACAGGATGTTCATTACTCATTTCTTGTTTAATATTGCCAAAACTCATTATTTCATCAATATATGGAATTACTTTTTGCTTAATCATCAGTTTTATTTGTATATGTATTTTGATAAAAAGACTATGGAAGGGGATTAAAAATTATGAAATTAACAGCGGAGCATCTTACAAAAATATTCATTCATAAAACAGCAGTGAATGATTTTTCTTATACCTTTACCAATGGCATCTATGGATTGCTGGGGCCAAATGGAAGTGGAAAATCAACGCTCATGCGTATGTTATGTGATATCTTAAAACCTAATCAGGGACATATTTATTTAGATGGTACCCTGATTCAAACAATGAATGAAGATTATCGTGATATCTTAGGCTATTTGCCACAGGATTTTGGATATTATCCACAATTTAATGCATATGATTTCTTAATGTATTTCGCAACTTTAAAGGGCTTTTCTAAAAAGGAAGCCAAAGACAGAGTAGAAATGGTATTAGAAATGGTAAATCTGACATCAGAAAAAAAGCATAAAATCAAAACGTTTTCTGGTGGGATGAAGCAAAGATTGGGAATCGCACAGGCGTTATTAAATGATCCTAAAATATTAATTGTGGATGAGCCAACAGCAGGATTGGATCCTAAAGAAAGAGCGAATTTCAAAAGCATTTTAGCACGCTGTGCAAATGATAAAATCGTTATCTTATCCACACATATTGTTTCTGATATTGAAACATTAGCTCAGCATATTTTAATCATGAAAGATGGTAAATTACACCAACATGGCACTCGAGAAGAACTTTTATTACCACTTCATGATCAGGTGTATACATTTATATGTGAGGAACAGGAAGTTGAAAAATTATCAAAAGAAATGATTGTAACAGCAATGATGCCAGTCCAAAATAAAATGCAAATCCGAGCAATCATATCAAAACCTGCAAGGGAAGATATGAGAAGGGAAGAACCATCGTTAGAAGATTTATATTTATCGATATTCAAAGATGCTATATGATAAGATATGAAATAAAGAAACTTTGGAAAACACCGATTATCTGGTTTGTATTATTGGCAATACTATTGTTTCATATAGGCACAATCATCATAGATGTCAATATTGTAAAACAAAGTGAAACAGCTTCATATTATGAGAAATATCAAGGACAGATAAATGATAATTGGATACAAAATATACAATCAGCATATCATGATTACATCATGCAGCCAAGCCATCGATATACACATAAGGAATTGTTAGATCAGGGGATAACAGAAGAAAAAATAAAACGACTATCTGATGATGACTTTACTTACATAAAAAGTGAGGTCAAGCAGGATCCTGAATTTCAGGTATTGTCTCAAGCATATAATGCTTCTTATTTCAAAGCATCTTTAGATGAGGATATCGCCTTTTTCAAAAATATGTATCGTATCAATGATTCAGATTTTGATGTATCCAAAATTGATAAAGATTATGCAAAATTAAGTGAAAACTACCAAAAATTTGAATTTACATCAATTGACAGTTATGCTATTCTTCAAAAAGGCATCACAATCATGATAAGAACATTTACTATTTTTTTAAGTGTATTATTATCTACGATTTTCACAAGAGAACAAAACGATGGTGTTTTAGAATTACAGCTCGTATGCAAAAAGATGGAAAAAGCGAAGTATGCAAAATGGAGTGCGGCATTTCTTAGCACAATCATATCATGGGCTATCTTTATTGTATTACAAATACTTTTTATAGCGATGACATTGGGCTTTCATGGAGAAAATGGATATGTGATTGATTTTACATTTAACCATTGCCCTTATATGCTCAATGCATTACAATATACCCTTTTACAAAGCTTCATTTCATTATTAGGGAGTCTAGTAATTGCGTTCTGTATGATTGCGATTTCTTATCTAGCTAAGAAAAACAGCACAGCAGTTATACTAAGCATGGTATTATTTGTAATGGTTCCATTTTTGAATAATGCAGGAATCTTTAAAGAACTACTATATTATTATCCAGCGAATTTTATTGGCGGAGATTATTTATTGGCTGCTGTGCATTATACAAAGATTGCCGGTATATACGTCCATGGAAGATGGCTTGCGATAATATCTGGTCTGTTGTATCTAACTTGTGCGAGCCTATGTTTGATATTAAAAAAGCATCAACACTATGTGATCGACTGGAAAAGTTTGAAAGAATAAAAGGAGAAGATAATGAAAAAATTAATTACAACGGAATTGAAAAAATACATTTTATTAAAACGCGTATTTATTGTTTTTTTCTTCGTCATATTCATCTTCGTATTTCAAATCTTAACCGCAAGTGCGACAACACATTCGCCATATACGCTAAGTATTGGTAATAGAGGGGATTTTCACAATATACAAGAAGAAATCAAACGAATCAAAAGGACATCATTTTCTCAAACCGAAATCAATCAGAAATTTCAAGATGATTTAGATAAAGAATATAGATTATTTGTGGATAAAAATATTTTAGATAAAGAAAGTCTGATGAAAAACGCGAAAGAATTCAATAAGGGATATGATGAGTTATATAAGGAACGATATGATATTGAAGAAAGTGGGCTAATATTTAGTGAGAAAATAAAATATAGTGATCAGATGAATTTGTTTTCTGAAAAATATGCGGCAATTTATAATAAGGAACATATGCTGGAATGGTGCATAGAAGCTACAAAACATATGGATGAAAACTATCTTACACAGAAACAAATAGAGGATTTAACATCTATCATCCAAAAGCAGATATCTAAACCATATATCCAAGGATATCATTTAGGTTTTGATTATTTAATAGGCAATTTACAATTTCTTCCTTTCACATTAGGGCTACTACTCATCATATGTTTTTATGGTATGTTTGGTATGGAAAAAGCTAGGAAAACAGACACCTTGATTCTAACAAGCAAATATGGGAAAAATGAATATATAAAATCAAAATTGCTAACGATATGGATTGTCGCAAGCATCGCCTGGCTGATTTTTCAAATGGTAAATATCATAGGATGCTGGTTCATGTTTGGATTGGATGGTGCGTTTGTCAGTGTTTATAAGGACTTTTTTGTATCACCTTATGGATTAAATTATATACAGTATTATGGAATTATATCCATTGTGAGCTATTTTGGAACCTTACTATTTTCTTTACTCGTTTGTATAAGTTCACAACTATTAAAGTCGATTCCAACATTGTGTCTTGGCATTATATTTGTGATTACAACAGGCTGGCTGATTAGCAGTTATGGCAATGTTGGTTTCTCATTATATGATAAATGGATGTTATTATTGCCAACACAAATGATGTCCGCAAATACATTCTTATCTGAATATATCGCAATACAGATATCTAATTGGAATATGCGATTACCACTATTATATGCGATAGTTTTAATCATAGGACTTCCATTAACGAGCTGTATTTTGTATAAAATAACAAAAAATCGTCAGATCAAACGATAAAACAATAAGGAATAAGTTTGATATTTTGACATATAATGCCTGCTTTCTTTGTGAATGATTTTTACTTTCACACACCATATGAATTGAATAACAATTTATAAAGTGATATACTAAGAAATGCGGAAAACCGCAATATATATAAGAAAGAAGGTTGTCAATTATGACGAAAATTGATATTATCTCAGGATTTTTAGGTGCAGGTAAAACGACATTAATCAAAAAATTGATCAAAGATGTTTTACACGAGGAAAAAATCGTTTTGATTGAAAATGAATTTGGTGAAATCGGAATTGATGGAGGATTTCTAAAAGATGCAGGTATTGAAATTCGTGAAATGAATAGTGGCTGTATCTGTTGCAGCTTAGTTGGAGATTTTGCGGAAGCATTAAGCAAAGTATTAGAAGAATATCATCCAGACCGTATTGTGATTGAGCCAAGCGGTGTTGGAAAATTAAGTGATGTAATCAAAGCCGTACAGGGTATTGATAACCATGAAATACAGTTAAACAGTTTTACAACTGTCGCAGATGCACAAAAGTGTAAGATGTATATGAAGAATTTTGGAGAGTTCTTTAATAATCAGGTAGAATATGCAGGTACGATTATTTTAAGCCGTACACAAAATCTAACTGAAGATAAATTAGAAGCAGTTGTACATGAACTGCGTCATCATAATGAAAATGCAACGATTATCACAACGCCATGGGATGCATTAGATGGTAAAGAAATCTTAGCCGCAATGGAAAAGAAAAATACATTGGAAAAAGAATTGATGGAAGAAAGCGAGATCTGTCCTGTATGTGGACACCATCATGATGAAGAACATCATCATGAACACGACCATGAAGATTGTTGTGAACATGAACATCATCATCACGAACATGAAGAACACCATCATCATGACCATGATGGAGAATGCTGTTGTGGACACGATCATCACGACCACCATCATCACCACCATGCAGATGAAGTATTTACCAGCTGGGGTATGGAAACACCTAAAAAATATGCAAAGGAAGAATTGGATGCAATTCTAAAAGAATTAAGTACATCAGAAAAATATGGAATCATCCTTCGTGCAAAAGGTATGTTGCCAGATTCACAAGGAAACTGGATGTATTTTGATTTAGTACCAGAAGAATATGAAATACGTGTAGGAACACCAACGTATACGGGAAGATTCTGTGTGATTGGCAGTAAGTTAAACGAAGAAGCTTTAAAAGAGCTGTTTCATATCGCATAAGGTGATACTATGACGATACCTGTTTATGTATTTACCGGGTTTCTGGAAAGTGGGAAAACCTCTTTAATCAAAGATACACTGATGGATCCAGGTTTTAATGATGGCGAGAAAACATTGCTGCTTGTTTGTGAAGAAGGTATGGAAGAATATGATGATGAATTCTTAAAAAAGGCCAACACTTCTATTGTGACAGTAGGAAATGAAACTGATTTAAGCTATGCCTTTATGAAACAATGTGATAGTTTGATTGAACCAGATCGTGTCATGATTGAATTTAATGGTACATGGAATTTCACGAAATTCTTAGATGAAGAAATGCCATTTGACTGGCTGCTTGTTCAGATATTATCTACAGTGGATGCTTCAACATTTGAAGTATATCTAAACAATATGCGTTCTATGATATACGAACAGCTGGTACATAGTGAAACAATTATTTTTAATCGCTGTGATGAAAATACCAAAAAGCTTTATTTAAGAAACAATATCAAGGCAATCAATAAATCCGCTCAAATCATTTATGAATCTAAAGATGGAACGATTAATGATTTAAAAGATGATGAATTGCCATTCGATGTAAATGCTGATCATCTTGTTATTCAGGATGATGATTATGGTTTATGGTATATGGATGCTTTGGAACATCCTTCAAAATATGAAGGGAAAACGATCACAATCAAAGGAAAAGTCATCAGTACCCATGTGGATGATATTCCAGAAGCATTTGTATTTGGAAGATTTGCGATGGTATGTTGTGCAGATGATACATCTTTGATTGGACTATTATGTCATTATAAAAACTCTGTGGACCTTTTACCAAAAGAATGGGTAGAGGTACATGCGAAGATTGCGGTAGAGTATGATGAAGAATATCAAGGTGATGTTC
Organism: Absiella sp. AM09-50; assembly: GCF_003433845.1. NCBI lineage: Bacteria > Bacillati > Bacillota > Erysipelotrichia > Erysipelotrichales > Erysipelotrichaceae > Amedibacterium > Absiella sp. AM09-50. The sequence continues at coordinate 54,331 of NZ_QVFI01000011.1, forward strand.
CAATTCTGTATTGTGATCATGTGACATCTGTGGAACCACTGGAAGATGAATTGGTATATTTTACATAAAATTTGTTATTTCAAAAAAAATTATAATTTCTATTGAAACAGGATCAGCCAAAATTGATTCTGTTTTTTTATGAAAATTTGTTCATATTCATTAGATGCACAAGATGCATCTTTTTGTTTTATATAAATATCTAAAATATTGGATATGAACGATATCCTTCATTTAAAATTCATAATTCTGTTTTTTCAATATAAGATAGTCTTTTATAATGAACAATACAGAAATATTTATGAATGTAAATGATCTGTTAAAGATTGTTAACGATTGTTTAAAAGCGTTGTCATTGAAAACCAATGTTTCTATAATGTGGTTGTTTTCAAGGAATGAAAAGGAGAGATGAGAATGCTTCATATAGAAAATCTGAAGAAAGTTTATGGAAAAAACGTTATCTTAAATGGTATTTCCCTTGATATACAAGATGGAGAAATTGTATCTGTACTTGGACCAAGTGGAAGTGGGAAAACGACCTTATTAAATTGTATTTTAGGTATTACGAAAATTGATGGAGGACATTTGATATATAACAATGAAGATATTACAAATGTAGCAATGGAACAACGAGGCTTTAATATCGTATTTCAGGACTATGCATTGTTTCCCAATTTGAATGCCTATCAGAATATCATTTATGGCTTGAAAAACAAGCCTGAATTATCAAATGAAGAGGAAGTGCAGGAATTAATCGAATTATTAGGTCTAAAAGAACATTTGAACAAATCAATTGATCAATTATCGGGTGGACAGAAACAAAGAGTGGCACTTGCCAGAACACTGGTTATGAAACCGAAAATCTTATTATTAGATGAACCATTAAGCGCTTTAGATGGAGTAATCAAAGAGTCGATTAAAAACAAAATAAAAACGATTGCCAGGGAATTTCATTTAACGACGATTATTGTAACACATGATCCTGAAGAGGCTTTAACGTTAAGTGATCGTGTATTGATTATGAAAGATGGAAATATCTCACAATATGCGAAGCCACAAGAAATTTTACATCAACCAGCATGTGTATTTGTGAAAGATTTTATTTTGAATCAATTGGAAATCAAGCGTAATAATATTTACGCATTATATCAAAATGCCTATGCTTCATAAACAAAAAGAATTGAAAGCCATATACATTGCATTGATGTTATTGTTTGTAGTGTTTCTGTTTACACCAGTTGCATTGCTGTTTGCACAATCATTTCAAAATGAGCAGGGAATCACATTTTCTCATTATACTGGCTTACTACAAGATAAAATTTTTTGGAAAGCATTTTTCAATAGTGTTATGGTTTCTGGATGTGCTGCTTTATCTACAACGATTCTTGCGTTTTTATTAGGATATACGATTCATTTCACGAATTTGAAATCGGTATGGAAAAAGCAAATACGTCATATCGCAACCATGCCTATGTTACTTCCAACCATCACCTATGGCTTTGCGATTATTTATACATTTGGAAAACAAGGCTTATTCACAAAGTTATTTGGCATACAGTTATTTGATATTTATGGGTTCTGTGGCTTATTGATTGGATATATCATTTATACATTACCAATTGGATTTTTATTGATGGATAATACAATGAAATTTATTGATAAAAAGTTTGATATTGTATCCAGAATTATGCAGGATACTAAATCAAAACGCTTATGGATGACCATCATAATGCCTATGATTCCTACCTTAGCTGCATCGTTTATCCAGTCATTTTTTCTAAGCTTTACCGACTTTGGTATACCAGCCTCTGTTGGTGGAGAATATGATGTTGTCGCAACCTTGTTGTTTCAAAAAATGTTGGGATCTGTACCAGATTTTCACCAGGGTGCTTTGATTGCTGTTATGATGTTGCTGCCTAGTATATTCAGTATTTTTATACTTCATTATCTTGAAAGATTTCAAATTAAATACAATAAATCAACAGTGATTGAATTACCAAAAAACAAATGCAGAGATTATCTTTGTTTTACGATATCTGTTTGTATTTCTATGTTTATACTCAGTATTTTTGCGGTAATCTTCTTACTTCCGTTCATGAATGCATGGCCATATGCGTGTTCTTTTACAATCTCGCATGTAATTGATACTTTATCTAACCAAAACCTGATTGGAATTTATCGTAATTCATTATTTGTATCGTTACTTACCGCATTGTTTGGAACCATGATTGCATATAGTGCAGCTTTAACAAACATGCGCAGTCAACTGCCTAGTTGTATGAAGAAAAGCATGGATGTAATCCACAGTATTTCCAATACGATACCAGGAATGGTATTAGGGATTGCATATTTATTGGCATGGAAGAAAACACCATTACAAAACACTTTTATATTAATTGTGATATGTAATATCATCCACTATTTTTCTACGCCTTATGTGATGGCGAAAAGTGCATTGGGAAAAATGAATGCAGGGTATGAAACAACTGGAATGTTAATGGGGGACAGCTGGTTTCAGACAATCCGCAGAGTGGTTGTGCCAAATTCTAAATCAACACTGTTAGAAATGTTTCGCTTTTATTTTGTGAATGCGATGGTTACCATCAGTGCATTGATCTTTATTGTCGGCGCAAATACAGCTGTTTTAACAACCAAAATCAAAGAGCTTCAGCACTTTGCGAAATTCGATGAAATCTTTGTTTTATCGTTACTGATACTATTTACCAATTTTATTGTCACAAAAGTAATTTCATTATTATCGCAACCTTGTGAGAAGATGTATATGAAAATAAAAAAAAGGTGTGATTCTAATGATTAGTGGATGTATTCTGCTATTTACATTTGCCTATGCTGGATCGAAGGATGCGATTGTTATTTATTCTAATGGTGATGAAGAAGCATTGATGGCAATGAAGCATGCATTAGATGCCCATGGTTATGAAAATCAATATATTTTGCAATCTATATCTACAAGTGAACTTGGCGGTAAAATGATGGCAGAAGGTTTAGATATAGAGGCAGATATCATTACCATGAGTTCTTATTATATAGATAGTGTGCAACAACAAAATCACATGTTTGTGGATATAACATTTCCTATACAAAGCATACATGCAACCCCATCATATGCGTTGCCACTCACTGCATTAGAAGGAGCTATCATCATCAATACAAAAGTAATCAGAGATCAGCATCTTCCAATACCTGCCTCCATCAAAGATTTAACAAAGGATATTTATAAAGGATACATATCGATACCAGATATAAATGCCAGTTCAACAGGATGGCTGCTTGTGCAATCTATTATTGAAGCATATGGAGAAACGCAAGGAAAACAGATATTACAGAAATTGTTAGATAATGTAGGACCGCATTTAGAATCCAGTGGGTCAGGGCCTGTGAAAAAGCTTCGTTCTGGAGAAGTTGCGATTGCATATGGATTAAGACATCAAGCACTGAAGGATAAAGAAAATAATCTACCAATAGAAGTGATTGATCCAATAGAAGGAAATATGCAGTTAAGTGAATCGATTGCTGTATTAGATAAAGAACATCAGGAGCTGGCAATGGAAATGGCAAATTGTATACAAACATATGCGAGAAAGGAATTGATACAGATTTATCCAAATGCATTATATAAAGGAGAAACCGCAAACTTGAATTACGCAAGCCGTTATCCTAAACAATATCATGAGGCGTTATGTGTAGAGCTTTTAAAAGAACACCAGAAATTTTTCAAAGAATGTCAAAATAAATAAAGGAGAGAAGTATGATGAATACATATAAATTATTAACCCCAGGACCATTAACAACCACTGCCACAGTAAAAGAAGCGATGATGATTGATCATTGTACATGGGATGATGATTATAAACGGATTACACAGGATATACGAAAGGATCTATTAGGTTTTGCCCATGTGTCAGAAACTGAATATACGACGATTCTTATGCAGGGATCAGGGAGTTTTGGTGTAGAAAGTGTGATTAGTACCGTCATACCAAAAGATGGATGTCTGTTGTTGTTAAGCAATGGTGCTTATGGAGAACGTATCTATAAAATGTGCTGTTATCATCATATTGATTGTATGCATATGCGTTTTGCTTATGATGAAATTCCTGATCCAATAAAAGTAGAAGAAGTATTAAAGATAAATCCACAGATTACACATATTGCGATGATTCATAGTGAAACAACCAGTGGTATATTAAATGATATCGCTTCTATTGGAAAACTTTCTCATCAATATAAAAAAATTATGATCGTAGATGCAATGTCAAGTTTTGGTGCTATTGATATCAAAATGAAAGAATGGTATATTGATTTCCTAATCAGCTCTGCGAATAAATGTATTCAAGGAGTACCAGGTTTTTCCTTTATTATCGCAAATCGCGATAAACTAAAGTACTGTAAAGATCAGGCAAGAACCTTATCTTTGGATTTATATGATCAATGGGTCACAATGGAAAAAGATGGGAAATGGCGCTATACTTCACCTACCCATGTGGTTTTGGCGTTTTCCAAAGCGATACAGGAGTTAAAAGAGGAAGGTGGCGTATATGCACGTCATCAACGCTATCAACATAATATGAATTTACTTATTCAAAACTTTGAACAGTTGGGGTTTACTTTATATGTGGATAAAGCAAATCAGGGACCAATTATCGCAACATTCCTGTATCCCGAAGGAAAAAACTTTGATTTTCATGAAATGTATCAGTACATTAAAGCACGTGGATATGCAATATACCCAGGGAAACTAACAGATAAAGAAACTTTTCGAATTGGTGTGATTGGTGAAATATATGAAGAAGATATACAAAAACTATCAAGGATTATGAAAGAATATATGGAAAGGAAAGGATAGAGATATTATGAAAATTTCAGCAGTTATATTTGATTGGGCAGGAACAACTGTCGATTATGGATGTTTTGCGCCAGTACAGGCATTTATGGAAATCTTTCAATCATATGGCATTCATGTCACTATGGAAGAAACAAGAAAACCAATGGGATTATTAAAATGGGATCATATCAAAACAATGTTAGAAATGCCTGAAATCAAAAGTCAATGGATCAAACGATATGGAAAAGAGCCAACAGATAAGGATGTTGATATCATGCATACCCAGTTTACATCAAGCCTTTTAAAAATATTAGATCAATTTGTGGATATCAAACCATATGTTTTAGAAACAATACGGGAGTTAAGGAATATGGGGATCCGTATTGGCTCTACGACAGGATATACAGATGAAATGATGCAAATTGTTGTATCAAAGGCAAAAGAAAATGGATATAGCCCAGATTTCTGGATTACACCGAATCAGGTAAATAATTATGGCCGTCCATATCCCTATATGATATTTGAGAATATGAAGGCCTTACATATATCATCTGTATCTGAGGTGATAAAAGTTGGTGATACAATTTCTGATATCAAAGAAGGAACAGCTGCAGGTGTTATTAGTGTTGGTATTCTGGAAGGAAGTTCTTTAATGGGATTAACAAAGCAAGAATATGAACAGCTTTCTGAAACAGAAAAAGCAGAAAGAAAAAAGCAATTAACAAAAGAGTATAAAGCTGCAGGCGCATCTTATGTCATTTCACATATGGGAGAATTGCCGGCTTTGATTAAAAAAATTGAAGCATATTAAAAAATGTGACAACTAGCGATTTGCTAATTGTCACAACTTTTTTTATATTAGAAATCTACTTCTGTATCGTAGTAACAGCATTTCAGTAGTTTTACCATTTCTTCCTGAGATGGCTGACGAGGGTTGCTTCCTGTACAAGCATCTAAGATTGCATTTGCGGCAATATCTTCTACTCTTTCAAGGAATACTTCTTCTGGTACAAATCCTGTTTCAGCAGGTAAACCATCAGCACCATAATGAGCGATACAGTGAGGAATATTTAAATCATCATTCATCTTACGTAAGTAAGCAATCAATAATGCAACTTTTTCATCATCATTATTTCCACCTAAGTGCATGTAGTCCGCAATGACACCATAACGTTTTTTCGCAGTTTCATCTTTTGCGTTAAATGCGATAACTTTAGGCAGATACATAGCATTTGCTGCACCATGAATAATGTGTGCACCACAATCCTGGAATACAGCACCAGTTTTGTGAGCCATAGAGTGAACGATACCTAATAAAGCATTAGAGAATGCCTGTCCAGCCAAACATTGTGCATCGTGCATTTTGTGACGGCAGTCCATATCTTTATTGTAAGATTTAACTAATGTTTTCTGAATCAATTCAATCGCGTGAATTGCCAAAGCATCTGTATATTCCATATTTGCTGTAGATACATAAGCTTCAATGGCGTGTGTCATCGCATCCATACCTGTGTGTGCTACTAATTTTACTGGCATTGTTTCTGCCAAAGCAGGGTCTACGATAGCGATATCTGGTGTGATTTCAAAGTCAGCAATTGGGTATTTAATACCTTTTTTATAATCTGTGATAATTGAGAAAGCTGTAACTTCTGTTGCTGTACCACTTGTAGATGAGATAGCACAGAATTTAGCTTTTTTACGTAATTTAGGGATACCAAATACTTTGCACATATCTTCAAATGTTAATTCTGGATATTCATATTTGATCCACATAGCTTTAGCGGCATCAATTGGAGAACCACCACCGATTGCGACAATCCAGTCTGGTTCAAATTCAGCCATCACAGCAGCACCTTTCATAACAGTATCTACGGATGGATCTGGTTCAATACCTTCAAATAATTTTGTTTCCATTCCAGCTTCTTCAAGATAAGCAATAACTTTATCCAAGAAACCAAAACGTTTCATAGAACCACCGCCAACACATACGATAGCTTTCTTTCCTTCTAATGTTTTCAAGGCTTCCAGGGCGTTTTCGCCATGGTACAAATCTCTAGGTAATGTAAATCTTTGCATGTTTAAATGTCCTCCTTATTTTGTTGTAACCTCTTACTATTTAGTATTATACTACAAAAATAGTTCATTGTGATATTTTTCACGAATATTTTTAAAGAAATTTTTTTACATAATTTTTGATATGGTTTGAAAAAAGTAAAGAAAGAATATTCATAAATCAATACATCGTTTTGCTTTATTATTAAGTGTGAAAATTATGTGAAGTCTATAGGGGATTCTATACAAATACCATAAATGCCGTTATAATACCAGCGAAAGATTGTATGAGGGTAACGCATGAAAAATAAATTAATAAGTTTATTATGTATTTTAATGCTGGCAGGTTGTTATGGTAAAACAGAACCAGCAGCAAATGAAAATGATCGCTATTTTTTATTTGCCACACCACTACGTGATCATACGATATGGTTACAAGCGAAAGCAGGATTGGACAGCGCCTGTGATTTTTATCATGTCCATTGTGATTGGATTGGTCCCAATGTCATAGATACCGAAAAAATGAATGAAGTAATTGAAACAGGTATTCTACAACAGGCAGATGGCATCATTACACAAGGAGTTATTGATTCATCTTTGATACAAGAGGCGAAAGAAGATGGGATACCACTTATTTTGGTAGATAGTGATCAGCCGGATAGTGAACGATTTGCATATATGGGAAAAGATTTTAAACAACAGGCAGAACTGATGTTAAAGGATGTTGAAAAACATCTTGGAACCAAAGAGAAATTAAAGATTGCAATACAGGTCGCAGAATCTGATTTTTCTATCGCAAAACAACAGATTGAACAAATAAAATCCGTATTCCAACAACATCCTGGTGGTTATGAATTAGTGGATATCAGTGATTCTAAATCAGATATCGTTCGTGCAAAAAGAGAATGGAAAAATGTTTTAAGTCAATATCCCGATATCAATGTTGCGATAAATTTCGCAGCTGAATCCGCAGAACCATGTGCAGAAACAGCTAAAGAAATGAATATCCGTAAACATATTTTAATTTATGCCGTTGATGATATGCCGGCAACGATTTCTATGATCAAAAACGGAGATATCGATGGCAGTATTGTGACTTCTTTTTATGATTATGGATATCAGAGTATCAAATTGATGATGGAATATCTGGATCATGGAAAAAAGCCGGAAAGTACTACTGTTTATCCTACGCTTATGATGGTAACGAAGGAAAACGTGGATACATATAAAGGTGATTTAAATGAAAAAAAGTAAAAGTTTTAGAAAACGGATGCATTCCGCCAACTTTATATTGATTATCTGTATCTTAGTTTTCTTATTTGTATTCAACTCCATCAATTCCAATGTTTTACGAAAATACAATGATCTGCTTCAAGCTTATAATCTAATGTTAGAGTATTATGGAAATATGGAAGAAGCATCCACACATATCAAAGATTACTTATACACAGATAGTGAACATGCAATGCAGAAATATGAAACATCCTATAATCAAGCATCTAATTGTTTAAAAAGATTAGAAAAGAAAACCTACATTCAAGAATCATGGCGATTTTCCTTGTTGGAAAATATGAGTAAAAAATATAATCAACTATGCCATAAGATTGCAAGAGATTTTGATAATGATAAACCTGATTATGAAGAAAATTATAATACGTTACAACAATATTATCGTTTGATTTTCAATACAAGCAGTGATTACTATCAAATGATCACCAAGTCTATGCAAAGTGAAGAGGTGAGGCTGAGTCAGTTAAAAACATTGACAACAGGTTTTAGCTTTTTATTGGTGTTGATTCTATCCATTTGGGTTCTGTATTTCATGTATCATATTATGAATTCCTTAAGCAAGCCTTTGGATTTATTACTTCATAATATCAATAAGGTAAAAGAGGGAAAATATGATTTACGTTTAATTTCTGATAGTGGGCAGGAAATGGAAGAATTATGTTTAGCTTTAAATGATATGGCAGATCAGATTCAAAAGAATTTTGACGCAGAACGTCAGAAAGCCAATCTTGAAAAACGCTTATTGGCACAGGAAAACGAAAGTTTAAGAAAAGATGAATTGCTAATTCAAAGTGAATTACAAATGCTTCAAAATCAAATCAATCCACACTTCTTATTCAATACATTAAATATGATCAATCGATTAGTAGAAATAGGAGAAACACAAACGGCTTCTGATATGATTTTAAAAACCAGTCAGCTACTTCGATATGGGCTGGATATGCAGAATAAAATCAGTGATTTAAGAAAAGAATTAGAGGCAATTCGTGCGTATATTGATATACAAAAACTTCGTTTAGGAGATCGTATTGATTTTATTGTTCATGTGGAACACGAAGATGAAATCAATGATATCAGAATACCCGGCATGATTTTACAGCCACTTGTAGAAAACTCTTTAAAGCATGGATTATCCAATGTGATGCAGGATGGGGAAGTAGAAATTTTTATCACAAAAGAAGATCAGATCATCACGATATCCGTATCTGATAATGGGGAAGGAATGTCACAGGATAAATTAAATGAATTTATCAAAAACAGTTATCAAAAAGATGATGGTAAAAATCATCTTGGTTTATACAATGTTATCAAACGTTTAGAGATGTTTTATAGAGAACATATTGAAATACAAATTGAAAGTGATATTGATTGTGGCTTTTCTTTTACCGCAAGAATTAACACAGCCAATTTATAAAAAAGAAAGGAAAAAGATATGGATTTATTAATTGCAGAAGATGAAAAAATAGAGCGTGACTATCTGAAAATGATGATAGAAAAAGCAGATTTACCAATTGAACATATTTATACAGCAGCCAATGGGCAAGAGGCTATTCAGATTTATAGTGAACATCCTTGCGATATCATATTAATGGATATCAATATGCCAATGAAAAGTGGCTTGGAAGCATTAAAAGAAATTCGTGCAATGAAAGTAAAAGACAGTATCTGTTTTATTCTTACTTCCTATGACTATTTTTCTTATGCGAAAGAAGCTATTCGTTTACACGTAGAGGACTTTATTTTAAAGCCGGCAGATATTCATATCATTATTGAAAACTTATCAAAAGCAGTCGGTATCTTAAAAAGCCACAAGAACCAGCAGATGCAGACTTCTGCCTTAGTGGAAAAAATCAATCATACAAAGCCATTTCTTTTAAATGAGTGTGCACATTTAATTCTAACTGGACAGGATGAAATCATGATCCAGCAGCATTTAAAACTCTTGAATATTCAGTTTTCTTCTGGCTTTTGTATAATTGTGGATAAAAGTGATGATCAGTATTTAAAATTTGTCATACAGGAAATTGAGGATTCTGGTTTATCAGTTTTAAAAACAGAAATGAAAAATGATATTATTTTATTCATTATCGCAAATCATGAAATGTTAGATAAAAATGTTGATGATCTTCTTCAAATATTTAATCGTCACCATATTAGCAAATATGGAATCGGCAGTATTCAAAATGATCTGGAGCAGTTATATGTGTCTTATACCCATGCGATTATCAATCGTTCAATTGATAAAGAGAAACAAGTATATAGTGAAAATAAAAAAGAACACGAAATCAATTTCTTTATCAGTGAGTGGTTAGATTATCTTGAAAATGATGAAGAAAAGATATTGAAGGAGGAGCTAAAAAACTTTGCGGTTGCATGTATCCAGAAGGAAAAATTGAATATAGGAGGTGGACAACAATTCTTAAACGATGCATTGCATGTGCTATCAGATAAACTTCATTTTCAATATGGCATTACTCCAGATGATGTCAAAGTTACAATTGATTTCCACCATCCTCATCAAACAATTGAAATGGAAGTTGTCTACCGTTTTTATAATATTTTACGTTCAGCAAAATTGATGAAATATCAGAAGCTGGATCATATTTCAAAAAAAGCAATTGATTATATCAAAGCAAATTATATGAAACAAATCAGCTTGAATGAGGTGGCAGAAGAATTAGATGTATCACCTTCCTATTTAAGTCGAATGTTAAGCAATAATAATGGAAAAAGTTTTGTGGAAATATTAAATGATATTCGTATCAAAGAAGCGAAAAAGTTGATACGTCAGGGTATTATTTTAAAAGAAGTCGCATTTCATGTGGGCTTTCGCTCTCAAAGTTATTTTGCGAAAGCATTTAAAAAAGCAGTTGGCATATCACCAAAGGAGTATCGTAACCTCTTTTAAAAGCGACTGCTTTTTTTTGCAAAATTTTGACAAAAATAACAAAAATGTACAATTTCTTTTCGTATACAATTATCATGTTGAAAGAGTAGGGCTTTCAAAATGTATAGTTGAATACATGAAAGGAGCAAGTATGAAAAAAGTATTAGAAAAAAGTTCTAAACTAATTCTAACTGGTTGTGTTGCATTCAGTATGTTTGCGGGGCAACTCGAATTTTTGAGCGCAAAAGAAGTTGAGGTGAATGTCGCAAAAGATGCAGAAGTCATCACAGATGGTGAAGATACTGTTTATGGTGGTCTAGCAAAAAATATCAATGATGGGGATGATACAACAGCATGGGCACTGGGAAGAAGTGAATTTCCAACAGATGTAACATTAAAATTAGAAAAACCTACATCCGTAAATAAAGTTGTAGTAAAACTAGGATCAGCTGATTGGGCAGATAAAGCAGCAGTTGATGTAGAAATTTTATATGCAATCAATGGGATTACAGATACAGAAAGTGATTGGCGTTCTTTTTCTACCAAAAAAGAAGCACAACCTTTAGGCAGTACAGTTGAGTTTGATGCAACTGAAGTTAAAAGTATCTCACATGTTTTAGTTAGATTATCTAAGGTACAAAGAACAGATGGATCAACAGAGGGAATTACTTTATGGCCATCTATTCGTGAAATTGAAGCATATGAAACTCAAGAAGAAAAAATATCAAGCTATAACAATATCGCTTCACAGGCAACAATATCTACAGATGGAGTGGATCCACAAAATCCAGAAAATTTAACTGATAATGATCCATCTACTTTATATAAGTTTCATAATGATCAGCAAAGTGATGAACGCAATATTGATTTAAGCTTTGATGATACACGTACAATCGATGCATTTGATATCTATTTTGAACATGTTGATGAAGAACCATTTGACTATAAATTTGAATATAGTATTTTAGGTAGAAATGGTAAAGATGGCAAATATCAAACATTAGTTGATCATCAAACAGCAAATCGTACAGATAATTTCTATCAGGCATATCCTATTGAAGCAGCACAATATAGTGATATCCGTATTGTAATGCATAAAACAACAAATGCAATTGATGGTGTTGCTGGTAATGGCTGGCCAGCTATTGCAGAATTTGGTATATATGGTAGTGAGAAAGAAGTTGTAGATACAGAAAGTATCGCTTATAAAAAACCAGTACATACCAATTCAAATCGTTCAAAAGCAAGCAGTATTGTTGATGGTAACACAAAAACTGTATGGAATGGTACTTCTTATCCAGGTTATGCGGATATTGATTTAGAAGCAAATTATAATTTAAGTGGTATCGAGGTATATACACCTGAAAAAGGATATTCACAATATGAAATCTTCACAAGTTTAAATGGTCGTGATTTCACAAAATTAGCTGAAAAATCAAGTACTGAAGCTTGTGGTGAAAATGGTGAGAAATATGATGCTACAGGTACTGAAGCACGTTATGTTCGTATTTATGTAACATATAATTCTGCTAGTGCTGCTTCATCTATAAATGAAGTTCGTGTATTTGGTGAAAAGAGTAATACTGCCCTTCAGGAAACTCCAGCAGTCAATGTAGCAAGTTATGCAGATACAAATTATGCTGCGCAATTAGCAAATATCACGAATCAAGATACATATGATGAAGTTTATGGAATTATCGAACGTCGTTTAGGCACTGAATATAAAGACTGGTTTACATTAGAAATCGCTGAAAATCCTAAAGGACATGATTATGATTATTATGAATTATCTAACGTAAACGGTAAAATCCATATCAAAGGTAATAATGGTGTATCTTTGGCAATGGGATTAAATGAATACTTAAAATATGACTGTTATGTAAATATTTCTCAGGTTGGAGATCAGGTAGTTATGCCTGAATCAATCGTTGCAGTTGATGGAACAGTATTTAAAGAAACAAAAGCGAAAGTACGTTATGCATATAACTACTGTACATTATCATATTCTATGCCTTTCTATGGTGTCGATGAATGGCGTGCTGAAATGGATTGGTTAGCATTAAACGGTGTTAACGTTGTATTGGATGCGACTGGTCAGGAAGAAGTATGGAGAAGATTCCTTGGTAAAGTTGGTTATGAGCATCAGGATATCAAAGACTTTATCGCTGGGCCTGCTTATTACGCATGGGCTTATATGGGGAACTTATCTGGATTTGGTGGACCAGTTCATGATTCTTGGTTTGAACAGAGAACAGAACTAGCAAGACAAAATCAATTATCTATGAGAAAACTTGGTATGCAGCCAGTTTTACAAGGATATAGTGGTATGGTACCAAATGATTTAGCAGAACATGATGCTGATGCTGCAAATGATGTTATCAAACAGGGAACATGGTGTAGTTTCCAACGTCCGGATATGTTGAAAACGGATTCTGAAACATATGCAAAATATGCAAAACTATTCTATGAGTCACAAAAAGAAGTTTATGGCGATATTACTCAGTATTATGCAACAGATCCATTCCATGAAGGTGGAATTACAGGTGGTATGTCAACACAAACTGTTGCAAGCAAAGTATTAGATTCTATGCTTGATTTTGATAATGATGCTGTATGGATCATTCAATCATGGCAGGGAAATCCTTCTTCTGGATTATTAGATGGTATTGATGGAAGAGAAGAACATGCATTAATTCTTGATTTATATGCAGATAAAACACCACATTATGCTGATAATGGTGGAGGATCTTATGGTAATGATCCAGAATTTGATGGAAAACCATGGGTATTCTGTATGTTAAATAACTTTGGTGGTCGTTTAGGGTTACATGGTCATTTAGATAACTTGGCTAATAATATTCCTAAGGTATTCAATACTCAAAAATATGTACAGGGTATTGGTATTACACCAGAAGCAAGTGTAAATAATCCATTATTATATGATTTCTTATTTGAAACTGTATGGACAGACGATGCTACAAAAGATTTAAAAGTTATCGATTTAGATACTTGGTTAAATGATTATGCAACACGTCGTTATGGTGCAGAAAGTAAATCAGCACAAGAAGCATTGAAGATTTTAAAAGATACAGTATACAAAGCAAGCCTGAATCAAAAAGGACAGGGTGCACCTGAATCTGTTGCAAATTCACGTCCTGCATTCAATATTAGTGCTGCCTCTACATGGGGAAATGCTGAGATTGATTATAACAAGGAGGACCTTGAAAAAGCAGCACAACTATTAATGGAAGATTATGATAAATTAAAAGACAGTGAAGGATATCGTTATGATTTAGCAACTGTACTAGAACAGGTATTGAGTAATAGTGCACAAGAATCTTTGAAAACAATGAAAGCAGCTTACGATAGTGGAAGTTTAGAAAAATTCACTGAAGCTAGTAATACATTCCTTTCTATCATTGATCACATGGATAAAGTCACAAGCACCAGTAAATATTACTTACTAGGAACTTGGGTAAATCAGGCGAAAAGACTTGCAGATGGTACGGATGATTTCACAAAAGAATTATATGAATTAAATGCGAAGTCTTTAATCACTACTTGGGGATCTATTAATCAGTCAGAAAGTGGTGGATTACATGATTATTCTAACCGTCAATGGTCAGGATTAATTAATGATTTCTATAAAGCACGTTGGCAGATTTGGATTGATAATCGCTCAACAGAATTAGAAACTGGTGAAAATGTATCTGATCCAAATTGGTTTACATGGGAATGGACATGGGCACGTGGTGATGATGAATATACGTCTACACCAACCAATTTAAATTTAAAAGATTTAGGTGCTAATATTCTTGAAAACTTCTCTGTTAAAAACTTCAAAAGTCCTGCAGAAGATACATCAAAAGATATAGATGTGAAAACGATTTCTGTAGAAGCAGGGGATTATGAAAAAACACGAGGCGAAGAATATGGTGAAGGCAGCCCGGATAAAGTATTAGATGGAAATACTGGTACAAAATGGCACACAACATATGGTGGTTCTGATCGTGCTAAACACTATTTAACATTTACATTAAATGATGAACAGATGGTAAGTGGATTAAGATATTTACCAAGAACTGATGGTGGAAATGGTACGATTACAAAATATGAAGTCTATATTAAAAATTCTGAATCTGATGATTGGACAAAAGTTATTACTGATGGAAAATTAGATGCGAATGATAATGGATGGCAGATTCTTAAGTTTGATGATCAAAAAGAATATATGGCAAAACAAGTGAAATTTGTTGTATTAGATGCTGTGAGTACAGAAGAAGGCAATGATTATGCAGCATTAACCGAAATGCGTATTCTTAAGGGTGGTATAATTGAAGCGGATTTAACAGAATTGAATGCAGCGATTGCAAATGCAGAAAAATTGAATAAAGCTGATTATACAGCTGAAACATGGGCAACTTTGGAAATAGCATTAAAAGAAGCAAAAGCAATCACAAAAGATCAGACACAAAAAGAAGTAGATGCAGCATTATCTAAATTAAATGATGCAGTAAAAGGCTTAAAAGAAGTTGAAAAAGTAGATTTAACAAAATTAAATGCAGCAATAGCAACTGTTGAAAAACTGAATAAAGTAGATTATACAGCCGAAACATGGGCAACTTTGGAAACAGCATTAAAAGAAGCAAAAGCAATCACAAAAGAAAATACACAAAAAGAAGTAGATGCGGCATTATCTAAATTAAATGATGCAGTGAAAGGCTTAAGAGAAGTTGAAAAAGTAGATTTAACAAAATTAAATGCAACAATAGCAACTGCTGAAAAACTGAATAAAGCTGATTATACAGCTGAAACATGGACAACATTGGAAGCAGCATTAAAAGATGCGAAAACAGTACTAGCAGATAAAAATGCAGATCAAAAAACAATTGATAAAGCTGTATTAGCATTGGAAAATGCGATGAATGGATTGTTGAAAGCTGAAGAAGAAAAACCAGTAGAACCAGAAAAGCCAACTGAACCAGATACTCCTGCAACACCAGATAATGATAATGAAGATAAAAATGTTATCACAAATCATACAGAAACTATTAGTGTGATTGGCAAAGTTGAAGCTGGCACACAGCTGATAACTAAGGAATATTCTGAAACAGAGGTTAAAGAGTTAACTGAAATTATCAAGGATAAAGATTTATTGAAGAACTTTACAATTGAAAAAGCGTTTGATATTTCACTTGTAAAAGATGGAACAATCGTGAAACCTGATGGTACGATTTCTGTACGTATTAAAGTAAGTGCTGATATCTTGTCAAAAGATGTAAAAGTGGTATTTATTGACGATAATGGAAATGTTACAGATATGGTTACTCGTAAGGGCAGTGATTATATTGAATTTGATACCAATCATAATTCAACATATGCGATCGTTTCAAATAATGCAGCACATAGTAATGGTGCTGATACAGGTGATACAACAAATGTAGGCATGATTTTCACATTATTAATGCTAAGTGGCGGTATAATGGTAGTTATGCTGAAAAAGAAAAAAGCATAAAACATTTGAAAGAACTCATCAATTTCAGATGTATATGGTAAAAAGACTGTTGAAAATACAGTCTTTTTAAATGGTTTTGATATATTTTTTATAGTATGTTGAATGTGTAATGGAATCAATGATATACTGTTACAAAAGGGAGGAGATCAAATGGCTCAACAAGCTTGTTTAACACTTTATAATGCAATAAAAGACAGTACCAAAATCATTGATGCAATGAAACATCACTTTGAAGCAATCGCTACTACCTACACAGCAACTGCAGATGGTATTCAGATTCAACTATTCGATGAATCTGTTGTTGAAGTTCATATCATGAATGATATGAAGGAAGTAAATCCACAGATTGCTGGAATGCAAAATTATTTTGCACAGGCACCATGCAATAACAAAGAATTAATGGAAAAGGTGATGCTGCAAATATCATTATTCAATTGTATTACGGGAATCACATTTGTAGTTGATGAACAGGAGGATCGCACCAATGCGATTATTGGGCGTATTTATGCAGTCGCAAATGATTGTGCTTGTATCATTTTATATCCAGATATGTCCATGTATACAGCAGATGGTAAATTATTGTTATCTATACAAGGAAATAGTGATTTAAATGCATATAATCCAATTGCTTATCAGGATTTTGTGATGGAAGAACCAGATTTTAAAGAAGAAGATATCCAGCGTTATGAAAATATCAAAGCAGAATTAGAAGCACATGGTTATCCATGTATTTCACATATCATGTCTACACAATTAACAAAAGTATCCTTATATGTTCCAGAAATCAAGGAAATCGCTAAACGTGCGGTTGCTATTTTTGCATGTGCAGTATGTGCAGAGGGAACGTTAATGGAAAATGGCAGTCGTAAAATTGGATTACGTGAATTTAAAGCCATGGATAAACAGTTCCATTGCAAAGACTTTTTGAGCAAAAAAGAACGTGCATTTATTGAGGCAAGAAAAGTAGATGAGTCCACAAGTATTCAGTTTTCATGGCGTTATGAATGCTGTGCTGTTATGCTATGGGCATTAGGTTTTATGGAATTAAATGACTTTGATTCAATTTGTGATGTCGCAGGTATGGCAACAATAATCAGAAGCTTTGATTCTATTGAGGATATGTGTAAAGCCGCAAACAGAAGAAGCGATGATGAATTATTAGATATGCATACCAGAGTATTATATTATGACTGGGCATGCGTAGATGCAAGAATCCATCAAAAAGAAATGGAAGGCATTGATCCAGGTGTTGTACAAGAACATCATTATGCATTCAACTGGTTATGTGGTGCAAATCATACAGATGACTGGGATCAGATACAGCCAAATACCTAAAAAAATAAGCTGATATGCAAAATTGAAATGTTAATGCATACCAGCTTTTTTTATGATAAAGAATGTCAAAATTCAGAAAAAATGTGCAGAAATGACAGAAAAAACTCAGAAAAATGTGCAGAAATGATAGGAAAAATTCAGAAAAATGTGTAAAAATAGGGAAAAAAATACAGAAAAACGTGCAATAATCCATATTGAAACACAGGAATCATGTTTTTTGACTAATATAATAACCTTTATTTTAAGAAAATCGGATACAATTTTATATGTATTAATCACTTAAATATTTCGTATTACATTCATATTATAAAAATCAGTCAGGAAAAAATCTAAAATAAGCTGATTTACAAAAGATCATACCCTCTGTAGATCAGCTTTTTTTCATCTGTATCATTTCATTGCGGCTTTCATAGCTTCATTGATTGTATCACGATATTTTTCACCAATTGGAATATGGATATTCTGTTCCAGAATCAGTTCATTACCTGCTATTTCTTTTACATATGCAAAGTTCACGATATAGGATTTATGCACCTGAATCAGTTTTAAATATTCATGATCAATCACATAATTACGCAAGCTTCCACGAATTTTTAACTGCATTTTCTTTGTATGAAGATAAATATCATGGCGGTAAGATTCCATATATAAGACATGCATAGGATGAATATCAAAGTTTAAAAATCCAGAATGATAATGATACATACTTTGCGCCATCGTGATGACTTTTTTCAAAACAGGATATAACTTTTGAAAATCTTCAGATAGATTGGAATAATCGATATAGCCAAGTGCATGTAGTGCATATCCATCATAAACATACGTATGATCAGGATACATCAATATGATTTCAGTATGTTCATTTTGGTATTTTACATTTTCTAAAAGGGAAATATCCTTTTTATCTTTTAATTCGTAAAACAACAGGCTACATTGTTCTTGCAAAGTTATATCATCTTGAAATGTAGATATTGCATATTTCATTTGCATAGAGTCACAGAACTGTTTGACTTCATTACATACGGCATCCAGAAATTGATCATTTGCTTTTACATAGAACTGTATCATAAGGAATTTCCTCTATTCAGGTAGTCATTCACAGATTCATGATTACGTAATACATCTAACAGTCCTTGTTTATCTTCAATTAGAATACCATGGCTTTGCAAATAATCAATACCATCGACAGCATTTTCTTTGCGAGGATCAATCCAGTTACAGATTGTGAAAGATGTGCCATCATTTACCGCAAATTTTAATAAGACTTTATGGCCTGGTTCACCAAATAATTCTCCAACTTTTTTCTCTTTTACAGCATATACTTTTACGTATGCAATATCTTTTAAAGAAACGATTGCAGAAGGTGTTTGAGGGTGTAAATGTTTTTGCCAGATTGTGGTATCCATTACCTGAACATTTTCTGAATCAATCGTAATATAGTGGTACTTCAAAGATGTGAAAAGGTAAATCAAACCAAAGGTGATAATCAAAAATAATAAATAAATCAAGATATTTTGAAACAGATGAAATGTAAAATACTGTCGAATTACAATATTTGCGAACAGATATAATACAAGAGAACCTACAACAGCAACAAGTGTAATAACAAATACAAAGTGTTTTGGTTCGTTTCCATCATTACCGATAATGACAGACTGCGCATTTTTCATAATTTCTTTTTTCATATGTGACCATCCTTTCTTTGTTCACCGTCATTATAATTTGGCAATGGATGAATTACTATAAGTATGACACGAAACGCCTTTTTTTGACATCACTTTATAAAAATATTAAAACATTATTAGATTTTTGTGAATCATTTCATGCTTTTATAGCATTATCACATAATCTTGAACATTCATGATGTTTACATTATTTCCAATCCCTTATAAAATAAAGTTAGGCTAAGAGAGGGCAAGCTCATGATAAAGAAAATAATAAGCAGTATGATGGTGATATGTATGGTATTTAGCTTATCTGTATCTGATATTCATGCGGAAAAAGAAAGTGAATTCTTAAGATTACAAAACTTTATAAAAGATAATCCTAATGGGGGTACTTTTATTATGGAGGATGATATGTTGATGGGGGAAAACTATATAGATGATAACGATACACTTTATACTAATCATCAAACTTATACGATTGAAACCAACCAACACCAGATTATAATGGAAAATATAGAAATCACCAATCGTTCAGAAGAAGATGGATGGTGGAGTGATGAAATTTATGATATGCCGTCCCTTATTATAGAAGGAGATGCCAGTAAAAAACCACTTGTTCGTATAGAATGTAATGATTGGAATAATTATCAATGGACTGGTGTTCAGATTTATGCTGTTCATGGACCAGCCATAGAAATTGTAAAGAATGAAACCGGTATTTCTGGTGATGAAATGATGCTAACGAAAATATCATCAACAGGAGATGATGTAGCGACCATTTTGATTTCAGATAATGTGGAAGAAGTGAATCTTACAAATATGGTTGTGTCAGCATCAGGTGATCATGCATCAGCAATATCAAGAAATAATTTCTCTTCTGATTTTGAATTGAGCATTTCTTACAGCGTGTTAAAAGCAAATGGAGAACAGGCAGCAGCTTTTAAAAACATTATAGATCACTCTGTAAATGATGGTGGCAATATCAATCATTCAGAAATGAAAATAGAAGATGTGAATGGGAAATGTGATTATGAAAAATGGCAGATAACATCGAATACAGAAATTGAACCAATGAAAGTTGCTTCTGATGTCGCTTTTGAAGATTTGCCACTACCAAAAAGTGTAGACTTAGAGATTTCACGTGGGAATGATCATAGCTGGACAAGCACATATTTATCTTATGATAAGAAAGCATATCTTCAAGGTGTCGCAAGTGGAAACCCATTTTGTTTATATCCAAGCGTTGATGATTTATCATTTTATACACTGGATATGCAAGAAGATGATTTTATGATATTTTGTGAACCAGGAGAAGTACCTGAAATTACAGGCACACCCTCACTTATCACAGATGAAAAATTCGCTATTAAAATACCACGGCCTTATGGCGCAGAAAAAATCCAAATTTATACAAGTAGCGATTATACAAACTGGCAGTATTTATGCGATGAAATTGATGCATTGGATACAGGAAATCATTCTCCCTATATTTCGCTTGTTGTAAATGATGTGCCTGCACAAGCCAATTATTTAAAAGTAGTGATAGTTGGTGGATATTATCATGGGAAAGAAACTTCAGTGGAAATAGGCGATTTAAAGGATCATTCACAATCAGATGAAAATACAGAAATCAACGAGGATAAAGATGATGGAGATCATGGTGGTAATCATGGACAAGGGGGAGGACGTGAAGAAGGCAATTATGAATCACCAAAGGATGATGAAAAAAGTGATGCCAATGATGATATAAAGAAACCAGATAAACCAATAGAAACTACACAGAAACCAAAAACACAAATGGAAATAAAAAAGGAAGAGTATCCTGTTATAAAAGATGCAGGCAAGCAGGATTTCATTACGCTTCAGCTGTTCAGCTTTGTGTGTCTAGGCTTAGGATTTATCATGATGAAACAAAATAAAGCATAAGAAAAAAGCCAGGAACTAATCTTGTTTCTGGCTTTCTGGTAATTGGATGATAAAGGAACAGCCTTTTCCTTCTTCACTGATGACATAGATATCACCGCCATGTTCTAATATGATGGATTTGGCAATATACAGACCTAAGCCATGCTCCTTTTGATTTTGATGGCGATAACTAATTCCTTTATCAAAAATATTATCGAGCTTTTCCTTAGATATACCTATGCCATCATCTTGAAATATAATTTGTATGCCAGATGCATTTCTAGTTTGTCTGATTAGAATATGACCATTTTCCTTTGTGAAATCTAGGGCATTAAACAACAGATTTTCAAATACACGAATAAGTTGTGTTTCATCGCCTAAAATATAAGCAGGTATATCCTCTAATTCAAGCTTTAAGTAAATTGCACAAGCATCACAATCGGGCTTATTATTTTCATAAAACTGGTTTAAAAAAGATTGTATACAGATAATATTTCGTTTAGAGAGTGGTAGATCTTCTTTAGAAAAATGTTGCAGTTGAGCGACATAGCTACCTGCTTCTTCTGATTTTTGACGTATGATATTTAAATAGTTTTCTACTTCAGAATCAATTGGGATATCTTCATCCTGAAGATAATCTACAAATAATTGAATACTGGATATTGGTGCCTTAACATCGTGCGCAAATTCACGAAGGAAGGCTTTTCTTTGATTCAGCAAATGTTGCAGCTGCATGGTTCTTTGCTCCACCGTTTCTTCTAATCGTTTTGTCAGCTGATCGTTTTCTTTTAATATTTGAATAGTTTTACGAATCATGAAAATTGTAAATAAGATAATTACCGCAAAAGATGTATATTCATTTGGCCAACAATAAGTGATTGGCTCAAACGCATTACGATGCCATAAAGTATAAAAAATCCCTATTACATAACAACAATTCGCTGCGATGCTCCATTGATATATAGACTTGTTTTTTTGTAAGCCAATCATACTTGTATAAAATACAAAACCAACGGATATGTATTTATAGCTGTCAATTATAAGACCATATATACGAAGCATTATTTCATTTTTTGGCAGGATAATGCCATATGTTAAAGATGATATGCAGATGAAAATAGAAACTGGTAAAATCATAAACCGATAGAGCCTGTTTTTTTCAATATGTGCTAATTGTGCATTTATGGAAAGGATACATGCCATCATAATAAAGTAGCTGACATCATTGATTGCATACATGAAGTTTACAGCAGAGAAGCCAATAAATCGCCATAATTCCATAGAAATATAGATACTAAAAGATAATGCAGCACATCCAAATAAAAAGTATAATGAAGTTTTTTTATTTCTTATCCAAAGCACCATAGAGTATGTGGCGATGGATAAGGTAGAGAAACAAAGAAACCCATAAAATAATAATTTATGCAGTATCATAGACATGATACCATCCTGTGTAGATATTACAGGTGGGAAATAAAGACCACTATAATAGTAAGAAGAATTACCAACAATGAAATATAAATCTGATGAGGAATCTACCGTAAAGGTAATCACTCTGTTTTTTATAAATGATGAAACAGGGTCGTGATGGATGTCACCGTTTTGAATCAATCGTGTATCATCTAACCATAACTCATAAGCCGTATCTACTTCTGGGATAAACATGGAAATCGTTGTAGGTGTATTAGCCATCAGCTGTATATGATAACTGGATATACCAAAAGGATCAACACCATCCAACCGCATAGAATAGTCTGGATACTGGCCTAAATAAATAGATGTTTTGTCTGTGAAATCGGATATCTCTTTGATATTGACATGATGATAATAATCCCAATGATCCACAAGAGAGTATATTTGATTTTGATCAAATGATACATCGTTTAAATGTAATACCCCTTGATGTATGGGAGCTTGCGCATGACGATATTTATTATCATGGGAATCTATGAACTGGAAGGATAATAACGTAAAAATGATGATGATTGTCAGGATAGAAATTGCTTTAATCTTTTTCATGAATACCAATAAACTGATAGCCTTTGCCCCATACGGTCTGAATATATTCATGATTCGGACAAATCTTGTTTAGTTTTTTTCTGGCACTGCTGATATGTACCTGTACAGTATGGGCATTGCTGATCACCGGTTCCTTCCAAAGGTGGTCATAGATTTCATATTGAGAAAATACCATATGTTCATGAGTCGCAAGAAAATATAAAATATTAAATTCAGCATCTGTTAGAAGAATCAATTCATCTTTATAAAATGCTTTATGACGAATGGCGTCAATCCATAAATCTCCAAAACGAATCTGTTCTTTCTGTTTTAATTTAATGGTTGGATGGATGCGTTTTAATATTCTGATTCTAAGCTCTTCCAGATTACATGGTTTTCCTAAAAAATCATCTGCACCGGATAAGAACCCATGGATACGATTATCATCCTGCGCATAGTTTGATAAAAAGATGATCGGAATATTTATCTCACTTTTGATTTTCTGACAAATCTCATAGCCGTTTTCATTATCCTGTAATTTGATATCTAGAATGACACAATCGATAGATTCTTTCATATATGGAAGGGCAGTTTTAAAACTGTTTGCACAATAAACGATAAAATCTTGTTTTGTAAGATAATCTCGTATGGTATTCATATATTGTATATCATCGTCAATCATTAAAATGGTGTTCATAAGCTCCTCCTGATCAGGGTATCATAATGAAAAGGCCTGTTTTGTTACTGGCTGATTTTTCGTATCAATTACAATTTATATTGTATTCCTTTTAAACTATGGAAACAATAATGTTGTTAACCCGCTTTATTATTATACATGATAACTTTACATTCTTTATCACATTGAGAATGGAAAAATATTCAAGAATATTCAAGAATGTACAAGATTGCGTTTTTTTCAGGTTATAGTAATACAATATTATGTTTCTTGTGAATATCGTTCATGTAGGAAATATTATGCTTTTTTTTACGTATTCCATCAAATTA
Organism: Absiella sp. AM09-50; assembly: GCF_003433845.1. Taxonomy (NCBI): domain Bacteria; kingdom Bacillati; phylum Bacillota; class Erysipelotrichia; order Erysipelotrichales; family Erysipelotrichaceae; genus Amedibacterium; species Absiella sp. AM09-50. Next base: position 78,828 of record NZ_QVFI01000011.1, read on the forward strand.
TATTCCCTCATAAAAGATGAAGAAGCGATAAACTAAAAAGGATACACCTCATAAAGCTGAAGTACCATCTACATCCGATACATCAAATGTACCTAAAACAACAGATCAACAAGAAAAAGCAATAACAGGTGTTATTAAAGATACTGCAGGATCTTATTCAATTAACCATCCTGTTAACGGCTTGCTTGCCACCTTCGTGATGTTAGCAGGTGGTGTTGCAGTAATAGAAAAAAAGAAAAATGATCAAAAATAATAAAATCAGGTTGTGAGTAATCACACCTTTTTTTGTCATATTACATTTTTTTAAACTATGACTGTACAAGAAGAGAAAATGGTGTTAAAATCAAACATAGCGAAAGAAGGTGGACAATATGATGAATAAAAATAATCGATACAATCTTAATACACAGAAGTCATATTGTTCCATCTTGTAATATTTGGATATTAAAGCAGGAAATTGTTTATATGCACTTCTGTAGAACAGAGGTGTTTTTTTATAGTGGGAAAAATAGATAATAAGGAGAAAATAATTTATGATAGAAATTAAAGGAAGTTATACAACTGCGGTTGTATATACAGAGGAACTGGATGATGCCAGTATTTCACAGATTTTTCAGATCTGTAATCAAAAAAGTATGGAAGGCTGTCATATCGCCATTATGCCAGATGTACACATGGGATCTTCTTGTTGTGTAGGTACAACAATTGCTTTAAAGGATAAAGTGATACCTAGTCTTGTAGGTGTGGATATTGGTTGTGGTATGGAAGTTGTGAAGTTGAAAGAAAAGCATATAGAGCTTGCCAGACTAGATAAATTCATACGTACTGAGATACCATCAGGCTGTAATATTAGAAACAAGATTCATAAAAAAGCAGCAAAGTTAAATTTAAGAAACCTATATTGTTTTCATGCCATAGATGAATTAAGATCAGAAAAAAGTTTAGGTACGCTTGGAGGAGGAAACCATTTCATTGAAATTGATACAGATGAAGATGGTTGTTTATATCTGGTCATTCATTCTGGAAGCAGGCATTTAGGCGTGGAAGTCGCAAGTTATTATCAGAAGCTGGCATATGATCATTTAAATGGCTGTGATGAAGAAAGTTTAAAGGCTTTAAAAGAAAGCTTTAAGAAACAAGGCAGGGAGCAACAATATGCTGCTATCGCAAAAACATTGAAGAATACAAAGAAAACAGATATTCCTTATCTAATGTCTTACTTAGAAGGAAAGTATAAAGATGCATATCTGCATGATATCAAAATCATTCAGGAGTTTGCGGATATATCAAGACAGGCAATGGCTGAAGATATCATGAAGTATATGAAACTACATGCTGTAGAACGATTTACGACCATGCATAATTATATTGATGAACAGCAGGTATTAAGGAAAGGCGCTATTCGCGCTGGTAAAGGTGAAATCGTATGGATTCCATTGAATATGCGGGATGGCGCATTATTATGTAAAGGAAAAGGCAATTCTGCATGGAATGCCTCAGCTCCTCATGGGGCTGGTAGAGCAATGAGCAGAAGTGAAGCAAAACAAAGCTTTACATTATCTGAATATAAAAAAGAAATGAAAGGGATTTTTACATCATCTGTCGTAAAATCAACGATTGATGAGTGTCCTATGGCTTATAAACCTGCGGATATGATCATTTCTCAGATTGAAGAAAGCGTGGAAATCTTAAAAAAAGTAACACCAATTTATAACTTTAAAGCAGGCGAGGATGAATAATCTTCGCCTTTCTTTTAAAATCATACATAAAAATATATGGTTATGAACAGTGTGCGAAAATCATAAGATTTACCTTGACATGATAAAAAAACAGGTATATATTTAGCATGCTAATAATTAGCTATCTAACTATTGAGGTGATGAATATGCAGACTTCGTTTCATTTTCTAGTATTTAAAGCGTTTCACGCACAACGCAATAAAATCAGACACAATATGGATGCCTATGGCTTATATCCCGGACAGCCAAAGGTTCTGCGTTATATTGCGGTAAATTCTAACTGTAAGCTAAAGGATATCGCAAAAGAATGTGATGTAGAGTGTGCGACTGTTAGTAAACTGCTTAACAGCCTGGAAGAGAAAGGCATGCTGACCCGTCATGTTGATCAAAAAAATAAGCGTGCTTTACAGGTAAATATTACAGAAAAGGGAAAGAAAGCGCTAGAACAATGGAATGCACATTGCCTTGAAGTTGAAGAACTGTCACTACAGGGCTTTTCTGAAGAAGAACGTGCGCAATTTGAAAACTATTTATGTCGCATGTATCAGAATTTGAGTGGTAAGACAATAGAATAGATGGGAGGGATTCTTATGCTCAAACGGTTATTCCCTTATATGAAAACGTATCAGAGATATCTGGTACTGGCTTGTTTTTGTGTAATCGCAGAAACAATATTTGAATTGATCATACCAATTTTAATGGCGGATATCATTGATGTTGGTGTGGCGAATGCAGATAAAGAATATATTATTATGAAAGGTGCACAGATGATTGTGTGTGCATTGTTGGCATTGGTACTTGGTGTTTTATATGCCAGATATGCCGCAACAGCAGGACAGGGTTTTGGTGCTGAATTAAGAAAAGATGAATTCAAGAAGGTACAAAATTTTTCCTTTGCGAATACCGATCACTTTTCAACTTCATCTTTGATTACCCGTTTAACAAGTGATGTTACCATCCTGCAAACAGCGGTCAGTAACGGTGTTAGACCACTAGTTCGCTCACCAGTCATGTTGTTGACAGCCCTTGTATTGACTTTTACAATCAACGCAAAGCTAGCGGTTGTCTTTATGATTGCCATTCCAATTTTAGGTGTCGGCTTGTTTATTATCGTTAGAAAAGTTGGACCATTATATCGTCTGATGCAAAGCAGTATCGATAAAGTCAACACCATCGTTCAGGAAAACTTAAACGCAATCAGAGTGGTAAAGTCTTATGTAAGAGGCACATATGAAGAAGAAAAATTTGCGGATGTAAATGAATCTTTACGTGTCGCAAGTTTAAAGGCATTCTCTACTTCTGTTTGGAATATGCCATTATTTCAAATCGTAATGTACGCAACCATTGTATGTATCGTTTGGTTTGGTGGCAATATGATATTTATTGGAGATATGAAAGTTGGAGAGCTTACTGGATTTTTAAGTTATGTTATGCAGATTTTAAATTCACTAATGATGATTTCAGCGGTATTCTTAATGATTACCCGATCCATTGCCAGTTGTGAACGTATCATTGAGGTATTGGATGAAAAACCAGATATCAATGATCATGATGCAAAAGAAGTCATGGTAGAAGAAGGTAGTATTGACTTTGACCATGTATATTTCAAATATAAAGCTTCTGCGGAAGAATATGTATTATCCGATATCACATTGCATATTCCAAAGGGTTCTACAGTTGGTATATTAGGTGGTACGGGTTCTGCGAAAACAACCCTTGTACAGCTGATCCCAAGACTATATGATGTCAGTGAAGGGGAAGTACGCATTGATGGAAGAAATGTAAAGGAATATTCTATTGAACATTTGCGTGATGCTGTAGGTATGGTGCTTCAAAAGAATACCTTATTTAGTGGTACGATAAGAGAAAACCTGTTATGGGGAGATGAACACGCAAGTGATGAAGATATCGAATGGGCATGTCATATCGCAGCTGTGGATGAATTTATCGGTAATTTCCCTAAAGGGTATGATACAGATTTAGGACAGGGTGGTGTCAATGTATCTGGTGGACAAAAACAACGTTTATGTATTGCCAGAGCATTATTGAAAAAGCCTCGTGTATTGATATTTGATGACAGTACCAGTGCGGTGGATACTGCAACAGAAGCAAGTATTCGTGAAGGACTGGCTTCCTTAAAAGATACCACAAAGATTATCATCGCCCAGCGTGTCAGCTCTTTACAGCACGCAGACCAGATCGTCATTTTGGATGATGGAAAGATTCATGCAATCGGAACACATGAAGAATTATTGAAAAATGATCCGATTTATCAGGATATCTACACATCTCAACAGGAAGGAGCTGGTTTATAATGGCAAGACAGATTACAGGTAAAAAACCTAAAAATATGAAAAAGACCATGAAGAATTTTCTGGCCTATCTTGGAATGCATAAATTTGCTTTGATACTTGTTGGCGTTTTGGCAATATTTAGTGCCGGTGCTAATCTGTTTGGTACGTATCTGTTACAGCCAATCATTGATAATTACATCGTTCCTAAAGATTATGATGGATTATTCACGGCAGTGGTATTCATGGGAATCATGTATGCCTGTGGTGCTGTATGTACCGCAGTATATAAACAGTTGATGACCCGCACTTCACAAAAAATTGTTAAAGAAATCAGACAGGATTTATTTGATAAAATGCAATCACTCCCACTTCGTTTCTTTGATACGAATACCCATGGGGATGTCATGAGTCATTTCACCAACGATTTAGATACTGTACAGGATGCCATGAACAACTGTTTTGATAATCTGATTCAAAGTTTTACTATGATCACTGGTACTTTGATTGCTATCTTTATATTAAACTGGAAGTTATCATTGATCGTTATGATTTCTATGATCTCCATGTATCTTATGATTCAGTATTACAGTAAGCGTAGTAAATATTATTTTTCTCATCAGCAGGCAGCTATGGGAAATCTGAATGGCTTTATTGAAGAAATGGTGGATGGTGTCAAAGTTGTTAAAGTGTTTAATCATGAACAGAAAAACTTTGAAGAATTTGAACGAAGAAATGAACGTCTGCGTATTGCTTCTACTAACGCATTAACTTATAGTGGACGTACTATTCCAACAGTTGTTTCCATGTCTTATCTGAATTATGCAATCGTTGCATGTATTGGTGGTTTCTTTGCAATTGCAGGCAATATTGGACTTGGCGCATTAGCATCTTATCTGGTATATGTAAGACAGACAGCAGCACCAATCAACCAATTCACTCAACAGTTAAACTTCATGCTTGCGGCCATGGCAGGTGCTGAACGTATTTTCACCATGATGGATGAAAGTGAAGAAATTGATGAAGGTAAAGTTACACTTGCACGTGTACGTATCTTGGAAGATGGAACCATGCAGGAATGTAAAGAAAACACAGGACACTGGGCATGGCGTCACCCACATGATGGTCAAATTGAATTGGTACCATTACGTGGAGATGTTCGTTTTCATGATGTTGTCTTTGGCTATGAACCAGGTGTAACAATTCTGAAAGGTATCAACCTTTACGCAAAACCAGGACAAAAGATTGCATTTGTAGGAAGTACTGGAGCTGGTAAAACAACCATTACCAATCTGATCAATCGTTTTTATGATATCGAAAGTGGCAGTATCACTTATGATGGCATTGATGTAAAACTAATCAAAAAAGATGATTTACGACGTTCTATATCTGTGGTGTTACAGGATACCCATTTATTTACCGGAACCATCGCAGATAATATTCGTTATGGAAATTTACATGCGGATATGGATGATGTAATTGAAGCCGCAAAACTTGCGAATGCTCATTCATTTATCAAGCGTCTGCCCAATGGCTATGATACGATGTTGACAGGAGATGGCGCAAATTTATCTCAGGGACAACGACAGCTGTTAGCAATTGCCAGAGCAGCTATTGCCAATCCACCTGTATTGATTTTAGATGAAGCCACAAGCTCCATTGATACCCGTACAGAGAAATTAATTGAAAAAGGCATGGATCGTTTGATGGAAAATCGTACAGTCTTTGTGATTGCCCATCGTTTAAGCACTGTACGTAACAGTAAGGCAATTATGGTTTTAGATCATGGTGAAATCATTGAACGTGGAAGTCATGATGAATTAATTGCCCAGAAAGGCCGTTATTATCAGTTATATACTGGACAATTTGAATTAGATTAATATTATGGATAGAAAGGTGAAAGCATCTTTCTATCCTTTTTTGTCTGTTTTTTACAATTCCTTTTTTTATCCAGATGGTAGGATATAATCGAGGTGATCATTATGATAGAGTCAAGATGTGGCATCGTATGCAGTGAATGCCAGTTTTTAAAGGATGGGGTATGTGAAGGATGTACAAAAATCACAAAACCTTTTTGGGGAGATGTTTGTGTAATCAAGCAATCTTGTGAAAAGAAAGGGCACGATCATTGTGGACAATGCCCCTCATTTCCTTGTGCATAATTAACAGCGTTTTCCTATGATCAAAAGCAGGGAGATAATGGAAAACGTATAAAACAGTGTGAGATATGGATGAAAGAAGAAAAATAAAAAAATGATATGAATTAAGATAAAACGGCTGCTTTATTTAAGAAACAGCCGTTTTATCGCATCTTATTCAAGTCTTAGTATCCTCATATCAAAAATAAATATAAGTAGTTTCTAAAACTAGATTGACTAATCATCTTAATTAGAATATACTATGTATGTGATTGATGTGGAGGTAACAAAAATGAATAAACAGAAAACAGCAATTCTGACGGATACATGTTGTAATGTACCAGAAGCTTATGCGAAAAAATATGATATGTATGTCATTCCTTTAAAGGTAATTTATAAAGATAGGGAATACTTAGATGGCGTAGATATTACACCGGAAGAAGTATATGAAAGCTTATCAAAAGAAATTCCAAAGTCCAGTTTGCCTGATGGAGAAGCTATTCTTTCTATCTTCGACAAGATCAAAGCTGATGGATATGAAAATGTGATTGCGATAACATTATCCAGTGGATTAAGTGGCACAAATAATATGATTCATTTATTATCAAAAGATTATGAAGGATTAAATTTCTTTATTTTGGATACAAAAAATATCTCTATTGGCGGTGGCTTCCATGCGATTCAGGCAGGCCGCTATCTAGAAGATGGTATGTCTTTTGAAAATATATGTGAAAAACTTCAAAATGAAGTATATAAGTGTAAAGTATTCTTCGTTGTGGAAACTTTAGAATATCTTCAAAAGGGTGGAAGAATTGGTTTGGTCGCATCTTTATTTGGGAATGCATTAAATTTAAAACCAATCATTTCATGTAACGATGAAGGCATTTATTATACAGTCGCAAAAGTACGTGGTAGAAAACAATCTATCTCAAAAACAATTGAGCTTGCGTTAAAACTGGCAGGTGATCATAAGCGTTACAATGTTGCGATTATGAATGGAGCCGCAAAAGAACTTGCCGCAGATATCAAAAAAGAAATTCTGCCAAAACTTCCAAATGTAGATATCTTCATTGAAGAGCAGGTGACACCAGTATTAGGTGTTCATACAGGACCTGGCACTATTGGCATTGGTGTACAGATTCTTGAAGATTAAGGAGGCAGAAGCTTATGGAACAGCAATCCATGAAAGATATGTTTAAATTAGAATTTGGAGAAGAAGTTGCTAACTGTGTCACACATGGGGTTATGGCCTTGTTGTGTTTGTTTGCACTTCCGTGTGTTGCTGTTTATGGCTATATACAGGCAGGCATGCTAAAAGCAATCGGAGATGCCATCTTTGTGATTAGTTTATTTCTGATGTTTATCGTTTCTACGCTGTATCATTCCATGCCATTTGGCACAACACATAAATATGTATTTCGTAAATTGGATCATATTTGTATCTATTTTGCGATAGCAGGAAGTTATACACCAATTGCATTAACTGTTATCGGTGGCACAAAAGGATTTGTTATTATCGCTATAGAATGGCTGGCAGTACTTGGCGGTATCTTATTGAAAAGTATTAGTTCCCATGCATTTCCAAAGCTGTCTATGGCAATCTATATGATAATGGGATGGGTCGCAATCCTGTTCATTCCTGATTTAGTAAGAGGCAGTTCCATCTTATTCATCTCATTGATTGTCGCAGGTGGTTTAATGTATACCATTGGCGCTGTCTTTTACAAACACCCAGAGAAAAAGTACTATCATTCCATTTGGCATATATGTATCAATATCGCCAGTATCTTCCATTTTATAGCGATTATCTTTCTTATTTAACCAGTTCCATATTGAGCTGGTTTTATTTTTTTTATTTACAATCATATCATCATCTGATGTTCAAGAATATTCAAGAATTCATCACATATGAGTTTTATATATTCATTTCTGATAAAATGTAAGCGTATTAATTATGTTTTGTTCGGGTTGACCGAAAGAAAGGTAAAAGAAATAATATGAAAAAACGAGATGAAAAAAAGGCAGTTGTATGTGCATTATGCTTAGGATTAGCATGTAGTAGTAACTTGGGGATGTTGAATATTCACGCAGTTGAAACAAAAGCACCTGAAACAGTTGTGACAAAGAGTGATGAAACACAAGAAACTTGGGTTAATGTAACAGAATTTTCAGATGAAATAATTACCTCTACGAAAGGCATATATGGAGAAACTAATTTCAATGATCAAGGTCAAATGAGAGTTGATAATGTTGAACAAGTTTCAATATCAAATACACCAATCACGAATTTAAATAAGAGTTTAAAGGGAATTGATAAGTTGCCAAATGTGGTAGAATTATATTTGACTAATAGTGGTCTATCAGGTGATATTACTTTACCTAAAATAGATAATTTAACATATTTGGAGATTGCATACAATAATATAAAAAATTTAAATTTAGAAAATACACCTAAATTAAAAGAATTAATTGCTCAAAACAATGGTGTTTTAGAATCTATTAATTTGAATAATAACACAGACTTAACTAACTTAAATGTTTCTAATAATTCACTAACTATTTTGGATATATCAAATAATACAAAATTGGAAAAAGTTAATGCACAAAATGATGGACAAAAAGGATTATTAAAGGAAATAAAGTTAGGTAGTGAATATCCTAATTTAACAAGTTTGTCTTTTTATAACAACCATGTAGAGTCTTTTGATTTTAGCAAACTTACAAGTGATAAAAAGATTACGGTAAATGGAAAATACAATAAGCTTAAATACGCTGATTTATCAGGTATACAATCTAAAAACAAAAGTACAAATTTTGACTTGTCAGGAAATAATTTACTAGGTTATGATTTAGGAGAAAATTTTAATGGTAGGGTAAATATTACTGGACAGCTGCCAACAGATGTTGAAATGAATGAGAAGGGTGAAGTGAATTTAGCTGATTATGGATTGACAACAAAAGATTTTAAGAGTGTCAAAAACGTAAATGGTAATTGTGATTATAATAGTGAAACAGGAATATTTAGTAATATAAAGGATTCTGAAATTATTTATAATTTTGAAAGTTCTGGAAAAAGTATGGAAGTCACTATGTATGTAACACAAAAATCATATATAAATTCATGGATAAAGGAACCTACTATTGCTAGCTATAATCTTTTAGAAGAACCACAACCAAAAGCAGAAGCAAAATATGGTATGGTTGAATTCAAATATAGCAAAGATAATGAAACATTTGATTCTAATAAACCTAATTCTGCAGGAACATGGTATATGAAGGCTTATGTAAAAGCTGGAGAAAGCTATACTGGACTAGAAAGTGAATCTAAGAAATTTGAAGTGAAAAAGGCAAATGGATCTGCTATTGTAGAAATTGAAGGATGGAGTGAAGGGGAAAAGCCTAATCTACCAGTAATTAAAACAGAGGCATATAAACCAGAAGAAAGACACATATCTTATAAGAATAATGATACGGGAGAGATATCTTCAACGCCTCCAAAAGTAGCAGGATCATATTCAGTTATTGTTGATTTTTATGAAAATGATATCTATCGTGGATTAGTAATTAAAAAGAATTTTATGGTGGAAAAAGAAAAACAAAAAGAAGAAGAGCTTATTAAAATGATTATAAATTTAGGGGATAGTAGCTATTTTAAATTAAGCGATGTTAATATTGACAGCCTGACTTCAGAAAATGAAAAAGAAATCAAAGAATCCTTAAAAGGAGCAACCTATGAAAATGGGAAGTTTATAAATATTAATGGAAATGTAGTTACATTCCATTATACATTGGGTAATACTATTTGTAATTATAATCTAGAGATTGTAAGAAATAGTAATCAACCAGTCATCGTAACGATGGATATTAAGGCAGAAACAGATAAAGATGGAAATATATATCTGAAAGACTTAAATTTAAAAAATTATAAAGATGAATATGCATCAAATATTAAGTCCTCTTGTGTAGGTGCGAAATTTGATAATGGAAGGTTCTATGATTTTGAGAATAATAAATTTGAATTTGCTTATAATGTTAATGATAAATTAGCATATCAGTATAGAGTTACCATCACAAAGGATAATACTGTGATAGCACCTGATGTGAAACCAGAGGAACCTGCAAAACCAGTAAAACCTACAAAGCCAGCTGATAACAAAGGCGATAAAGATAAACCTAAAGATGCAGTTGTGAAAGATACTTCAGCAACCACACAAGATCATACAGCAGGTTTATTGATGGGCTTCGTTACATTAGCAGGTGCAGTGATAATCACAAATAAAAAACACGAAAAAGAATAGTAAAAAAAAGAAGCTATGAATTTAGCTTCTTTTTAAATGGTTAGGAAATCTTCAAATATCTGAAGATATTGCTTTGTTAATTTTTCATCATATACAGACATTCTGATACTATATATATAATTGTCTTTTTGTACAATGAAAGCTGGATAATTATCTGATGTTAAATCGTATCCTTGATCAATATCAGGATGCTTATATTCTGGATATGCTTGATACAATGTTTGATCATCAGGAACATCCCCATAGATATATTTCATTGATCTTGTATTAAAGTGGCCATGTGAAAAGGTGTAGTCATCAATTAATTTTTCTTTTAGGAAATAGGCAGCTTCATTTTGATTTTTTATTTCCATCATCATGATATCAAATTGAGAATTATCAGTGGAATAGCTTGCTTTAAATTGTAATGGGACATGGGAGGAACTGTTGATATCGAGGACTTCCCATGTTCCTTTATTTGATAAGGAATCATTGAAGTAATTGAAATAGGCGGTTTGTTTGATACTGGATAGTTTTTGGCTTTGTAAATCTAGAGAATAAGAAATGCCTGTAGATATGGGGATGATGGCTAAGAAAACAAATAGGGTAAGCATTTGATTGACTTCTGTTTTAATTGAAAAGTGATTACGTATAAATAGAAGTGAAGAACCAAGAAACATTCCGATTGCAGGATATAAGAAAGGTTGTAGATGATTATATAGGAATGCATCTTTATGAGGTGCCATCATGAGGGTAAGCAGACAGGCAAAAAGCATTACCACAATAATCAATATATCCAGATAGCGAGACAACATTGCATTTTGATAAGATGTATTATGTGTGGATAAACCGTTTTTTATCCGATGTTTATTTAATAGAAGCAGATAAAAATAACGGAATAGTTCTATCGCTATGATGATTACACCAAAAATCACAGCGGGAATCGCAAAACGGATAAAGTCATCATCTAAAGTTGCAAAGCGAGGATGATAGGAAAAAACATCATAAATGCAGTATAAAATATAAGCAAATGCAAGAATCAATGCAATGAGGGTAGGCATGATGGATTTTTTCACAATCTTATATTGAATCATATCTTCTGTTTGAATTGGTATTAAATGATCACTTCGTTTGGCACAGAATATTTGCATTTTGTCATAACCACAGACAAATTTCCAGCCGCTTTCTTCACAAAAGGAACGATAATCTTTTGCTTCTTCGATATTTTGAGAAGAAAATAAAGTGATTTTTGGAAAGAAATCCACGCAATAAACTAAATCCTGCGGTTCTTCTTTTTGAAATTTGAAGAAATATCCTATTTTCTTTAAGATATATCCTTTTTGCGCTTTGTGTTCTAAGTATTGTTGTATTGCCTGATAGTCCATTGGATGAAAAGCATTGATTGTATATAATGTTTTCATAATCATACCTCCCCGCTATCAATTAACATTTGTTTTAAGCGTTGTTTTTCTTTTTCAAATAATTCATTTCCTTCTTTCGTGATTCGATAGATTTTCTTACGTTGATCTTCTCCTACTTTTTTGATGAAGCCTTCTTCTTCAAAACGAGAAAGCAGAGTATACAAAGTGCCGGCACCTACTTTGATACGGCCATGGGTGATTTCATCAATCTGTTGCATGATTTCATAGCCATGATGAGGCTGTCTTAAAACAAGTAAAATATAAAACATTTGTTCTGTCAGTGTCTGAAATTCTTTTCGTGCCATGTGATCACCTCACTATATTGATTATCGATATATCTATTATCAATTTAATGTATAAATAAGTGTTTGTCAATAGAAAAGCAGTAATTATAGAAATTACTGCTGGATTGCGATATATACATAACAATGAGCCTTGTTGTCTTTTGAGAATGCTTTGGGAATGCTAGCTTCATAATCTTTTGTAAAGCTGCGTTTGATAAGCTGTTTGTTTTGATCATCCCAGATTCTAATCCATGCTTGTTTTGTACAAGCTTCGATATTTCCCTCATCATTTGTTTCCTCATATAGAAGGTAAGTGCCTTGTGCAATTTTTTCTTCCATCTTTGTGAAGAAATCCAATGTTTCTGCCATAATGGTTAAATCATAGGTGCCTTTTTCATCTGATGTATAATTGCTGTAACAGGAAATGGGTGTCACATTTTCAATAGGATGATGTTCATTATCACATAACAGGGGAAGATTTCCTGTTGTGATATCGTTCCAGAGTGCCTGGATTTTTTCCATGCCTTCTATTGTGTTGTCGGTTGTTAGTGTAACGTTTGTTAGATGATAATTCATATTGTTCTCCTTTATAATAGTGACATCTGTTTGATGCCGGTTTCTTTTTTATATGCATGAATGATATCGTTCATGCGATAGAGGATACCGTATTTCTGGCATTCTTTTTGGAATAGTTTCCATAAAGCTTGATGATGAAGAGATTCACAGGAATAGGTATTGTGATAATATTTTTCATATAGCTGTCGTTTTCCTGGGAAAAAGCGATCCAGTTGATAGTAAAAATAACTGCGTTGATTTGATCGCAAGGTCACACCAAAACCTGGATAGATGAATTTGGCATGATGCAAGTGTGCCTGTTCAATAATTGTTTTGATATTTTCTTCACTGTCATTGATGAAGGGAAGTATGGGCATCATTAAAATACCAGCGAAAATACCAGCCTGATGCAGTTTTTCTAATATTATAAAGCGCTTGGAACTGACACAGACATGTGGTTCGATGATACGGCATAATGTATCATCTGCGGTTGTAATGGTGATTTTTACAATGCTAGGGTATTGTTTTGATATTGCTGAAATTAAATCAATATCTTTCAGGATCAAATCACTTTTGGTATCAATGCCAACACCAAATCCATAACGATAGATCAGCTCTAATGCATCATGTGTGATTTTCTCTGTTTTCTCAAATGGATGATAGGTATCAGACATGGAACCAATTCCTATAACACCTTTTCGTTTCTTGCGTTTTAGTTCCATTTCAAGAATAGATAATTCATTTTCTTTCTTACGAACGATATCAAAGTTATCTACCTGATAACACGAACTGCGAGAATCACAATAAATACAACCATGAGGACAGCCTTTGTATAAATTCATATTATAATCCATGCCAAACCAGGTATATGGCTCTGTGGGTTTACCATTTCCCTGAAGTAAAGATTTTGCGCTGATGCTGGGCATATGATCTGGTGTATCCTGTAAGATGGGAATACCGATTTCTATAACAGAATATTCATCCTGATAAGCAAAACCTGGTCGATAGGCTTCATAATAAACAAGATCTATTTGTTTTGGTGTAAGATGTGCAGCTGGTAAATGCTGTTTCATCAGGTATTGTATGGTATCTGGTAGTTTGCGCATAGGACCAATATGTTCATAAAGAAAATAGTGGGAACGGGGCAATAGAAAGATTTCAAAGTCATCGGGATAGGTGATATCCGCAGGCAAACAACAAGCATAATACAACTTTGATTGTTCACGAAAGGTGATGCCATATTTTTCAAAGGGCTTTTTTTGTTGAAGATGATAACGCTTGATATCCTGTTGAAAACTTTGCCAAAATGATGTGATCAAAGACATGTTTTTAGAAAAAGAAGCAGTTAGAGGAATACGTTTTCCAATCAGGAAACGATTATCCTTTTGTTTTATCTTTTCCATAAGCCGCAATGAGTTTATCTAGTTTCTTTTCAGATTGGATTTCATGTGTTATGAATTTTCCATCTATAAACAATGCATGAACACACCATGGGGCAGGGACTTCCATGACTTCTTGTTTACTTTGAAGTAGGTGCAGATGTACAGGAATACCAGCAGCTTCTACATGCTGTTTTAAGATTTCCGCATATTTTAAAGCAAAAGGACATTGTGGTGTATAGTATAATACAAAACCATCTTCTTTTGTTTTCATTGTTTTAGCGGTATCGGTAAAATGTGGCATAGCTTTGTTATCGGTAAGAGGCAGATATAGTAATTGATAGACACCTGCTTCATCAACAAGTGTAAAGCCCTTATACTTTAAATAATCGCCATCACTTAGAAAGCCTAGTTTTTTTTCACTGGATATTACCGCTATGCCATCCATATTCGCATCTTTGGCATCCTGAATACATTGAGATAATAATGCATTGCTGTAGCCTTTCCCTTTATATTGTCCACTGACCCAGAAACAGTCGATCATCATCATATTCTTGCCTTCCACAGGTGCCCATGCGCAAGTAATTGGCGCATATTCAATAAATACTTTGCCTTTTGCCTGTAGACGATAAAACTGCAAGCCTTCTTTCATGCGCTGTGTTAACCATATCTTTTTCATCTGAACCTGGGCTTTATCACTTAAAGCACAACAGATATGCTCCTTTTCTATATTTTCTGGTGTAAGTTTTATAAATTCCATATCATTTTCTCCTTATTGGGTGACGAATCACCGTTTTTAAATTTTCTGGTTTTGATTTATTTGGATTACTTAAATATATTTCATGATGCATTCTGGGCTGCCCTGTGTTATAGATGCCTGTAAAATCCAGTTCATAGCCTTCAGCTTCCATAAAGGCATGCATCTTTTCAATAGATGCTGGTTCATCATCGTAACAGCCTTTGTGCATGATTTGTACACATAAACCTTCTTCAAGTGTCACAAACTTCGCAAGTGATACATCAAGCTGTGGTTTTTTCTTTTGTGTCTGTGCACATGCCCATTCAAATATTTCCTGATTGACAAACTCAGGTAAACGAATGAAAGCATACCAGTGAAAGCTGTTCTTTTGTGTAACATCAATTCCCTGTATGTCATCCATCCACCAAAAACCTTCTAGTGGTGGCACAACATAATCAAAATATCCTTTGATATGCATAGAATTTTTTTTACTCATTTTTATGGTATAACTGATGCCATATAGAATCTGTAAAGCATTGGCATATGCGCCATCTGGCTCATTTGGATTGCCATTTCCTTTGACCATCACAAAATTCATGGATGGAACCTGAATCATCATTGGTTTTGTTTTCAGTATATATAAATCTTTATATGCTTTTTTATAATCAAATGTTTCCATACAAGTATCCCTTCTTTCATCTCTACTATATCATTGTATATATGACACCTCATGTCATGTTAAAGATAATTACTTAATATCTTTTGTATACGTAGAATGACGCCTTCTTTGATATGGGCAGGGGAAAGTACAGTTAATGCTTCGCCATAAGAAATCAAGACTCCATAAGTCATTTCACAATCTGGCATTCTGCATTTAATCAGATAATGATCTTCTTTTACTTCAATGCTATCACGAGGAAATTCTTCAAATACACGATATCCCATGGATAAATCAATGCGTAAAACAACATCTATACATGTTTGCTGGTATTGTTGGTATGGATGATTTACTTCTATCAATTCACGAGTGAAATGCTGTGGCAATATTTTCAGATGCTGCATACGTTTGATTTTAAAAGTACGCTGGGCTTTTCTTTCCCTGCAATAAGCGACAAGATACCAGGCCTGTCCTTTGAATAAAAGCTGTAATGGTTCTACAGTGCGCTGTTTGCTGTTGCCTTTTGCATCATGATAGAGAAAGGTAACTACCTGATGTTTTAGAATTGCGGATTTTAAGCTAAGAAATAAATCATCATGATCTTCTTCCTGCCAATTGCGAAAATCTACCTGAATCCATGGGATTTCCGGTTTTTGAAAGATGGCACTTAGTTTAGATAATAAAGTATCAGATGCTTCTGGATCTACAATTTGTTGACTACGTAAGGCAGCTAATAATTTTGCTTGTTCATCATCACTGAAAAAGCTTCGATTCAAGATATAATCCTCATTTAAAAAGATACCGCCGTTTTTGCCTTTGTTGGTATATATAGGGATACCGGCAAGCGTCAATACATCTAAATCACGATAAATTGTACGGACACTGACTTCAAAATGTTGTGCCAGATATTTCGCAGTTGTCTTTTTGTTTTGCAGAAGGATATATAGTATTTCAAATAAACGTAATGTTTGCATTATGATCACCTGATACTATCGTAACATAAATATATGACATCGTGTGTCATATTCAAAAAAATAAATCAAAGACTTTATTAAAATAACAAATGGTGTTATGATTGCACGTGTAAAAAGTTGGGAGGAAATAAAATGTTGGAAGCTATCAGAAAAGAAACGATTTTATCTTACGTATCAGAAGCTTTTTCACAGCAGGATGTAGAAGATGCTTCTTTTATAGAAACTATTGGCGACGATCCACAAGCGGATATCTGGTTAGTGGAAATGGATACTGGAGAAGAATACTGGGTCGTAGATGATCAAAGTTCACTTCATTTATTTCATAAAAGCGGTATCTTACAAAATGCACAACGTGCATATGATACTTATCTGGAAACATTAGAAGAACAAAACAAAGAAGTGGAAGTACCTGATCGTTATCAATATCTAAAATAAATATATTAAAAATAAAAAAATTGATTTTTACTGGATAAAATTACCTTTTTGTCTAAAAAAAGAGTAAAATATCCTTGTAGGAAGCCATGTGTTAACACATGAGAAAAGAGGTACTGTTATGAAGATAGCTGTATTAACAGATACAGGAAGTGCATTAAATGTGATAGATGCACAAAAATATGGACTGTATCTTCTGCCACTTCAGGTCATTGATGAAGAAGTATCCTATCAGGATGGCGTAGACATCACGACGATGGAGTTATATGAAAGATTAAAGAAGAATCATACACCAAAAACAAGTATGCCAATCTTATCTGTGATTGAAAATCAGATTGCGCAAATCAAAGCAGATGGATATGATGCGATTCTTTCCCTTCCATTAAGCAGTGGATTATCATCAACATATAATGCAATTGAAGTATGTGGCAAAGATTTAGGCATACCGGTTGTGACAATTGAGAATTACACAACCTGCGATTTGCAGGGTTATGGCGCAATACTAGCAAAACATTATGTGGATGAAGGAAAAAGTATAGAAGAAGTAAAGGCGCTGGTAGAAGAAAAAGTAAAGACAAGTGGTACATTGATTCTGCCAAATGATTTACAGCACTTAAAACGAGGTGGGCGATTAACGCCACTTGCGGCAGCTGCGGCAGGTTTATTGAAAATCAAACCCATCTTACGTATTGATCCACAAACCAATGGAAAGATCGATGTATTTGAAAAAGTACGTACAGAGAAGAAAGCAATATCCTTTGCAGTGGATTATATCATTGATCATTTACATGGAAAACCGGGGAAAATCTTCGTTATTCACTCAGATTGTTTAGATCGTGCGCAAGAGGTTAAACATATGTTGTTGGAGAAAGATCCTACCTTAGATATAGAAACAAACTATATCAGTGCTGTGATCAGTGCACATACAGGACTTGATTGTATTGCTATTCAATACATTGAAAAATAGGAAAATAACATTTCTGAATATGGGTCCTTACTTACAATTGGATATCTAAAATAAAAAAGAGATTTCTAAAATGACTATACATATAATCATTTAGAAATCTCTTTTCGTATATACCCTAAAGCAATAAAGAATCTGAATAAGAAATATTATTATGCGTCAAATTTTTTCTTTCCATGATCATCTTTCTTCAGTGCAAGACTGTCTTCAAAGATATCATTTAAATCATCTGAATCTAAATATTTTGTGATGAACTCCTGAAATGCCATCAATTCATTTTCATCCATACTTTCCATGAAATCATAAAATTCTTCACCACTTAAATGAGCCAGAGTATCTAATATTTCTATATCTTTTTCATCGATATCTGGAAGCAGCATCGTTTCAAACTGGGTACGGAAAGGTTCCATCAATAACATGATACCTAAATCTTCACAAAAAGCACTTAACATAAAACGCATATTTTCACTATTCACTTTTAATGTATCCGGAATACCGTTTTCTTTGAAAAATTGTGCAAGTGCCTGTAGTATCTGGATATTGATCTGTACCATATCACCCAATAGTTCATGCGGTAAGGTAACCTTCGCATTGACTGTATCTGATTCAATCAATAATAAAACATCATAAGCTTTGTTCATCATCATTGGACTTGGAGCACTTAAAACATCGCATAAAACCGTACCTGCATGATGTACGCCTTCACGTTCAATCTGTTCAATTTCCTTTTCATCCAAATGTACAAGATCACGTGTCGCATGTAATCGAATCTGCTGTTTAGATATTATCCAATCTTGATGATTATGTGTCGCATGCAGGCATTCATTTGTTTCATAAGAAGGCAAAGGTTTTTTCCATTGGGATAAAATCTCTTCAATACCTTGTAGAATATTTATGACCAATAAAGCATCATCATTATTTAAATCGACAGGAAAATAACCAGTACGCAGTATTTTTATCGTTGATTTTCCATCAGAGCAGTTCCACCCAAGATTTGGTAATTCTTCTTCATTGAATATCACACAAATGGTATTGGCAAAGATATTACAGGAAGCCTGAGGGGATACATAATCAACGCCTTGTAAATACGCTGTTTCATCATCATAAATCTGTAAGACGATATCATTATCCATACGATTAAAACCGATGTAATAAGTCATATCACTTTTTTCCATCTCAATTAAAGAAAGTTCGCCTATATCTTTTGTCATCAGTGTTTTACGCAAGGCAAGCATGCTTTGATCTAATTGTTTTTCTATCTCTTTATCCAAATCTTCATGAGCTTTTATGATTTCACTTAATTGTTCTTTTACATAATATTCATCAAAAGGAATATGTTGCATTTTTAACCATTGCATCAGTTCTTTCTGATCTGCATCTTTTTTATCCTTAGAACGTTTTACAATTTCTTCATAACCCTCAACATTACCAGAATCTTCCGCAAAATTATCACCTTTCCATTTGATCAACACAGGATAATTTTCTTCCATTTCAATTTCTTTTTCCACAAGGATCGCATGATCCCACCAGTCACCGAAATCATAAATATATTGAAATCTTGTGCCTTCATTTAAAAATTCATACAGATAATGATCTTCCGTAAATATATCATCCAGATAGTTCGTTTCTACACCTGGTCCTAATATTTCTAACATTTGTGAAGCAATCCTAAACTTATATAAATGTTCATCCATCCACCCAAATAAACGTTGAATTGTTTCGTGCAATTCGTTAAAAGTTAAATCTTTTGGGACGTTGACTCTTCTCCAAACAGGGGGCTTCGCACCCTTCATTGATATTTTTAATTGGTAAGCATTCATATGATCACCTCCTGAGGTTATTGTACCATGTACCCTTCTTTGTGTATACCATAAAAAGTGTTTTTCTTCGCTTTTGTAAGGAATTATAGTATAATCGTAACAGAAAGTTGAGGGATATACATGAAAGTTTATATTGCAGGTTCGCTGTTTAATGAAGCAGAAAATGCACAAAGAAAAAAAGAAGGAAAGCTCATGAAAGAGATGTTTCCACACCTGGATATCTTTAATCCAGTCGATCAGCCTTTCAATGAAAATAAACAATCACTTCCTACGCCAATCGAAATATATGAAGCAGATACGAAGGCAGTAGAAGAATGTGATATCTTCATCGCAGACTTAACAAATGAAGATGCCGGGGTGATGGTAGAATTGGGAATTGCAATCAAAAGTAATACAAAAATCATTATTGGCATGAATAGTGATATACGTTTGATGAGCGCAAATCAATATGAGATACCAACTTATGGAATGAATCATTATGTGTTAGGCGCCATTTTGAAACACGGCTATTTTGTACATAGTTTTTCTGAGGCAATGAGTAAATTAAAAGAGCTGGGTATCTAAAAAAGAAGCTAATTTCTAGCTTCTAAAGGGTTTCATTGATATACAAATTTGAATCATGTAAGGAAGCGCCATGTAATGATGCCATCATCATACAGGTTGCTTCTTTTTTTCTGCCTGTAATTTCAGTTTGTAAATCAGTATGTATGATAATTTTTTTATCACTTTGTGATAGGGCATATAACATGTTGTTACATGCGTTTGTATCTTCGTAGATAAATTCTAATATATCTGTTTCATCAGCATGTTCTTCCTTTACGATATACCCAACAGCTTTTCCCTGTACTTCAAAGACTTGTATATCCTGATGCCACAAGTGCGCATTTGGCAAAAATAGATTTTCATAATAGGCAAGATCTCGGATACGATAACCATTTTTATCTTGTACATAAATTTCATATAAGGATAATAATGTCTTTATATCATACGTTGAAACAAATGCCCCTTCCCCTTGAGAATAAGCATCTTTTGATAACTTGATCTTCGCAAATTTATAACATTCTTCAAATCCAAATGAACGATAAATATCCCAATTATATGCCTGTAGAATCATATAATTCTGAGTTTTTGAAGCCTGTGCCATCGCATATTGAAGCAGCTGTTTCATATAAGCGCATCCTTCATATTCTTTATTTGTGGCAACACCCACCACAAAGGATACATCTTCTTTTTTTCCATTCAGCATCAAGGAGAGTGGACGCAGCTGCAGCATAGAGATAAATTCATCCTCACTGACACATACATAACAATCCTCCATATGATAGAAGTGTTCAAAATAATAATCAGTTGATGTAGATGTTTCATCTTCAAAGTTGGATAACCATAAGTTTTTGATGGCGGATATATCTTCAGGAACTGCTTTTCTTATGATAATTTTTTGATAACAGCTGCCAAATTTTCTAGTTTTCGATATTGGCTGCATATCTGTTTTGGCTTTCCTTAATTCTGGTAATCCCATATCATCTTCACGATTGACATATAATACCGCATCATCTAGTGTTTCCAAAAATAATTTTAAGATGGCAATATACAATCCACGAATCTGTTTATTCGCTTTTTCCACATGAATTTGTATTGTATCATGTGATACAAGGGAAGTGATATTGAATGCTTCCAGTTTTCCATCAATATAGATACAACCACCCATTATAGGTAATTCTTCCATATGTTCTAGTAGAAAATGAATGCCTTCTTCTTCCACATCGATGCTGTCCATCGCTTCTTTTTGCTTTTTCCAGTATGCCAGAAACTCATAAATATGAGGGATATCTTCTTTATCCAATGTTTTATAATGATAACGACCTTCGTATTCTTTTTCAAATGCATGGAAATGATTTCTTCGTTTCTGCATTTTCTTACCCGCAAGTGTTTCCTGCTGTTTACGATCATAAATATAGTCACGTGCGTTATAACAGTCCCATATCAAAAATTCATTTGGATATGTTTCCTGCAGCCAGTCCTTGAATTCTTTGATCATAGAATGTATTTCAAAACTAATATGTTCCTGTTCACTTAATTCTTTTTTTTTATCTACTGCTTCTTTACGATATTCTTTCTTACAATAAGGCATCAGCCAGACCGGTTCACGATGAGGCATCTTATTGTATACAAGTGCAAAATGTTCATAACAGCTGAAATAAACAGGATAGCTGCCCTGCCACATCAACATGGTTACTATGTTAGAGTTATATTCGTTATAATCAGCGTCTTTGATATATGGTTCCAGTTGCTTATAGTTTTCTATTGTTAATCGTTCCATATGACCTCTCTTTATATTTAACGTGTTCATTATAAGCGTATCATTGTAAAATTACAAGATGTTTGCTTCGCTTATATGCGCCCTATATGTTACCACGTTTTATCTTTTTTATGCACTTTTATGAATCAGGATTTGATATAATGAAGAAAGGATCGGATGTGAAGGCATATGATCGTAGATCAAAGGATAATATTAAGAAATCAAGATGTATGTAGAATTAGAAACGTAAATCATTTGTTTTAAAGTTTCTTTATTATCAATTTCATCTGAGGCCTGCATTAGAAAATCTGTGCATCGTTTAAAATGTATTGATTTTCCTTTAGAAGCATATGAGCAACTGTCAATATTCAAAGTGTATATGTTTGATACAGGACTATTGATTTCACTTTTCAATGAAGCTGTCATTGCGAAAATTCATACGGGAGATTTGGGAATATTTAAAGGAGCGATATATGAAAATATGGCTGCGCAAATCATGTATGCCAATCATAAGGCTATGTATTATTTTGAACCCAATACAAGTTCAGAAATAGATTTTGTGACATATTGTGGGACTGAAATTACCCCCATTGAAATTAAAAGCGGTGTAAATACACGCTCTAAAAGCTTTGATAATTTCGTGATACAATACCACAGTAAGATTGCTTATCGCTTTTCAGAAAAAAATATTGGAGAATCCGATGGTGTGATTCGTTATCTTCCAATCTATCTATTGCCGTTTATATTTTAAAAAAAACGAAGGTGAGTTTTCACATTTCATCTTCGTTTTCCTATTTATGTTGTGGAACGATTTCTAACCAGTAATCATCAGGATCATGGATGAAATAGATACCCATATCCTTATTTTCAAAACAGATACAACCCATTTCTTGATGTAAGGCATAAGCTGCATCAAAATCTTCAGTAACAAAGGCAATATGACTTTCATTTTCACCTAAATCATAAGGCTGAGGATGATCTTTTAACCATGTCAATTCTAATTCAAATGGTGTTTTACCATCACTTAAATAACATAAGGTAAAATCCGGTGTTTCTTTTTTTGAGACCACCTTTAAACCCAAAGCTTTTTCATAAAAAGCAATACTTTTCTCAAGGTCTGTTACATTGATATTACAATGTGCAATGTGAAATTCCATAAATGAACCTCCTTCTTATGCATTCATTATACCGAAAATCATTTTAAATGGAAAGTCTTAGGCGCAAAATGCCAAACAAGAGGCAAGGCAATCATGAGATATAAGATGGTGGCAGCTAATACCCCGAGAGAGAAATATAAGTTTCCTTCTAAGTTGATACATAAGTAACAAAGCACATAGATGGCGCCATTTACGATATTCATCAAAGGATTTTTAATTTCCAGCTTTTCATCATAAGGCTGAGCGATATAATAGATAAACAGATAATGAACAGAAAAGAAAATGGATAATATAAACATGGTGATATGAAATAAAGCGATTGTCTGAGGTGTGAAAGAAATATGATAAACAAAGCAGGTAACAGTGATCAATATACATAATAATATCGTCACAGGCAGATTGTATAAAATTAAAGCTTTTAAGCGGATACGAAAGTTTGTAAGAATAGCCTGTGGAGTACGATAGTAACCATAATGCAACAAAGATGCATCACAATTCATAAACATGGCTTTACATGTTCGCTGGGAGATGTTTAACATATACAGGAAAAATACAAAGGGTGGCATTAATTCTAAGAGGTCACTCTTATCAATAGGATCTTTTATAAAAAAGGAGGAGAGAATCACACAAACCATAATCACCAATAATATAATGAGGCGATGTTTGATGGGCTTATAAATCAAGCGTTTATGGCGTTTAAAGAATAAGGCGTTCATAAACTGATATCCATGTTTTTTATGATGAATATTTTGTTTTAGTTCAGATTGACTATAGTCTTTTTCATTTAAGGCAACATCTAATGTTTGTACATTGGTGTCGTTGTTTAAGCCCATAGACAGATAGTCCTGTATGATTCTGCGCATGACTGCTGTGTAAGTGTTTGTTGTTTTCAAATAACGATAAGCAAATACAATACCAAGCAAAGAAAGAAGGGTGAAGATATACATACACATATATCCAAAAGATATTGTGATTTTTGAAAATAAGATACCATAAGCAAGCAATAGACAAATCATGAGAAAGGCTGGCTTGTATGCTTTATGGAATA
Organism: Absiella sp. AM09-50; assembly: GCF_003433845.1. Taxonomy (NCBI): domain Bacteria; kingdom Bacillati; phylum Bacillota; class Erysipelotrichia; order Erysipelotrichales; family Erysipelotrichaceae; genus Amedibacterium; species Absiella sp. AM09-50. The sequence continues at coordinate 103,003 of NZ_QVFI01000011.1, forward strand.
AAATAAAATTGTGGTAACGTTCATAAAGAAACAGATAACATGCATCCATCATCAGATGAGAACAAAAATAGACAACAGCAATTAATAGTGCATATACCGGAGAAATCATTAAAATCATACATATGGGTAGGGAACTAATTCCTAAAGATATGGTATTGATGGTATATGTAAATAAGGAATGGTGCAGCATATAGCGTTTTGATTCCATATGCAGTTGCTTGATCATAATAAGTGTTTCATCATCACATGTCCACATTTTACTGTTGGTACAGGCGCCAAGTATGGTTAATATCGTAAATGTTAGAAAGAATACCTGTTGCATTTGAACACGTGGGATTGGATCTTGTTTAATATATAGAAACATAATGGGAAGCATATAAAAAATGAAAAGATATAAGAAGTTTTTTAGGGCGGACCCCAATATGGAAAATATAAAAGTGATGATACTTAATATTTTCTTTAAACGGATGAATTGATAGATACGTGATGGGATTTTTTTACCAAGAAAAGGCAGCTTTTGAAGAAAATAGAATAATCCATTGACCTTTTTGGTCATGGATACATGATACATGAAAATGATATCATGCCACATGTTCTTCATCCCTTAACATTTCCACAACACGTTCTTCAAAATCCGGACTGTTTAATAAATCATGATCTAATAAAGTTAAACTGCCATTATTCAATAGAATGATCTCATCACATAAATCTGTCGCAAGCTGTAAAACATGGGTAGAAAACAATAAAATATGATCTTCCTTCATCTGTAGAAGCAAATGTTTCATTTCACTAGCAACTACAACATCAAAAGATGTCAAAGGTTCATCTAATAAGATGATATCCGGATGTGAAATAATAAAGCTTAACATCTGAAGCTTATTTTTCATTCCATGACTATAGCCTTTGATCAAACGATGACGATCATCTTCATCTATGCGCATCAAGTCAAAATAATCATCAATATTAATTGTCTTTTCTAAGCGTTGTTCATTGATATCCATATAGAACTGTATAAATTCATAACCAGTCATAAATTCTGGCAGAATTGGCAGACTGTAGGCATATCCGATATCTGATTCTATGATATTTCGCATGGTTTCTTTTTTTTCAATCTGAATACTGCCTGTACAATCGATTTCCTGTGCGATACAGTTGAACAGCGTTGTTTTTCCACTGCCATTGCGACCCAATAGACCATATATTTTTCCTCTTTCAAAAGTAAAACTGCAATCTTTTAATACTTCTTTATCACCATAGGATTTTTGTACGTGATCTAATATTAGCTTCATAATAGAACCTCCTGTTTTTATTAAATGATAAAGTTAATCAGATAGTTTGTCAATCAAATTATTCTTGATACAGTAAATGGGCTTGTTGACACATGTTTAGATTCAAGCTACAATACGATTATAAAATAAGGATAAGGGGAAACAATCATGGAGCATATACAATGTCTGATCGTAGATGATGAAATACCTTTGGCAGAAAGTACTGTTGAATATTTCAATCTGTTTGAGGTAAGCAGTGAGGCTGTTTTTGATGCAGAAAGCTGTTTGGCTTTTTTGCGTACACACACGGTGGATTTGATACTTTTAGACATCAATTTAGGTGGGGCTTCAGGGTTTGATTTATGTAAGGCCATACGTTTAGAGAGCGATGTGCCGATTCTGTTTATCAGCGCAAGACAAAGCGATGATGATATTATTTTAGCACTGAGTATTGGCGGAGATGATTATATACGAAAACCATATTCCTTAAGTGTACTGTTGGCAAAAGTAAAAACTGTGTTAAAACGCTATGGTAGTAAAACGGTAAAGAGGTATGATGATGGTTATCTATCTGTAGACTTTGCACTGGAAAAAGTGGAAATCATGAACAAACCGATAAAGCTAAAAGCGATGGAATATAAGCTTTTAAAATATTTGATGGAGCATGCAGGCAAGCGGGTAGAAAAAGAAGCAATCTTTCGTGATGTATGGGAGGATAGTGTAACATTGGATGGTACTTTAAATGTGCATATCCGCCACATTCGTGAAAAAATTGAAAAAGATCCTAATCATCCTCAATATATCCAGACCATTTGGGGTGTTGGGTATATGTTTCAGGGAGAATACTCATGAAGCATAAAATGATGTTTGGTTTATGTGGGGCATTGTTACTGATACAAATAGTTTCGATTTATTATATAGGGGAAAAAGCACCTACATTAGATATGGTAAAAGTAAATGAAGTAATACAGCAATTGATAACATCATGGGATCAACAAGAAGATGTTTGTACAATTGATGCTGATTTTTCTTATGTCGTGTTGAAACCTTCGGGAAAAAGACAGTGTGGTTATGGAACGAATTTGCCAAAAGATCTTCATGAGGCAATCAAGCAGCGTACAACCATGGTGGATATTCTTGATACACAGCATGTCTATGGAAAACTTGTCATTATGAATGATCAGTTTACTATGCAAAAACAACGCCTGCAGCATATCGTCATGATGATGTCTATATTAGAGCTGCTCATATTTATTCTTTATTATGTTTATTTACAGAAAACAATGATAAAACCTTTTCAAAATTTACAAACATTTGCCAAACATATCGCACAAGGCGATTTGAATCATCCATTACCCATGGATCAAAGTCATATATTTGGTGCATTTAGTGAAAGTTTTGATATGATGCGCGATGAATTATGCAAAGCCAAAGAACAGGAACGAATTGCCAATGAGAGTAAAAAAGAGCTGGTCGCTAAACTCAGCCATGATATCAAAACACCGATTGCCTCCATTGAAGCCGTATCAGAATTAATGAGTGTAAAGAGTAAAGATGAAAAAGAAAAGCAGCAGCTGGCAGTGATACAGGCAAAAGCTACACAAATTGATGCATTGATCAATAATTTATTTTCTGCGACATTAGAGGAATTATCGCATTTAGATGTACATATAGAAGAAATGGAAAGCACCAAATTGATTGATATGATAAAGCAAGCAGATTATCTACATAAGGCATGTATCGATGAAACAAAACCATGTTTAATCTATATGGATGTATTGCGATTACAACAGGTATTTGATAATCTATTTGCGAATGCTTATAAATATGCGAAAACAGATATGAGTGTATCCTTTGCATACGAGGATGATTTTTTATGTATCATGATACAGGATTATGGTCACACATTATCAAAAGATGATTTACCATTTTTATTTAAAAAATATTACCGAGGAAATAATGCATCCCATGAAAAAGGGGCAGGACTTGGATTATATATATCCCATTATCTGATGGAAAAAATGAAAGGCAGACTGGAAGTGGAATTAAATGAACAAGGTTGTTGTATGAAGCTTTATGTAAAACTTGTGAATTAAGGAATGATTAAGAATTGGATAAAGACTGTTAAGGTTTCTCTATGATAAGATTTGTTTGTAAGAAAGGATGTAAATATTATGAATGAAAAAATCATCATCAAAAGTGAGAAGCTTTGTAAGAGTTTTTCCAATGGCGGAATACAACAACATGTTTTAAAAAATTTAGATATGCAGATATATGAAGGAGATTTTACAGTGATTATGGGGCCATCTGGTGCTGGAAAATCTACATTATTATATGCTTTAAGCGGGATGGATCGTCCAACGCTTGGAACAATTGAATTTTCAGGTGAACGCATATCGGAAAAGAATCAGGATCAACTGGCACTTTTTCGCAGAAAGCATTGTGGCTTTGTATTTCAACAGATTTATTTAGTGGATGGCATGAGTATTATGGATAATATTTTAGCTGCTGGGTTATTGGTAAATAAAAATAAACAACAAGTATTAAAACAAGCGAAAGAAATGTTAAAAAGTGTTGGATTAAATGAGCAGATATGGCATAAGTTTCCTACTCAGTTATCAGGAGGTGAAGCACAACGTGCAGCGCTCATCAGAGCGATGATCAATCAGCCGGATATCGTATTTGCGGATGAACCAACAGGACAATTAAATTCACAAAGCAGTGATATGGTTTTAAATACCTTAACTCAAATGAATGAAGCTGGACAAACGATCGTTATGGTAACACATGATTTAAAATCAGCAAGACGTGCCAATCGTATTTTATATTTACAGGATGGCTTGATTCAGGGAGAGTATCATCTTGGAAAATATCAGGGCAGTGATGAAAAACGTCATGAAAAGCTGGCAGCATTTCTACTTGAAATGGGGTGGTGATGATGTCAGTGATGCTACTAGCAAAAGCTACCTTTCAAAAAAACAAATCACAGATGATTGGCTTTATGTTATTGATTATAATATCGAGCGCACTTATGAATTTAGGGCTTACTACATTTTTAAATTATCCTCAGCTATTTGATCAATACGCCAACGATATGCAAAGTGCAGATGTCATTACCACCATACAAAACAAAGATGAAACGTATATAAAAACGTATCAACAAGAACTGCTTCATGATCCTGATACAAAACAGATGGAGCAACGAAATGTTTTGTTTTTTGCAGGTAAATGTCAATATCGAAACAGTGAAACCTTACGTCAATTTGCGGTGTTGAATAAAAATGATAAACAAGAAATCGGTAAAATATCAATGATGGAAGAAAGCAATAAATCTGTGGAGCATGGGATATATTTGCCATATTTATTTCATACAGGTGGTCAATATAATTTACTGGATGATTTTACGTTAACCATCATACAAGATGGTAAAGAGGTCACATTCACCTATCAGATAAAAGGCTTTTATGAGGAAATGATGCTTGCGACAATTAATTCCTCCACAACCGGCTTATTATTAGATGATGAAGAATATCAAACAGTATCAAAGCGCTTGTCACATACCATTGATGCGACGATGTTTTTAATGAAAGTGAACCAGCATGATCAAAATAGTGAGTATGCGACAAGACATTTACCAACCATCACTTCCACTAATCCATCCATTCGCTCTGATATGAATTATTATGAAACAATCAAACAATCAAGAACACTGACATCTTCTATTGGCGCTACTTTGATTATCGCTTTTTCCATGATCATGATGGTTATTTTAGTGATTGTGATACGTTTTAAAATACAAAATACCATTGTGGAGGATATGAAAAATATTGGTGCTTATAAAGCTATCGGATATACAGGAATACAGATTCTATTATCGTTGATGCTTCCATATTTAATAATTGGAGGAATTGGCGGTATTCTTGGAATTGGATTATCCAATCTGTTATTACCATTTCTATCTTATATGTTTGCCATTCAAACAGGACTCACATGGCATCAGGGACTTGATGCGCTTTGTGTAAGTATGACCTTGCTTTTTCTAATGCTGATTATCTCCCTCATCACAATGGTAACATCTATGAAGGCCAAAAAGCTGACACCAATTGTGGCGTTGCGAAGTGGATTTTATACACATAATTTTAAACGGAATCATGTTCCATTAGACAAACATAAAGCAACGTTAACGGTTTTATTGGCAATGAAAGCCTTGATTCAAAATCTGAAAGCAAACGTTATGGTAAGCATTGTAATTAGTGCCATTGCATTTGCCAGTGTTTTTGCGGGTGTTTTATTCTATAATATTTCGTATCAGTTTGATAACTTTTTATTTGCCAGTTCAGGAGATATTGCAGATATTATTGTGGAATCAAAAACCCATGAGGATCATTTACGTCTGAAAAAGGATTTAGAAAAAATATCCGGCGTTGATCATAGCGTGGATTTTTATACAGACAATGCTTTTCAATGTGGGCATGAGGTAGTCATCTGTTATACCAGTGAAAACTTCCTGCATTTACGTTCTCAACAAGTCTTATATCAGGGAAGATTTCCAAAATATGCAAATGAAGTAGCAATCGGTGGATTATTAGCTTCTAAATTACACAAAGAGCCTGGAGAAATGATTACCTTAAAAAAGGGGGATAAGGAACAGGAGTATTTGATTACCGGTTTGATTCAGGGGGCAAATTATATGGGGCATGATGTTGCCATCACAGAAGAAGGGTATCGATTATTTGTCAAAGACTATGAAGCTAGAACATTAAATATCTATACCAAAGATAAACAAGAAATTGAGGATACCATACAATATATCAAACAACATTATTCCTCAAATATTATCGGTATACAAAATAATCGCAAAGTGGTAGAGGCGTCGATGGGGTCTTATCGAGATATTGTCAGTGCGTTGGTATGTGTGATTGCGGGTATCACCCTATTTATTATCATATTGATTATGTATCTTGTACAAAAGACATCCATCCTGCAACGGAAACAAGAGTTTGGTATTTTAAAGGCCATTGGTTATACATCGAAACAATTGATTCATCAAATTGCATTAACATCACTTATGGTTTTTGTGATTGGCGCTATGACAGGAGCAATCCTTGGATACTATCTCATCAACCCATTATTAAGTATGTTGTTATCCTATATTGGTATGATGAAGGTTCAATTTGAAATACCATGGATGATGTTGATTACCATTATTTTACTTATTTGTTTAACTGGGAGTGCTTTAGCTATGTGGATTGCAAGAAGAATCAAAAAAATATCACCGTATTTATTAGTTAATGAAAATTAAACTATGAAAAAAGTGGTGTCTGTCTTGCAAATGTAGACAAATAATGCTAAAATGTCAACGTCTTGTGTTTAAGAAGAGGCGCGTTGATTATGAGTATGATATCGGAGATCGAAAGTCTGTGAAGATATCAGAAAGGATGATACGCCGAAGCAGATAGGTCAAAGTATCTGCTGGGGGTATGTTGAAGAAGCATGCCACTGTCTTTATGTTAAAACATAAAGGAGCGCTATCTTAAAACATCAAAGTTATCTTCCAAAAGGTCTTTGCATGTTTTAGGGTGCAAGGACTTTTTTATTGGAGGAAAATTATGGAAAAGAAAAAGAAAAAGTTTCAAATGCCGCATGCATATGTCATCATCTTTTTAATGACTATGTTAACGGCAGTGCTGGCAAACATCGTACCTGCAGGAGAATTTGAGAGAATCGTAGATGCAGCAGGCAACACAATAGTTGTTCCTGACAGCTATCATGCGGTAGAAAAGGTAGGATGTTCAATTTTTGATATGTTTAAATCCATTCAGCTGGGATTTGTGGATGGTGCACAGATTATCTTCTTTATTATCTTTGCATATGCATTTGTTTATATTTTGATTAAGAATGGAACCTTTGATGCAGTCGTAGGATTTATCTTAAGAAAAATCGGTGATCGTATTGAATTGATTATCCCTGTATGTATGATTACTTTTGGTTTACTTGGTAGTACCATGGGAATGTTTGAAGAAACGTATGGATTGATTCCGGTATTTATTTCCATTGCGGCAGTCCTTGGCTATGATGCAATCGTTGGTGGAAGCATTATCTATCTTGGTGTTGCGATAGGTTTTGCGGCAGCAACCATCAATCCATTTACCGTAGGAATTGCTCAGGAAGTAGCGGGTGTGACAATGTTTTCCGGGCTGGGATATCGTATTGTCTGCTTTGCTGTATTTATGGGAATCAGTATCTGGTATGTATGGCGTTATGCACATCGTGTAAAAAAAGATCCAACAAAATCAGTATTATATGGCGCAAAAGTTGAAATGCTGGAAGTTGGCTCAAAAGATGAATTAATGAAATCAAAGTTCACATGGACACATAAAATCAGCTGCTTGATGTTTGTATTTACAATTGCGATGCTGTTGATTGGTACCATCAAGTTTGGATGGTATATTGATGAAATAGCGACATTATTCATTATTATGACAGTTGTGACAGGCTTTATTTCTCGTTTTACCGCAAGTCAGATTGCAGAATTCTTTATTGAAGCAAGTAAGGAAATGATGTATGGTGCATTGTTAGTTGGTGTCAGCCGCAGTATTCCTGTGATCATGGATAATGCACATATCATTGATACAATTGTTTACTGGCTGGCTAACCTTTTATCAAACTTCCAGGGAATGTTAAGCGCAATGGGTATGCTGTTTGTTCAAAATATCATCAATTTCTTTATCCCAAGCGGGGCAGGACAGGCACTTGTGACGATGCCGATTTTAGCCCCAGTAGGAGAGATGGTAGGTGTATCCCGTCAGGTAAGTGTACTGGCATTTCAGTTTGGTGATGGATTCTCCAATATCTTCTGGCCAACCAGTGTATTCATGATGTGTGGCATCATGCGTTTGCCAATTGATCGCTGGTATAAATTTGTGACACCTTTATTTGGTTTACTATTTATCGCATCTATGGTTTTACTTGGTGTGGCAGTTGTCATTGGATATTAAGGAGAAAACGATATGGAATTAAAAACACGTTTATATACGATAGAAGATGAATGTGCATCATTGATTGAAGAAGTCAGTGAATACATTTATGAACACGCAGAACTTGGAAATGAAGAATATAAATCAAGTGCTTATTTGGTGGAGCAATTAGAAAAACAAGGATTCACGATTACTTATCCTTATCTGGATATCCCTACAGCATTTCGTGCAGAGCTTGTTTGTGGAGAAGGTCCTAAGGTAGCATTTCTTGCGGAATATGATGCACTTCCAGGATATGGGGAAGATAAATGTCAGGTAGCACATGCTTGTGGACACAATTGGATTGCGGCATCTACATTTGGCGCAGCAATATCCCTTGCACATATGAAAGATGTTATTTCAGGTAGTATTGTGGTCATTGGAACCCCAGCGGAAGAAACAACAGGTGGCAAATATGATTTGGTTGAACGTGGTGCTTTTGATGATATTGATGCGGCAATACAAATGCATTTAGGTGCTGAAAATAATATCCATGTGGTCACATTGGCGATGGATTCCTTAGAATTTAATTTTAAAGGAGTTGCGGCACATGCGGCTGCTTATCCTGAAAAAGGCATCAATGCACTAGATGGTGTACAGCTGATGTTTGCGGGAGTGAATGCTCTTCGTCAGCATATGCGAAGTGATGCCAGAGTTGCAGGTATCATTACAGATGGCGGTGTCGCATGTAATACCGTACCAGATAAAGCTGGCTGTCGTTTCTATATCCGTGCAAAAGATCGTGCATATTTAGAAGAACTTACAAAACGTATCATCAACTGTGCAAAGGGTGCAGCATTGATGAGTGGCGCAAAACTGGAATATCATAACTTTGAAAATTCTTATGATGACCTTGTTTATCATGAAGGACTGCGTCAGCTATTGAAGGAAAATCTGATGGCGCTTGGTGTGAATGATTTTGTGGAAGCGGATGAAGAAGCCAGTGGCTCCAGTGACATTGGAAATGTATCCCATGTTTGTCCATGTGTATATTGTGAAATTGATACAGGCGCAAATCCTAAAGTATTTGCCCATCATGAAGATTTCTTGGCATATGTACATGGGGATAACGCAAAACATAGTTTACATACAGCCACAAAAGCAATGGCATATACAGCTTTACAAGTATTTTTGAAACCAGAAATTGTAAAATAAGCAAAGAGATAGAAATCCAGCATGTAAAGAAAGGATTTCTATCTTTTTCTATTGAACTTTTATAAACAGGTGGTATATTATAAGTAACATTGAAACAGTGAAATATCTGGGAGGTATTTTATGAATATCGTCGTAGGAAAAAAATTAAATCGAAAAAACGTTGGAAAGGAAATGGTACCTGTCACATTAATTGCCTTATTACTTGCATCATTATTCTTTGGATTGATGAAGTTAGAAGTATGGATGTTTTTTGCTATGTGGATCATCTTCTTTTGTTTATTATGTTTGGCAATGCTGCCTGGGGCATTTAAACAGTATTGGTGTATCAGTGAAGATAAAATCATTCTTCAAAATGATAGCGTGATCAATAACGCAAAGATTATAAAAGCTTTATTTCATAATGAAAGTGTGGATTGTTACTATGTGTTGAAAAAACAAGATATTGAAAAAATCGAAATTCGCTATATCAAAAATACGATCGCAGGCCCGGCAAAACGAACACCGGATACATTCTATTTCAATCTGTATTCTGTCTATGGGAAGAAACGTTTCAATCTTACGAATTTATCAGAAGAAGAAGTCAATCAGATCATGCTGATGTTGCCAAAGCTTTGTGAACATATCATTGATGAACAACAGGTATTGTATGCTGTCGAACATCATTTAAATTTATATGATTTTATATATCAAAATAAAGCATAAAAAAAGTCTAATCCTAATCGATTAGACTTTTTATCATTATTGAAGTGTACGCCACAAAGCTTTCATTAATGGTGTAACGTATAAACTGCCGTTACGATCTTCTGCATTATCCACCATTAAGGTAATTGCATAATCTTCATTAGCACTGCACAGCCATCCGATTTCTTTTTCATTGACCTGTGCGGTTCCGGTTTTACCTAATGCTTTTGTAGGATTTTCTGAATCATAACTGTGATAGGTGTTTGTTAAAGCTTTCTTTAATGTTTCTACTGTTCCAGAGGAGATAGCATCTTTCTTCCATGTTTCTGCTTTTCCATCCTGATAAATCAAATAAGGTTTAGGAATACTTCCATTATTTTCAAAGGATGCATAAAATGCGGTTAAATGAAGTGGAGATATTTGAAGTTTTCCCTGTCCATAACCTGTATCCGCTAATGTGATATCTTTCTTTAAATCACTTTCTTCACCATAACTGCTTGCGGGAATCGTGAATGGGAAATCCATTTGATCGTTAAACCCATAACTGTTTAATTTATCTGTATAGGTTTTGATGCCCATCTTTAACGCTACTTTTGCGAAATAGGTATTATCAGAATAAATCAGGGCATTTTGCAGATCAGCTTTGCCATCATATGCAGCAGTTGTCTTTACAAAATAATCACCCCAGCTATTATCTTTCTGCCATTTTTTATCTTTTGCCTGTCCCATATCCTCATCAGCTGTAATGGTTTTAGAATCTAGTGCAGCTGCCGCAGTGAATGCTTTAAAGGTAGAACCTGGGGTATATAAACCTGTGAAACGATTTTCTAATGGTCGGTTCTTATCATTATTCAAAGAATCCCATTTGGCAGTTGTCATACCCAGTGCAAAATCATTTGGATCATAACTTGGAGTAGATACAAGGGCTAAGACTTCTCCGGTTTTTGGCTGCATCACCACACCAGCCCCCTGATCATTTTTTAATTGTTCATATACTTTTTTCTGTACGTCAACATCAATTGTCGTTTTGATATCTTTACCGTTTTTTACATCACGTTTCGCAATGGTATCCACAACATTACCATCTCTTACCACAAGGATGCTTACCCCGTTTTGTCCACGCAAATCTTTTTCATAGATACTTTCCAATCCGGTTTTTCCAATCAGTGAATTGCTGTCATAACCTTCGCCTTTATGTTTTTCTAATTCTTCCGCATTAATCGTCTGTACATAACCGCTTAAGTGGGAGCATATTTCTTTATAAGGATATATACGGGCACTTGTTGTTTGTGTTGTAACCCCGGATAAATCATCAATTTTGATATCTGTATCTTTGGATATCGTTTTTACAGGTACAAATAAATCATCTTTTACCCAGCTTGCTTGCATAGCATTTTTGATACTGTCAACATTAATATCCAAACGTTTCGCTAAAGTAGAAAGATCTTCCTCGTCCTTTATTTTACCTGGCACTACGCCGACAACGATTGCTTGATCATCACCTGCAATAACTTTTCCATTGCGATCAAGAATACTGCCACGTTTTGCTTCTTCACTGGATATCTGAATGCCATCGCCATTTTGCATCTGTGGGAATATCTGGGCATAACTCCAGCTGATTTTGTAGGTGTCATCTTCTTTGACAATCTGTACAGACTGATCAAAACTAACATTTCCAGCAAGGGTATCTGCGCTGAAATGATAGGCAGCTGTTTTACCGCCATCACCATCTACAATATCCTTGGTTTCAATCTTAAGCTGGTCTGCTTCTATTCCATTATAAATGTTTGTATATTTATTAACGAATGTATCGTGATCAGTTTCTGACTTTGATTTACTGTCTAATAAATTGTACATGGCTTCATAATCTTTTTTCTCCCATGCTTTGCTGTATTCATCCCATGCTGTTTTCGCAGATGGACCTGAATTCAACAAGAAGAATGCGCCAATGCCTGCCGCAATGATCAAAATGGCCGCAATCGATGTAATTGTGATTTGTTTCTTTGTAAAGTTCATAAAATACCTCCTTTTCTTTCTTGTATTGTAACATTTTATAGAAGCAAGTAAAAGAAAAAAATCTCATAATATTCTATGAGATCCTCATTGGAATTATAACTAAATGATAATGCTGATATATGTGGGTAAATTATTTAGATAATATACCGGCAATAATTGTCGCAGGATACGGAATATCAACCCTGTTTGAAAGAGAAAATAGATTATGTAGGAAAAAAGTGAAAAAAAGAAAATAGGGGGAAAGACTATCAAAGTTTTTTCAATTTTAGTATAATATAGGAAAACGTATATGTTAGAAAGGTCGATGTATATGAGTGCCTATATTGAATTTCAAAATGTAAAAAAAATATATAAAATGGGAGAAGTAGAAATTGAAGCACTAAGTGGTGTGGATTTTTCTATTGATCAGGGAGAATTTGTGGTCATTGCGGGCGCCAGTGGTGCTGGAAAAAGTACAATACTGAATATTCTAGGTGGAATGGATAGTTGTACAAGCGGCAATATCTATGTAGATGGTAAAGAAATCAGTAAATATAATGCCAAACAATTAACGACATATCGTCGTTATGATATTGGATTTGTATTCCAGTTTTATAATCTGGTACAGAATTTAACCGTTAAGGAAAATGTAGAGCTGGCAGCACAAATCTGTAAAGAACCTTTGGATATTGATGAAACAATTGAAGCAGTCGGATTAAAAGATCGAAGTGGAAATTTCCCTGCACAATTATCCGGTGGGGAACAACAGCGTGTGGCCATTGCCCGTGCATTAGCTAAAAATCCCAAGCTTTTATTATGTGATGAGCCAACCGGTGCCCTTGATTATAATACCGGTAAACAAATCTTAAAATTACTTCAGGATACCTGTCGACAACGTGGGGTAAGTGTCATCGTTATTACTCATAACTTGGCACTTACGGCGATGGGGGATAAAGTTATTAAAGTACGTAATGGAAAGATTGAAAGTGTAACCATCAACGAAAACCCACTGCCAGTAGAAAGGATCGAATACTAAATGAAATTTAAAGCACTGAGAAAGGACATTACACGAGAAATGCGAAAATCGCTGGGGCGGTTTTTATCTATATTTTCTATCGTTGCCATCGGAGTAGCGTTTTTTGCGGGTGTCAAAGCAAGTGTTCCTGTCATGAAAAACAGTGCCGATCATTATTTTGATGAGTACAATTTCATGGATTTTAAAGTAATGTCTACCATTGGCATGACAAAAGAGGATGCATCCGCCATTCGTAAAATTGATGGTGTGGAGGGTGTTTATCCCAGTTATTCCATCGATACCTTAAATACAGTAGATAATAAACAAAAGGTTATTAAAGTGATGTCATATCCAATGAAGGATACCAAAGATAATCCGGATTATATCAATCAGATGCGAATCATCAATGGCCGTCTGCCTGAAAAAGAAAATGAATGTGTCATTGAACATGATAGTATCAAAGGTGCATCCAGTAAAGTTGGAGATCATATCACATTAACTAGTGGGAGTGATGATGAATTAAAGGATACGTTGAAAAATACAACGTATACAATCGTTGGAGAAGTCACAACGCCTTATTATTTATCATATGAAAAAGGTAGTTCTGCTATCGGCAGTGGTACGATTGACAATTATATCATCATACCCGACAGTAACTTTAAAATGGATTATTATACAGAAATATATGTAACAGTAAAAAATGCGAAAAAATATAACTCTTATGATGATGCTTATTTTGATGTGATAAAAAAAGTAGAAACAAAACTTACTTCACTTGGAGAAGAAAGAGCTGATTTACGCTTTGAGAAAATCAAAAAAGATGCTTTGAAAAAGGTAGAGGATGGGCGTAAAGAATATGAAGCCAATAAAAAGAAATTTGATGAAGAAATCAAAAAGGCTAAGCAACAGTTATCTGATGCACATGATCAGGCACTTGTTGGACAGGCAACATTAAATGCCAACCAATTGACCAGCCAGCAAATGCTTGCGTCAAAAAAACAGGAGCTTGAACAAAGTGAAGCCCAGATGAACAGCTTGGTTGCTCAATATGATGCAGCAAAAGCAAAATTGAATGAAGAAAAAACAAAAGTAGATACTCAAATAGCGGATTTAAATAAACAAATTGAAACACAAAAGGGTAAAGTTGATGAAATTGACCAACAGATCAAAGATGTGGAAGAACAGTTGAAACAGCCTGATTTGACAGACTTGGAAAAACAGCTGCTGGAGGAAAAAAAGAAAGCTTTAGAGGCTTCAAAAACGTATATGGTGCCATCTCTTGAACTTCTACAAAAACAGATGGAAACTCTGCAAAGTAATTTAGAAACCGGTATGAATCAATTAGCTGTATTAGATGAACAAATCTCTAATGCCAAAAATCAAATAGAGCTTGGAAAACAGCAACTAGCTGAAGCTGAAACAAGTGCTCAAAAACAATTTGAAGAAGCACAGAAACAAATTGATGATGGCAATACACAGGTCATAAAAGGTACTTTGGAATTAGAAGAGAAAGAAAAAGATGGTGCCGCAAAACTTGCGGAAGCGAAAGAAAAACTTGATAAAAGTGAAGAAGAAATCAAAGCAATGAAAACACCACAATGGTATGTACTAGATCGTAATTCCCATTATTCCTATCGAGATTATGGAAGTGCAGCCGATCGTATGGGAGGGATTGCGAAAGTATTCCCATTATTCTTCTTTGTGGTCGCAGCTCTTGTATGTTTAACAACCATGACGCGTATGGTGGATGAACAACGTCAGGAAATCGGTACTTTAAAAGCACTTGGATATTCAAAAACAGCAATTGCGATGAAATACATTATGTATGCGGGTGTTGCCAGTATCTTTGGTGGTATTTTTGGCTCCATCATTGGTATGGTGGTATTCCCAACTGTGATATATAATGCATGGAATATCATGTATACCCTGCCTGAAGTACAGCTTCAATTCCAATTTGGACTAGCCTTTACTGCGATAGGTATCGTTTCTTTGATTACCGTAGCAGCAGCCATTTCAGCAGTATATAAGGAATTAATGGATGTACCAAGTCAGCTGATGCGCCCAAAAGCACCAAAGAATGGCAAGAAAATTTTATTAGAGCGGGTTCCATTTATATGGAAACGATTTAACTTTATTCATAAAGTAACCGCTAGAAATATCTTCCGTTATAAAAAACGTTTCCTAATGACCGTCATTGGTATCAGCGGATGCAGTGCCTTGCTTGTGGCTGGTTTCGGTATTCAAGATTCTATAGGAGAAATTGTTGTTTTACAGTATGAAGAATTAAATAAATACGATGTAAGCATGACATTTTCAACAGATGCCACAGCTTCTCAGCGTGATAAAGCATTAGATGAATTAAAAGCCAATAAAGATATATCCGATGCAATGGGTGTAGCGATATACCATGGATTCTATGCTGATGAAGGCGAAGATAAAGGTGTTGATATCTATGTACCAGCAGATGTCAATGAATATCAGAAGTTTACAGTATTGCGGACAAGGAAAGGTCATGACCCGTTAGATTTAGAAAGCGATGGTGCCATCATCACAGAAAAACTTGCGAAAGCAAAAGGCATTTCAGTTGGCGATAGTATCCCGATTGATAATGGTGATGGGGTAAAGAAAGATATCAAGATAACTGGAATCAGTGAAAACTATGTAGGCCATGCCATCTATATGACACCATCTTATTATAAGAGTGTATATCATACGACCCCTAAGAACACAACACTGTTAGGAATTATGAAAACCGTAAACAGTGATCAGGAAGAAACGTTGGGAAATGCATTTATGAAACAGGCAGGAATTGAGTCTGTGACATTCTATAGTGGTATTGCGTCAAGCTTTGAAGATACCATTTCCTCTTTATCGTTTATCGTTGTCGTATTGATCATATCTGCGGGAATGCTGGCATTTGTAGTTTTATATAATCTGACAAATGTAAATATCAGTGAACGATTACGAGAAATTGCGACAATCAAGGTGCTTGGCTTCTATGATAATGAAGTTTCTGCATATGTCTATCGTGAAAATATCATTCTAACATTGATTGGTGCTCTAGTAGGTTTAGGCTTGGGAATCATATTGCATTCTTTGATTATGAGCCTTGCGGAATTAGATACTGTCATGTTCGGCAGAAATATCTATCCAATCTCCTTTGTTTACTCAGTATTGATCACGATGGGATTCTCTATTATTGTAAATCTTGTTATGTATCGTAAATTAAAGAAGATTCCGATGGTAGAATCTTTAAAATCAGTGGAATAGTGAATAACTGTTCCACTTTTTTTCAATAAAAAGCAATATTTATAAGACCAAATGCTGAAAAAAGAAGTTATACAAGTGAGGAGGTAGAACATGAATGAATCCAATCTGATCAGAAAAATAAAAAAAGGCGACGAAAATGCTATGGATATCCTGATTCAATCCTACTATCCTTTCATATATGCGTATGTATCAAGAAAAATGTTGATGGATGATTGTGCAAAAGATATTACACAAGAAGTTTTTTTACGGTTTTTGCGATATCTTCCTACCTATCGACAAGAAGGGAAGCTGTTGCATTATTTATATCGGATAGCTTCCAACGTCTGTAAAGACTACTACAGAAAAATGCAGTATCATGAAGATATCAGTGAATTAGATTATATGATTGAGGATGATACAAATGTCCATGAAAGTATTTTAAACCAACTGAAATATGAAGAACTGATGTTGTGGATTAGTAAACTAAACGATATCCAGCAGGATGTGATCATTTTAAAGTACTTTCATCAATTGACCTTTAAAGAAATTGCGGATATCCATCATATTCCGGTTTCTACCGTAAAATCCAGACATACACAAGCATTGATCAAATTAAGAAAACTTATGAAAGAAGGTGGATTTCAACATGAAAAAATTTGATGTGAATATCCCAGAACAAGAAATAGAGCATATGCACTGGCTGTGTGAACAAGAATGGCAACTGGTAAGTGCTAGACAGGAAACAAATGATTTACGTCGTTTAAAACGTTTTTTATATTTTGATCTACATCGATTTACCGCCATTGCATTTCTAAGTCTGATGTTAACGATATTGATTTTATGGTGTATGCAAATCAATATAAATGAAAGTATGACGATTTATTTTATATCATTAGGATTTTTCAGTATTTTTGAAATGTTCAAAGACATGTATTACCACACAAGTGAATTATGCTCACCAGTATATCTACATGCGGGCAGGCGGTTTTTAATGAAAAATATCGCCATTAGTATCATAATGCTAGGAATGCTGTTATTAATTTCTTTGATTCATTTGATATTATCAGATTTTATGATTTCCTTCATTATTCTATATGCCTATATTCCTTTATTTTTGATTCAGTGTATGTATTTGATCTTTCTTCCTTATATTCACAGCTATATACAGGCAATGATTATTTATATTACGACATTTGCCATTTATGAATATATAGTATGTTATTTTGATCTGTATAACCCTTTTATAATTATTTTGTTTTTTATTATTCTGTTATGCTTTTATTTCTTCAACAGTATTTATCAATATTTCAAAATAAGAAAGGCAGGGAATATAATATGGAATTAGTCTTAGAACATCTTAATAAATCATTTAAAAATAAAAAAGCAGTCATTGATGTAAATATCACCCTTCATGAAGGCGTACATGGATTGTTAGGTGCGAACGGCAGTGGTAAAACGACCCTCATGCGTATTATTTGCGGTTTGATTCCCAGTGAAACAGGGAGTATTAGTTTTAATGAAATTGACTTAAAAACCCAATACGACAGTTATGCCGCCAATCTGGGTTATCTGCCACAACAATTTGGTTATTATCCTAATTATAGCGTACAATCATTTTTAGAATATATGTCAATTATCAAAAATATGACAGCATCTTATGCAAATGATCGGATTCAGAAGCTATTGCAAGATCTACATTTGAAAGAAAAACGTAAAACAAAAATGAAACATCTCTCAGGTGGAATGCTTCGTCGGGTTGGTATTGCTGTCGCTTTACTCAATGAACCCAAAATTTTGATTTTAGATGAGCCTACTGCTGGACTTGATCCTAAAGAGCGTATTGTTTTTCGTAATCTGATTGCTTCTTTATCCGAAAACACGATTATCATTTTATCTACACATATCGTCAGTGATATAGAAACAATTGCAGACGATATTATGATAATGAAAGAAGGAAATATTATCTTACATGACACATGCGAAGAATTACTTTCCACTATGAATGAAAAAGTATGGGAATTGTGCATTGATAAAAAGGAAGCCTTAAAGTTGATGAGTCAACATATCATAGTGAAGAGTCATCATAAAGATAGTAAGATAGAACTACGTATTGTATGTGATAAACAGCCACATCCTTTAGCAACACCTGTGATACCTGATTTAGATGACTTATATTTATATCATTTCAAAGAAGGTGAAACATTATGATGCGACTTGTAAAGGCAGAGTGTAAAAAGATTTTAAGAAGCAAATTCAATATCTTCATGATCCTTATATTATTCAGCTATACAGGATATCAGGCATATAGTGAGTATCAGTTTAAATTTCAAAATACAATAGCGCAAGAATGGATAATGAAAACAACAGAAGGCAAAGATTTAAATAATGGCGCTGATTATTTTATGTACGCAGATAAAATTCTTCATCAATATGAGGGAAAAGCCTCCCCTAAATTGTATGAAAAGTTTATGTCTGATTATGAAAAAATATTAGAAGCATACCCTTTAAAAGATTATGATGTAGACTATATGATTTCTCTATATGGTACAGAATATGAAAAATTTATGCAAGATTGTGTAAATGGAAAATATAGCGAACAGAAAAGAATAGAGTATCTTGAAAATGTTCAAAAACAATCTTATTTTTTTAAATTTTATAAGGATGATGATAATGATAATTTAATATATCCTATGGTGTTTTATGAGAATGATCATGTAAGATTACTATATCAAAATATTTATAAGAATACGATGGAATATAACTATTATCTAAAACCGGCAAAAGATATTCCTGATTTAGGCAACTTTAAAGCTTATTGTTTGGCATCAAATGCAGAAATAATGAAAGGATTAGATTTAAGTGATCCTTTGAATAAAACAATGAAAGAGCATTTCGTCAATCAAGAACAAAATCAACATTTTGACAGTGTTGTGGGTAATAATCTGTTAGTGAATGCATTAGGGTGTATTGATTTTGTGACCTTACTTATGATTGCATTGATATTATCAAATACCTTTGCGATGGAAAACTACTATAAAACCGATCAGATTCTGATACCAAGTGAAACAGCAATGAAGAAACTTTCCTTGGCAAAATTACTAGCTGGTATTTTGGTAAGCGTAGGAATATTATTATTAGAATATCTTATGATCTATGTGTTTACGATGATCTATGTGCCACTTCGAGATTTAAATATGGAAACTATTTCCATGGCAGGAACAAGTGTGAAGAGTATCACAAATGGCATTTTTACATATAAAGAAATCATTGGCACAGGGTTGTTTTTGAATTTGTTGGCAGTAATATCAACTGCATTAATTACAATGTTGGCATCATTTATATCTAAAAACCGATTTATCACAATTATTTTATTGATTACTTTTATTCTTATCACAACCTTTAGTTATCCTTTTGATACGATTTTTCATAATTTTGGAGATCATCTGTTTTTAGCAAATATGTTGCATACGAATGATTTTTTCTTGATATTTAGATATGGAAATTCTCCAGAACCATATGGTTTATGGAATGGGATTTTCTATTCATGGAAAACCATAATCGTACTGTTTTGGATGATTGCGGATATCATAATAACATTTATTGTATGGAAGGTATCAAAGAAACATGTTGTGAAAAATCATTAATGAAGTGGAGAAATCCACTTTTTTAAGTATCTATTATTAGAATAAGATTGGTTGTTATTGGTGTTAAATTATAATATAATGTTTTTATAAATCAAGACGTGTGGAGGGATGAAAATTGAAAATTGTGAATGGAATTGATTATATAGAACAAGTCAAAATCAAAATAATAGAATACACAACACGTCTAGGGCGTGACTTATCTTTTCAAAATATTGATGAAGAACTTAGCAATCCTGCGATAAAGTATGCAGCACCGCAAGGTGAACTTCTCGTTGCTTTAGATGATCATGAAAAAGTGATAGGAATGGTTGCCTATCATAAACATAGCGATGAACGATGTGAAATGAAAAGATTATATGTTTCTCCAGAATGCCGAGGAATGAAGTTAGGTGAAAAACTTGTCGATGAAATTATTCAGCATGCAAAAAATGCTGGATTTAAAGAAATGGTTTTAGATACCATTGTGCCATTACAAGCAGCCATACATTTATATAATAAAATGGGATTTGAGGAATGTGAACCATATTATTATAATCCAATGGATGATGTGATTTATATGAAGCGCTTGTTGTAACATATAATAATAGTAAAGGAAGGAAAGATATGATATATAAACGCTATAATGAAAAAGATAGATTGGTATTAGATGTTGAAAAATTGAAAATGGATAATGATTTTTGTGTACAAATATATCAAGGAGAAGGTTTTTTAGAGAATGATTGCTTAGATAAAACTTACATAGATGATGTTTGTATTGATCTTGAGGAATGTGAGAAAACTTTTGAGGAACTAAAATCTTATATCGTATTCATTGCGGCTAATTTAAGTAATCTAGATGGAATCGTACAGAAATATAGCGAATTTCTTGGCGAGGATAACTTTTGGAAAGATTTTTATATATCATATATATGTATAGAAGAAAATGATAACATAAGAATCATATATAATGGCAATCATGTAAACACTGTATTGGAAGTTTGTTTTGATTATAAAGATAAAGACTTTGTTTTGAGAAAATATGGCTCAAAAATCATTTGAATGTTTTGAGGTCGTTGAAGTACTATAGAGAAGACTTATAGTGGCAAGGTAGGATAAGCCTATGAATATAGAAGAAACAAAAGAATAATTATCATTTCATTCAACAAGAAACAGCGATATAGATAACCCAAAATGGAAAAATGGATTTTTAGGAAGTTAACACCCTTTTAGAGGAGAACTGCATAAAGAGAATTTTTTTGAGGTGATGGAATATTGGAAGGCAATAATCTGGTGTCCCAGAAATCAAGCATTTGTTGACATAGGTTGATATTATTGAAAGCTGTTTTATGTTTTTGTTAGAGAAAGATAAACAGGAAGCATTCACTGCTTATGAAGATTATTCATTGGGTGGTTGTATAATGTTTTAGAATTCATGGAGGCTGCGTTATGAAAATTGAGATTAAGAAAGATTTTCCACAGTATTTTAAATCGTTATATCCAGAAGAATTTGATTTGTTTTCGCATTTTGAAACAACAGCAGGAATTCCATCCGTACTATTCGCCATTACCACATGGAAAGAAAATGGGCAGCCAAATGTATGTTTTCACGCATGGAGTTGTTTTCATGGTGATAAAACATCTTTCTTTGTTGTTATGGGGAATTTATATCAACATACACATACATATGAAAATATCCAAAGAGAAAAATGTTTTTGTATTAATTTTCTGCCTATCCATTATTATGACGATTTACTTAAAACAATCAAACATAACGAATATGATAGTGATGAATTTAGTGCAGGTAGCTTTACTCTTTCTTTGGCAAAGACAATCCATGCGCCAATGATAAATGAAGCGTTTATAAATATGGAATGTACTTTAAAAGATGTGCAGGATCTAAGTGGTGCAGGTATTACTTCCATGATTATTGGGCAGGTTCAACATATTTCTGTAGAAGAAACATATGCCCAGGGTTATGAACAAAGATATGGAAAAGATGGATTTATGATGTTAATTCCAGGACCTCAAGACCTTATGACAGGAGAGGCAAATCAATCTGCAATTGCAACTGTAAAGATAGAAAAATATGATTGATGATAATGTATAGAATAAAGTTTTACAGATATATATGATAAGAGGGAAGTGATATAGAGGGAAGATTGGTTCTCCATAAATCAAATAGATGATGATACATATATCATAAGTGAATGGGAACAGGAGTTTTTTCATATGATACTTTTTCAATTCATTTGTAGGGAAAAGCAAGGAGATTTTGACAATGAAAAAGGAAGATTTTGGAAAAGAGTTGAAATCATGCTTTATCAATATGATATTGGTGATGATTTTAGGCTTTATTTTGATATTGCTTTTGACAAGTGATGATAGTTTTCTCGTATATAGTATTATGTTTAACAGCATTTGTATCTGTGGTACGATATTACGTGCAATCTATTTATTGTATGTTTATCTAAAAAACACAATAAAAATCTGATTATCCGCTAAAACACAGTATCTATCAGCA
>NZ_QVFI01000012.1:0-113299 GCF_003433845.1 Absiella sp. AM09-50
ATGATTGTATTATCGAAAAATATAAATAGGAATGATAAGCATTGTCTAATGAAAACAATAGATAGTGCTTTTTACATAGTAAAAGAAGAAAAAAATGTAAAAGAAATAATAGAATCAGAATAAAAAACCTGCGATATCAATGTAAGGATCATGATATTGCAGGTTTTTTATATGTTATGCATTTAATAGGCGGGGACGATAATGCCTGATGATTTTAGAAATGATCAAAGCAGCATTAGAGAATAGGCAAAGCGCAAATATGGATGTAGGAATACTGGAAACAGGATTTACATCCTCTAAAGCAGCTGTATCCATGTTGGTAATGAAGTGTTGAATTAGATGAATATCTGCGATGATTGCAATTGTGCAGAAGAGAAGACTGGCAATTATTAGTAATTTATAATCCAGTTTTTTGAAGATAATTCCACTGATTGGAATGAAGACGCTTGCCGCAATGCATACGATTTCAATAATGAAACGCATAAAATCACTCCCTTTTTTATATCTTAATCGTAACATATCCTTTATAAATAATGCAATTGTAAAATAGTGAAGAAATCTTAATAATTTTAAAGCGACCTTTAGAAATACTTTAGAATTTCTTTCATGAATCCTAAAATATTTCTACTATAATGAACATGGAAAGGGGGATATTTTATGGAATATCTATGGACTTTTGGCGTGTTGATGATTTTACTATTTGCCTATTTCGTATGGAATCAGAAAACACGCAGACAAACTCTGGAAACAACACAGGAATACATGAAAAAGATTGCATATATCTTATCAGCACCATTTCTGGCCATTATACAATTCTGCTTTGACTTTATAAAAGTTGCGACAAACTTTTTATTGAAACTACTTTCTCTGCTTTTGTTGCCATTTAAATCTTGTAATACATTGATTACGCATATCGATGAACGATTTGATGAAGGTTTAAAGGAAAAAATGAAACAGGAGAGTGCCGCAAAACGTATAAAGGAAGGCATTCAATTATATAAGGAAGCGCTTATGAAGGATAAACAAAGCTTTGTGAATCTTTCTATTCAGACTGTGGTTTTACTTGGTACGATCTTTCTTCAATATGTATCCTTTGCGACAACCTATCGTGGTATTAGTTTTTATTTTCAGGAAATGGCACCTGGAGCTGCTGTTTTTATCACGCTGGTCATTCAATGCTCCTTGTTAGTATTAGCAAATGCAATTGTACATCGACAGCGTTTTACGGCAGGGCGTACATTAATGATGTTGTATTTTATGTTTACTTCTATGTTTTTTTCATTTACTGGTATCGTAAATCAGGAAATATCGCCGGAAATTGATATTCGGAAAAATTATAGTGCTTTCTATAAAGACTATGAAAACCTTAGAAATGATGTATTATCCAAATCTACACAAAGTGGAGATACGTTTTCTATTACTTCTATTGATTCTGATATCAAAAGCCTTAAAAACAATGCAGAAAGTATGCGTTCTTCCATTGAGCAAAGCCTTGCTGCTCATCAATCACAATTAGATTCTTCTGTAAAGATTTCTTATGATGAAAACGGGTATCCTGTTTATGATACTACACAGAAAGATGGAAACTTACTCACAATGATTGATAAGGAAACTCAGCAAATTAATCGGTTATCAGAATTAAACAAACAGTTAAAACCAGGACAGATCAAACTAGATGCGTTGCGTGATAAAGCTTTTGAACAAAAAGCTTTGGAAGAAAAAATGAAACTGTTAAATGATCCTTCTACAGGGTATGCGGAAGTAAAACAAGCATATGATCAGCTGGCACAATATATGAAATCCATTGATTCATCCTTAAATATCAAGGCACTGCCAGAAACATTAGGTAACTATTATCGAAGCTTTGCCTTACAGAAAAAACTGCAAAGTGAAAAATGCTTAGATTATGACAGCTTGCGTGCGCAAGTCACAACACGCAAAACAGATATGACAAATGTATCCGATATTTTAGTAATGCAATCATTAATTACCAGGGAAATAACAGATAAATTTATAAATACTGATTTATCTGATGAAACAATTGCTTCAGAATCACAGTATTATGCACCTGCCATGAAACGCAGTGAAGAAGCACTTCATTTTGAAGATATCAACTTAGTCGCATTGGCACGTTTACATCCTTCTCACAAGGACTTTCCTACAGCGCTGTTCCTATTACTGTTGGCAATCTTTGTTGATGGGACAACCGTTTTGATGCCATTCTTCATGAATAAAACGAAGAAGACGATTTTATATGCGAATAAACGTAAAGATTTGCGTTTTGAAGAAGAAGATATCCTGTCTGATTTGATGATGCAGATATCAGATGATCCAATCATCGCTTATCAAAAGATGGATGCTCTTTTATCTAATTTTACATTGGCTCCATATTTACAGTCAAAAGGGTATGCGATGATGTGTGAAGAAGAGGTGTTACATACCTATTTGAAAGAAGATGGAAAAGATATGCGGGATTGTGTATTGTTCCTTCAACATTGCGGCTATCTGGATTATACAACCAATGATACCTTACAGATACTACGTAAAGAAGCAGGTCTTGAAGCAATGGGAAATGCAAATGTTTATCTGATGAAAACCAAACTGGTTATCTGGTTGAAACAAAATGAAGCATATGCTTATCAAAAAAGCATGCGGGAGGCAGCATGATGGATGCCTTGATTTATAATATCATGAGTGTTATCGTTACCGCCCTTGTGACAATTGGGTTGTTTAAACTGTTGGCAAAAAGAAAACTTGTGGCATCTTCTTTATCATTGATCTTGATGGATGGTGCCTATGCGTTGATTTTCTTTGCCAGCATGATGTTTTTGATTCAGGCGATTCTTCCTCAAAATGATGTTTGGCGTTCGCTACAGGCATTTGGATTTGCTTTCTGTATTGGCATTATATGTATTGTGATATTTGGTATATGGCTTTTGATATCAAAAAAATGGAATATCCATTTTCAAGATACAGGAATGATCCTTGTGGATTATATCAAGCTTTTTATCCTTTTATATATTATGATATGGCATATTCTGCCATCTCTGTTATCTATATGGATCACCATTCCTGTATATGATATTAAAGACAGTGATCGTATCCTGTTGTTTATTTTATGCAGTATTGGATTATTACTTGAAATGTTTTCTATCCGACAAAGAAACCATCAGGTATTTTCTTACCATAAAGGATTAAGTCAGCAACAGGTGAAAACTTATCTTTCCTTTATGAAGCACAGTCGGCATAATTCTAATAAGCTATAAAAGTGTAGGATATGTTATATCGTTATTATATTATGCAAAAGATTTTGAGTACCCGTGTAGCATGTGACTATGGGTACTCTTTTCATTTGTGACAAGTTTTATGATAGAATATATGTATGTAAATAACATGTAACTAACAAATTTGTGATATAGATGATACATTCTATATACGATTTTAACAGTATCTTAACAAAAATGAGCTCTATTTTAATAATAGCGGTTGTAAATTCCAAAGCAAGTGTGTAAAATGTATATACATCGTGAAGATGTATTCGAAAGCGTATAAATTATGGGTATAGATGAAAGGTAAGAAGGTATAGGATGAAAATGGTGAATTTTGTTCATACAGTATTGGATTTTAAAAAACTTTCACCGGCACAAAAGATTGCGACAAGCTTTTTATTTGTAATTCTTGCAGGTACGATTTTACTGATGCTTCCCATCAGTAATCGTGATGGACAGTTTTTTTCTCCAATTGATGCATTGTTTACAGCAACAAGTGCAACCTGTGTGACCGGTTTATCTACAGTAACGATAGCAGATCAGTATAACTGGTTTGGACATTTGGTTATTGTATTATTGATTCAGATCGGCGGACTTGGATTAATGACATTTATGGCGGTTTTGATTCTGATACTAAAGAATCGTTTGTCATTAAATGAAAAAATTGTTATGAAAGAGATGCTGAATCAGGATAAAGTATTTGATATGAAGAAGTTTTTGCTGGACATTCTTCGTTATACTTTATTTTTTGAAGCAATCGGTACGATTATTTTAAGTTTTCGTATGATTGATGATTATGGACCAATTGACGGAATCATGAAAGCGGCTTTTTTATCCGTTTCGGCATTCTGTAATGCAGGTTTTGATACATTAGGCTCTACCAGCCTGCAAGGCTATGTACATGATCCTTTGATTTGTATCACAATTATGTCTTTGATTGTGTTAGGTGGTCTTGGTTTTGCGGTATGGTTTGATGTCAGGGATAAACTGGATACGTTATTCCATCGTACGATCACATTTAAGAAGTTCTATAAGTCATTAACGCTGCACACCAAAATTGTTTTGGTTGTTACTGCGCTGTTGATTACGATTCCATCAGCTTTGATTTTGATTTTAGAATACAACAATCCTCAAACAATGGCAGGATTTACATTCCCTGAAAAGGTAATGTCCTCTACATTTGAGTCTATTGCTCTTCGTACAGCGGGCTTTACAACCATTAATTATGCGAATATTACCGCAGGAACACAGATGCTGATGATGGTTGTTATGTTTATC
This sequence comes from Absiella sp. AM09-50, assembly GCF_003433845.1. Taxonomy (NCBI): domain Bacteria; kingdom Bacillati; phylum Bacillota; class Erysipelotrichia; order Erysipelotrichales; family Erysipelotrichaceae; genus Amedibacterium; species Absiella sp. AM09-50. The sequence goes on from NZ_QVFI01000012.1 coordinate 4,548, forward strand.
GGAGGATCACCTGGTGGTACTGCTGGTGGTATTAAGACAACTACATTTGCTATGCTAGTTATTTATATGATCAATATGCTGAAAGGCAGAGATAACATCGTTGTATTGAGAAGGCATATTGCCAATAGTACAATTATTCGTGCAATGGGGATATTCTTTATTAATATTGTCACTTTATTAACGGGTATTTTTCTATTAAGTATTGTACAGCCGGAAGCCTTTAATATGATAAGTTTTGAGGCAGTCAGTGCGATGGCAACTGTTGGAAGCTCCTTAGGTTTAACATCTTTGTTGAATTTTGGTGGAAAAGTGATTATTATATTGTTGATGTATGTAGGTAGAATTGGTATTTCTACGTTGATTATTTCGCTGGTAAAATCAAGGCATCATGGGGATGCAAAGGATAAGATCAATTATCCGGATGGCACAATTATCGTAGGATAGGAAAAGAGGAAGGTTTGTATGAAAAAATATCAGAATCGTCAGTATGCGGTGTTAGGACTAGGAATTTTTGGTTCCACAGTAGCGAAAACACTGAGTAAATATAACGCAGAAGTAATTGCTGTGGATATTGACCAGAAATGTGTCAATCGTATGGCAGATGTGGTAACGCAAGCAATGCAGTGTGATATCACAGATATCGACCAGTTAAGAGCTGCTGGTATTCAGGATTGTGATGTGGCAGTCGTCAGTATGGGAAATCATCTGGAACAAAGTGTGATGGCAATCATCAACTTAAAAGAGCTGGGTATTCCTTATATAGTGGCGAAAGCAAAAAATAAGCGTTATATGCAAATCTTTTCAAAGATTGGTGCGAATAAAGTTGTACGTCCGGAAAAAGAAATGGGCGAACAGGTCGCAAAAGGTATTCTTGGTAAAAATATCATTGATATCATCGATCTGGACAGTGAATACAGTGTTGTGGAAATACCTGCGCCAAAAGAATGGACAGGAAAAACACTGATTGATTTGAATTTAAGAAGAAAATATGGTATCAATGTCATTGGTATTAGAAATCATGTGACTGGGGACTTAAATGTCTGTCCGGAACCTGAATGTACCATTGAAAAAGATGATCACATCGTGTTGATTGCTGATGGAGATGCTATTAATAAATTTGATAATATGATTGATTAGGAGATGCACATTTGTATCTCCTTTTTTCATATACTGTAGGGATATGTGTATACAGAAAGAAGAGGATAGCTTGAAAAAAATCAAGAAAATAAAAGCAAAAAAAACCAAGCTGGTACTTTTGATTATGGTCATTGTCCTTACAATATGGTATCTGGTACATTCCTTTAATGCTTTTGTGGAGCCACAGCTTCAGGCAATCGCTAAACAGCATACAGGCTTTGCGATTAATAATATTGTAAAGGAGGTATTGGCAGATATGGAATATGAAAGTGATGAATTATTAAAGGTAGAACGCAACGAAGCACAAGAGGTGACCAGTATTGAATATGATTCCAAACGATTGAATCAGATATTGTATTCAGCGTTAAATACCATTGATGAATCTTTATTGGCAGCACAGGATGGCAAAAAGGATCCTAAGACCAAAGAGGTGTTTTATGAGGATGGCATTCTATATGAAATTCCTTTAGGATACTTCACAAAATCGTATCTTTTATATGATCATGGACCAAGAATCAAGGTGCGTATGAAGATGTTAAACGATGTTACCGGTGAAATAAAAACTGAGGCAAAGGCCTATGGTATCAATAATACAATGATACGTATTTCTTTAGTCGTTCATGTGGATGCACAGGTGATTACGTTCATGAGTTCTAATGAATATAAGACATCCATGGAGCTTCCTTTAATCGTTCAAGTGGTCAATGGGACAGTTCCTGATATGAGTCCGTATGCGCTTTCACAATAACTTGATATTTTATTCACAAAATGTGCAAAAGTGTTGGATATCCAACAAGTTTTATAAAAACAGTGGTGCTATCATTAGAGTGTCAAAAAGAGAGCTGGTGCAATAAATGAAAACAGATCATGAAGATATTTTAAAGTTTTATGGCAGACAGGAATTCGCAATCCTGCCGATTGTTTTGTACGTCATTTTAGGCGGTGCCATCATGATTATCACGCATTGTTATTCCATGAAAGTTTTAATACTTGCGGCAGTTTTATCTATTTTTACAGGGTTTATCTTTTGTAAAAATAAACGGGAGTTCTGGTGCTCTGTTGTTAGAGGGCTTGGCCAGTATGGAAATGCGCGACTGATTCTGATATTCATGGTTATTGGAATCTTTTCCAAGCTTTTAGTTACCGGGGGAATCGGTGGTGGATTTATTTGGCTGAGTACCAATCTTGGATTACATGGCGGCAGCTTTGTAGTATTCTGCTTTATTGGCTGTTCCATTATATCCATGGGAGCTGGTGCACCGATTGCGGCATTACTTGCAGTCATTCCTATCTTTTATCCCGCAGGGATTATGATGGGCGCAAATCCAGCAATTCTAATCGGTAGTATGATGAGTGGTATCTTCTTTGGGGATGCATTATCTCCAAGTTCTCAGGTCATTCATACCACGATTGCTTCCCAGCATGATGCGAAAACACATAAAAGTGCCGATCTGCTTGAAACGATGAAAGAACGTCTTCCTTATATTGCGGCAGCAGGTATTTTGTCAGCTGTGATCTTCCTGTTAACTGGAGGAAATGGTGGAGGCAATGGAGATATCGCACAGGCACAGGCATTATCCAATGTAAAAGGTTTGTTTATGCTGATACCGATTCTTGTTATGCTGATTATCTGCTTTAAAACAAGTGATCTGTTTGTTGGTGTATCTGGTGGGATTTTAACTGGTATCGTTATTGGACTTGTGACTGGTGTATTCCAGTTACAGGATTTGATTATGATTGATAGCCAGGCACAACAGGTACATGGGGTATTCTTTGATGGGGTATCCAGTATGACAGATATCATTCTGTCGACGATTCTGCTGTATGGTCTGATTCAGATTGCAGTAGAAGGTGGTATGATGCGTAAATGCTGTGATTTCTTATCATCAAGGAAACTGATTCAAAGTGCAACTGGTGCAGAAGCTATCATTGCAGCTGGTGTTGGTATCGTAAATATTCTTTTGGCAGGCTGTGTACTACCTTCTATCCTGATGTTTAAAGATGTAGCGGATGAAGTAGGACAGAAAGCAGATATACCAGCCAGTAGACGAAGTATTCTTTTGACTGCTATGGCAACCAATGTGACTGCGATTATTCCAATCAATTCCGCATTCGTGATGGGTGCTGTTACAGTAATACAGGAAATGGCCGCGAAAAACAGCATATTGCCGCTTGTAACACCATTTCAAATCTTTATTTCCTCATCTTACTGTTTGATTTTGACAGTAATATGTATTGCCTGGGTATGTGGTCTGGGCAGAAAAAAGGAAAAGTCAAGACATCTGAAACATTTAGCGCATGCAAAGGAGTGGTGAAAAATGAACGAGATGTATGATGTTATTATTATTGGTGGAGGCCCTGCTGGTTTAGCAGCAGCAATCTATGCAGGCAGAGCACAGCGAAAAACGCTGTTAATTGAAAAAGGAAGTTATGGTGGACGTATCAATGATACAAGAGAAATCCGTAACTATCCCGGTACGATATCTGATAGTGGAGCTGGGTTGATGGAGAAATTCAGAGCACATGCACAAAGCTATGCAACCAATGAATTTAAACGTACAACTGTAACGAGTATTGAAAAAATGGAAAATGGAAACTTTCTGATTCATACAAAACGTCGTGGCGATTTTGAAGCAAACTGTGTATTACTGGATATGGGCACAAAGCCTAGAATCTTAGGTATTCCAGGAGAAATAGAATTTGCAGGACATGGTGTTGCTTATTGTGCAACATGTGATGCTGAGTTCTTCAAAGGTAAAAATATTTACGTCTTAGGTGCAGGTGATCAGGCGATTGAAGAAGCTGATTATCTGACCAACTTTGCGAATAAAGTAACAATTATCGTTTTACATGAAGAAGGTCATCTAGATTGTAACGAAGTAGCTGCAGAAACAGCATTCCATAATCCGAAGATCGAATTTGTATGGAACTCCACGTTACAGGAAATTAAAGGTAAAGATGAAGTGGAATCATTGGTTATTAAAAACGTTGTGACCAATACAAGTGAAGAAGTTAAAGCAGATGGTATCTTCTTCTTTGTAGGAATGGTACCACAGACAGATTTTGTCAAAGACCTTGTAGCATGTGATAAAAAAGGCTATATCGAGGTCAATGAAAAGAAAGAAACCAATGTAGCGGGCATTTATGCAATCGGAGATTGTACACAGACCTTCTTACGCCAGGTTGTTACATCTGCAGCAGATGGAGCCATCGCCGCAACAGCAAGTGAGCGATATGTAAAAGAAAAGAAACAGATCGATGCGATTTTAACACCAGACAGTGGTAAAGTTGTATTCATGTTCTACAATCCATATGAATCAGCACAAATTGATGCACTTAGCAAGATGGAAGAACAGTTAAAAGATGAATACCGTATCATTCGTCAGGATGTTACACGCCAGACATTGTTGTTTGATCGCATTGGCTTAACGACATCACCTGCTTATGCATATTATGAAAACGGTAAATTAATAAAGATTGAAAAATAGGAAAGAATGGAGGAATGAATTATGGGACAGCCTACAGTTTTCCCACACGGAGTTACAGTTTATAATCCAGATAAATGCTGGAATGGGTACACAATCGTACCATTGATCAATGATGGTGTATTGTTGTTTGACATGAATGGAAATGAAATCAGAAGATGGAATATGCATGCAATGCCACCAAAATTATTACCTGGTGGATATGTCATGGGATTAAGTGGATATCGTCATCCAGACTATGGTATGCAGGATGGTGTCAATCTGATTGAAATTGATTATGATGGAAACATCGTATGGGAATTCGATAAATTTGAAGAAATCAATGACCCAGGCAGAGATCATCGCTGGATGGCTCGTCAGCACCACGATTATCAGCGTGAAGGCAATCCTGTTGGATATTATGTACCTGGTATGGACGCGAAACCATTAGAAGGCAATACATTAATTCTGGTACATCAGACATTGCATAATCCAAAAATTTCAGATAAAAAATTATTGGATGATTGCATGATTGAAGTTGACTGGGAAGGCAATATCTTATGGAAATGGTCTATTACTGATCACTTTGATGAATTAGGATTTGACGAAGCCGCATTGAATATTTTATCACGTGATCCAAATATGCGTTCATCTGATGGTGGTGTCGGTGATTATCTGCATGTAAACTGTATGAGTTATTTAGGACCAAATAAATGGTATGATCAAGGCGATCTTCGTTTTAAACCAGACAATATCATCTTTGACTGCCGTGAGGCAAACATCTTGGCAATTTTGGATAAAGAAACAGGTAAGATCGTATGGAAAATCGGTCCAGATTTCAACGCAACTCCAGAATTGAAGAAACTTGGATGGATTATTGGACAGCACCACTTCCACATGATTCCAAAAGGCTTGCCTGGTGAAGGAAACTTATTGGTATTTGATAATGGTGGATGGGGAGGCTATGGTACGCCAAACCCTGGATCAAAAAATGGTTCAAAGAATGCACTTCGTGACTACAGCCGTGTATTGGAATTCAATCCGGTTACATTAGAAATCGTATGGAAATTAACACCAAAAGAACTGGGCAATGCCATTCCAACAGATGCCAGCAAGTTCTATAGTCCATATGTATCAAGCGCTCAGCGTTTGCCAAATGGAAATACCCTAGTGACAGAGGGAAGCGATGGTCGTATAATAGAAGTAACGAAAGATCATGAAATCGTCTGGGAATGGATTTCACCATATTATACTCACAATGAAACCGGACCAAAGAATAATATGATCTATCGTGCATACCGTTATCCATACGACTATGTACCACAAGAACCAAAACCTACAGAAGTAGCAATTGAACGCATTGATAATACGACATATCGTGTACCAGGTGCTGGCGCATTTGGTGCGAAAAAAGTCATTGATGTAGAAGGCACACTTCCATATTATGCAGATGTTGCATTATGTGTTGCGACAGATGATGAAGAAGATATGAGCAAACGTGAAAAAGTATTTACCGTAGATACAGATGTATTTAAACCAGTAAATTCTATTTCTGATTGGAATGAAAAGGTATTGAAAGCAACAGATAAACCAGTATTGGTATTATTTGGCGCAGAACGCTGTGTTCACTGTAAAGCTCTTCACCCGGTATTGGAAGAAGCATTGAAAGAAGAATTTGATGATGCCTTCCATATCTGTTATGTCAATGTAGATGAAAATAAAGATATCGTAGAAGCTTGTCATGTACAGGGTATTCCTGTTGTGGCAGTATATAAAGGTGGTAAAGAAGTACAGCGTTTCAATGGAGAACGGGATTACGATGATGTCTGTGATTTCTTAGATCAGACGCTAGCTTAATAAACGTAAGGAGGAACTCTATTGAAAACAACATTTGCTTATCAATGTCTGCATCATAAGACCTATGCAAAATATCTGCGCTTTGAAACCTATAAAACAGCACATGTGATTCATCCCATTGGCTCAACCATAGATGAATTTGGAATTGTTGTGGATGGGTGTTTAAAGGCGGAGAAATATACCGTAAATGGAAATGAGGTATGCTGTGCATACTTTGAAAACAATGATGTATTTCCTGAGTTCCTTTATTTTACTGGAAAAAAATTATATACCTACTCTTTAGTGGCTGTGAAAAAAACAGAAGTTGCTTGGATTTCAACTTCTGTTTTTGAGCGTATGCTGGAAGAAGATCATGATATGATGTATGCGTTTATGCTTTATATATCCAAACGGGGAATGAAGAACCAAGCATTATTGAACTGTTTGTATTATCAAACCATTGCCCAGCGTGTTGCTTTCTGGTTGGTCAGTATGAATAATCTGGGACAAAATGAACGTATTCCATTGCCTAAATCACAAACGATATGGGCTAATACATTGCATGTATCCCGATCTTCTTTAAATCAGGAAATCAAACGTATGGAAAAGGAAGGTTATTTCCGTATTGAAGGACATACACTGATCTTATTGGATAAAGAAGGACTAGAACAGTTGTTATAGAGATGAAAAAAACCGTGCATCCCACATTAGATACACGGTTTTATTATGTTTTGATTACATTTGCTGATCGATGAATTTACGAATATTACTTGCATTGGCATACACTTCATAATCTTCATTGTTAACAACGACAAGTGTAGGTGCCTGCATGACAGCAAACTTTTGTGTTAATTCACGATTTTCTTCTGCGTCAATCTTTTCATAAGCGATATTGGCATTGGATAACCATGTTGTGGCAATCTTGCAGTTTGGACATGTCTTGGTAGTAAATAACAGAATTTTACCATCCTTGATTGCTGGTTTATTTGTATCTTCTACCTGTGGTTCTCCAGCTAATGCATCTCTGCCTTTTAATACAGAATGTCCGATATCATATACTTTACGTTCTTTATATTCCTGGGATTTACCTTCATTCCAGTTCTGTACTGGACGATAGTATCCTGTAATACGGCTCCATACTTCCGTTTTACCTCCACAGATTGGGCAGGTATATTGTTCACCATTGATATATCCATGGCTCTTACAAATAGAGTATGTTGGGGATAATGTATAATAAGGCAGTTTATAATTCTGTGCAATCTTACGAACTAAAGAAGCTGCTGCTTTCCAGTCTGGAAGCTTTTCACCTAAGAAGGCATGGAATACCGTACCTGATGTATAAAGTGTCTGTAACTCATCCTGAACATCTAAAGCGTCAAAGATATCTTCTGTATAACCAACTGGCAAGTGAGAACTATTGGTATAGTATGGGGTATTGCCTTCTTCTGTAGCTGTAATAATATCCGGATAACGTTCTTTATCATGTTTTGCTAAACGATATGTTGTAGATTCTGCAGGTGTTGCCTCCAGGTTATATAAATCACCGTATTCTTCCTGATAAATCACTAGGCGCTCACGCATGTGATTTAAGACTTCTTTTGCGAATTCCTGTGTTTCTGTATGTGTCAGATCTTTACGCAGCCATTTCGCATTTAAACCAACTTCATTCATACCAATTAACCCTAAAGTAGAGAAGTGATTGTTAAAGGTTCCCAAATAACGTTTTGTATAAGGATATAAACCTTCATCTAACAGTTTTGTAATTACACTACGTTTTACCTTCAAGGAACGTGCAGCAACATCCATCAAATGATCTAAACGTTTATAGAAATCTTCTTTGCTTTCTGACAAGTAGGCAATTCTTGGCATATTGATAGTTACAACACCAACGCTGCCTGTGCTTTCACCACTACCAAAGAAACCACCAGATTTTCTTCTTAATTCACGAAGATCTAAACGTAAACGACAGCACATACTACGAACATCACTTGGCTCCATATCACTGTTTACATAGTTTGAAAAATAAGGAGTACCATATTTTGCAGTCATCTCAAACAACAGTTTGTTGTTTTCTGTTTCTGACCAGTCAAAATCACTGGTAATAGAATATGTTGGAATTGGATATTGGAAACCACGTCCATGTGCATCGCCTTCAATCATAATTTCGATGAATGCTTTGTTGATCATATCCATTTCTTTTTTACAATCTTTATATTTAAAGTCAACTTCTTTTCCACCAACGATACAGTTTAATTCAGCTAAATCATTAGGTACGGTCCAATCTAATGTAATATTTGAGAAAGGTGCCTGTGTACCCCAGCGACTTGGTGTATTAACACCATAGACAAAAGACTCTATGCATTTTTTGACCTGATCATAACTTAGATTATCTACTTTCACAAATGGCGCAAGATATGTATCAAAAGATGAGAACGCCTGTGCACCAGCCCATTCATTCTGCATGATACCTAAAAAGTTTACCATCTGATTACATAAAGTAGCCAAATGACTTGCTGGTTTGCTGGTAATCTTGCCAACAACACCGCCTAAGCCTTCCTGAATCAGCTGTTTTAAACTCCAGCCTGCACAATATCCAGTTAACATGCTTAAATCATGGATATGCATATCGCCGTTTTTGTGTGCCTGTGCAACTTCATCATCATAGATTTCAGATAACCAGTAGTTTGCGGTAATTGCACCAGAGTTATTTAAAATCAAACCGCCAACAGAATAAGTAACTGTGGAGTTTTCTTTTACACGCCAGTCTGTAGCTTTTACATAGCTGTCCACTAAATCTTTATAATCTAAAATCGTAGACTTCATATTACGGATTTTTTCACGCTGTTTACGATATAAAATATATGCTTTCGCAACATCGCTGTATCCAGATTGAATCAATACAGATTCTACACTGTCCTGAATATCTTCGACTGCGATTTTATCATTTTTAATTTTTGGCTCAAAATCACTTGTGACACGTAGTGCCATCATATCGATCACACTTGGATGAAACTGTTTTCCCTGTGCTTCAAATGCTTTCGTGATTGCACTTGCAATCTTCGTAATATTGAAGTCTGCAACTTTTCCATCTCTTTTAATTACATTGTACATAGTCATGCTTCCTTTCATATCCCGCGTATCGCTGTATTTGGTATATAGGCTCTCACAATCTGTGCAAAAGTTTCTAATTCTTCTTTTTCACAGGCATGCAGCCCTTTCTTGATCACACATTCGCCATCTTCAAAATTTTGAAGATAATATGCGTTTGCTCCCTTTAACCATTTTCCAATCGCTTCCATTGTTTCCTTTGTGTGGTACTCCTTTACGATTGTCGTTCTAAACTCATAAGGGATGTTTCCCTGCATCAAATATTGCACACTCTTTTCAATTTGAGTCATGTCAATAGAATGAATACCGGCTGTTTCTGCATAATGCTCAGGATCGTTTTTAATATCCATGGCCACATAGTCAATCAATCCTTCATCCACAAGCTCTTTCAGCTTATCAGGATTGGTGCCATTGCTATCAAGCTTGATCTGATATCCAAGTGCTTTCACTTTTCTTAGAAACGGCGTTAACTGTGCCTGAAGAAGCGGTTCTCCACCACTGATACAAACACCTTCTAATATAGAAACACGACGTTTTAAGAATGATAGAATATCCTCGACATTCATTTCTGCCATATTTTCTGGTAAAAATACCAGATCGCCATTATGACAGAATGGGCATCGGAAATTGCATCCCCCTGTAAAAATCGTACATGCCATTTTTCCTGGATAATCAAGTAGTGTTAACTTCTGCATACCAAAGATTTTTAAACTGTTTTCATCTTCTTCAACATCATATTGCATTGCGTTCTGTGTGATTTTTGCTTGAACTTCTTCAAATAAATCAATTTCTTCCTGGCTCAGATTTTTTGTTAAACGTTCCCACCATTGTCTTCTGATCAGGTATAATTCAGAGATGATATTCTTCGTTTTATCGCTTGTATATAACTGGCGAACACGTTTATCATCTTTGCCGGGAACACTTTTTACATAGCCTAATTCTTCAAGCTTCTGTATCCCTTTTGTGATCGTTCCTTTATCAAATGCACCTTTACATGCAAGATTTTGCATTGTGATACCTTCATTTTCATAGATCATGATCAGAAACAGAATCTGTCCTGCACCTATCTGATAATGCTCCAGTTGTTTATCATAAAACTTCTGGGCACAACGATACAGAATTGAATTGTTCATCAATAAATAATTGCTACTTTCCATAGTTTTTGTTCCTCGTTATTCAATTAGTTGAATTTTCAACTATTAGTATGATATCACGCATTGACATACAATTCAACCAATGACGTGCACTTTCATGATTTTCATTTTTGTATATTTTACATACATTTAAATATGTCGATTTCCAAAGTGTTTCTTAACCAGAAATGACAAATTTGTAAGCTGAAACTTACTTGTTTTATGATATGATGATAAGGCTAAAGGGGGTCGTTTTATGATGGTTTTGTTTCTCATCATGTGTCTTTGTTTGATGATGTTGATTTTTTATATATTATATACATTCTGTATGCGTTGCTTTTCTCATGCACATAAAAAGGCAATCTTTTTAATATGCGCAACAATCATATCGCTACTCATGATCCTTCGTTTTTCTTTTCATTTTTATCAAATTACCAATACCTTTTTATTTGATGGGATATTATATCTTTGTACCTACTTTTTTTTAGGTGTTATCTTCTTATTCATTACCTCACTGATTGAACGTTTGTACATACATTTTCATAAGCGCTTCGCCTATAAAACAAGCTTTATCATAGCCTTAATCTTAGCTATAATCACTGGCAGTTATGGCATCTATCAAGGAAAAACGATTTCTATAAAAGAATATATCCAGATGATCCCCGCTTTACAAAAAGATGTTGATTTTCTAGCAGTGAGTGATTTACATATATCTACCAGTGTGAAACAGCCAGAACTAAAAGCGTTGTTTGATATCGCGAAAGAAAAACATGTGGACGCCATCCTGATTGGAGGTGATTTATTTGATGAATCTACCAGAGTACAAGATATGGAGGCACTTTATCAACTGGTAAAAACTTATCAAATACCAATATATTACATTGAAGGAAATCATGAACAGCTATCTTCCAAAAAGGCATTCTTTTTAAATCAAATGAAAGAAAGCGGTGTAATACTCTTACAGGATCTAAGTGTTGTCTTTGATCAACAGCTGATCATTACAGGTCGTAATGATAAAAAAGTCGGAAGAAAACCTTTATCGCAAATTATACCGCAAACCACCTTACCTGTTTTGTTAATGGATCATCGTCCTTTAACCGATGAGGAACATCTAGTGGATATCCAGTTTAGTGGACATACCCATAATGGACAAATTTTCCCCAACAATCTTTTTACCAGTATCGCATTTCCACATATCTATGGAAGGTATTCATCACCTTATCCGATGATTGTTTCCTCAGGCTATGGCACATGGGGATTTCCTATGCGTATTGGCAGTCAAAGTGAAGTGGTACTCTTGCATTTAAAAACCCAAAAGTAGCAAGACTTATAAACGAGAGTTACTTGCTTGAAAATAACTTGTTATGGCGAAGAAAAAAAAGAATATACATAAGCGAAAGATACCGAGTATCCGTTAGGTCGTAAATGCCCGTTTTTCGTCTGCTGTTCCCATGTGCATCAGAACGTCCAATAATATAATGGGAATGTTTCTTATATATTGCAGAGATATTTAAGCTACCCTCAAAATGCTGCTATTATACGATTTCAAAGTTGTTATAGACGAGATATTTCAAAAATTTGTGCTATATTTTCATGGGTGAATGAAGTATAATGAAGTCAAGAACAAATTAAAAGTTGTAGGGGGATATGATAGATTTATGAAAGCAAAACAAAATGTGTTGATTGCAATATTGACGATATTAATTGCGTTGATGGAAATTACAGGAATTCCAAGTGTATTTTTTGTTCATGTTGAAATTGCAGATATTGAACCCTATTACTTTACAATGATGATGAATTTCATTATTATTGGTATCATAAGTTTTGTATATTTAAAAAAGTTATGTCCGCAATGGAAATTAGGATTTACAAAAGTGGGATTAGTTAATGGCTTGAAGAAATATGGAGTTATTGGTATTGTAGTGGCTTTTATTGGATTTGTTGCATTTTATGTAGGTCTAAGACCATTTGATAAACATCCTTCAATAATAAAGGTTCTTGTAGAAGGAGTGATATATTATATTGGTGTGGCGATAGTTGAAGAATTATATATACGAGGTCTGTTATTAAATCTGATTGAAAAGATATTTTATAATAACAAAAATCAAACATTGATTGCTGTTGTTCTATCGTCCGTTATTTTTGGATTGGGGCATATTTTAGAAGTTATGAATCAACCAATGATTATAATAGTAAGTAAAGTTATTTGGATGATTGGAATGGGGATTTTTCTTGGTACGGTTTATAAGAAGTCGAATAACATATGGATTCCTATTATCATTCATTTTTTTATAAATGTTTGTGCGTTACCATACTGTTTTTCAAGTTTCAATGGATATGCAGACATAACATTATATATAGTGGTTCCCATGTATATTGTATTAAGTGGATATAGTTTGTTTACTATTAAGTGTAAGTGACAACTTCCAGTTTGTTGAATTCATGTGGAAGATAGTTTAGAAGTATGGTGATTTTACCGGCAGATTGTTTGAAAAAAATATATATGGAATATAAGGGTTTCACATGGTAAAAATAAAAATCGAAAAAATTAGAATTAGTGATTAAGAATGGAGAGATGAAAATGGGATTATTGAATATGCTTAAAGGTAAAGAAAGAAAAGAAACATTAGAGGATTTGTATAATCAAATTCTTGAAAACAATTCATCAAAATTTTCTACATTACTTTTTAACTTATATGAGGATGAAGATTGTTATACTGTAGAAGCAGTATTTGATGATGATGCTTTTATAATTGGAAGAGAAAAACCATACTTCATTGCTAATAACGATATAAATTACACTATTATCCTTGAATCGTTCAAAACAAGATTAGAGAAATTTTATTTAGAAAATCACAATAAATTAAATAACTTAAAAGAAATATCTTATGGTTTCGTAGATGGTGACTTATACTATATAAAAAAACATAAGAAAAAAAGAAATGATATAAAAGTTACAATGGAAGAGTTAGAAGCACTTAATGATCAAAAATTATTAGCGTGGATAACTGTTTATACAGATGGAGAAAAAAGAAAAGAAAATGGGATAAATTCCTTTAGCAGAGAATTAACAACAGAAGAAAGAAATGAATATATAAAATTTCTTTATGAAAATTTTAAAATTAAGGACAAGTAATAAATTATAGTTTGTTAAATTTAATAATGTTTAAGCCAAAGGCGATTAATTATTTTCAGGGGAAAGAAATCATACTATATGAAAATGAAAAAACGTATTTTTCATGGAGGAATATTAGAGTAAAAAAATGGGCAGAATTCTGTCCATTTTTGTTTTAAATATCTATTTATCTTCTTTTGGCAACATTTCCTCCACCGCATCTTTCATGCTGGAAAAGAAAGCAGAAAGGGTATCATTCATCATTTTACGTGTATTTGCATCTGTATTAGAGAAGGCTTTTAATAATATAGCGATATTCTTAATCTTATTTTCTTTTAGTTCTTTTAAACTTTTCGCATTGGTAGAATGAAAGATATCATACATCGTATCCACAAAAGCAGCACGTTGTTCAACAGTTAATCCAGATAACCAGTTTTTCATTGTTTTATCCATCAATTGACTAGAGGTATCAATGGTTTCCAAGTATTGAAAATCAGGTCCCATAATCTGCCATGAGTAGGGATCATGCTGCCACAAAGATATCTGTGTACTTTTTACAACATGAATCATTTCTTCATGATTCAACAACATACCTACTACGCTGGATTGTGGCACATATGTTTGTACACGTTCTTTCATATGACGATATCCATCACTTTTGAGCACTTGTTCACTAAAACCCGGACCATCATTATTATAAACCGAAACGATACGCTCCTTTATCTCAGGTTCACAGAATGCACTGGCAAATACCGCAAGATTTCCACCCTTACTATGACCGCCGATATAAAGCTTACCTTTATGTTTACTAGCGACCATATTCAAATATTCCACAGCTTCTTTTTGACTGGGAACAGTTTCCATAAAGGTCATATTGAAATCTTCTTTCCATCCAACTAATGTATTATCCGTACCTCGAAATGCCACATAGCAATGTGGTCCATAGAATTGTAAAGTCAATGCAGAGAACTGCTTTTGCAGTTGTTCATCAATATGATCAACATAGGCATGTATTTTTACATTTTGGTAACGAACACTATGTGCCATTAACTCAAATAAAACCAAATCATCTTCTGTTCGATACATCTGATTTTCTAATGTCATAAATTTTTCATATGCTTCCCTGATCGTTATTGATTTTTTATGCGTCAATGCAAAGACACCTTGAAATCGTATATAGGATAAACAGCAGAAAGCAAGATTATCTGCTTCATTGAAAGGGACTTTAGAAAATGGCAGATCCCCACGCCATTTGATATAAGTATGAATATTTTCCATATGTTTTCCACCTCATTTCTTTTATGATAAGTGTTTCTATAAGGAAAAGCAAGAAAAAACACATTCAATAGAATGTGTTTTATAGGTGTGAACAAAGCTCATAGGCATCCCAGATACCTTCCATGATATCTTTCGGATGAGAGCTGTCCCCGATATTATAAATATCTTTGGCTATTGTCATAATGTTATGATACAAAGAATTTTCACTGCGATAACCCAGAGCAATAATTACAGAAGGTGCCTCAATTTCCTTTGTTTCACCATTTTCATTCACGAATATTTTACCTTCTTCTACTTTTGTTAATTTTGCATTTAGATGGATATCTGTATGATAGTGTTCTAACAGTTCCATAATCATTTGAATATTCATATCTGCAGGAGCACCTGTAGACATTAGTTTATCTGCCATTTCCACGATGGTTGTTTTCTTGCCTTGCTGTGCAAGCCAGATGGCTAATTCACAGCCAACAAGACCTCCACCAATGATAACTGCATGTTTGTCAATATGCTTTTCACCTTTTAATACATCAACTGCTGTATATGCATTATTCAAGCCTTCTATTGGAGGCAGGAAAGCATGACTTCCAGTAGCACATATCACCACATCTACATCTTTGATACGTAAATCATCTGCTTTGATTTCATCTTTTAAGCTGACATGAACATTCAATTCTTTCATTTGATGTTCATACCATTTAATCAACAATTTTCCATCATCCTTAAACTCTGGTACACTTGCCCATGTATACATGCCACCTAAATGATCTTCTTTTTCCACAAGGGTAACATCATGTCCACGAAGGGCACTGACACGTGCAGCTTCCATTCCAGCTGGACCTCCACCAATGATTAATATGGATTTCTTCTCTTCTGCTTTTGTAAATGCTGTTTCACGTTCACGATTGCATCTAGGATTGACAGCACATGACATTAAACGCATCTGATGTGCTCTGCCAAAACATCCATCATGACAAGATAAACAAGGACGGATATCTGCTTCTTTATCTAAACGCATCTTATTGACAAAATCTGGATCTGCTAATAAAGGTCTACCCAATACAACCATATCACATAAATTTTCATTAACTGCCTTTGCAGCTAATTCTGGATATCCCATACGTCCAGCTGTTAATACAGGTACATCCACGACTTCTTTTACCTTTTGGGCAAATGGTAGATATAATCCTCTTTCATGGAAAAATGGTGGATGTGCCCAATACCAGGCATCATAACTTCCTGCGTCAACATTTAATGCATCATAACCTGCTTCAGTTAAGATTTTTGCAAATTGGAGTCCTTCTTTAATATCTCTACCCATTTCCGGATAATCTTCACCAGGTAAAATACCATGACGCTCTGAACGGATAAAACTTTTTAAAGAGAAACGCAAAATGACAGGAAAATCTTCTCCACAGGCTTTCTTTACAGCTTTTAAAATAGCCAGTGGGAAACGAAGTCTGCCCATCATATCCTTTCCAAACTCATCATTACGCTGATTAAACATTTCCATTGTGAAATTATCCAGAAGATATCCTTCGTGTACTGCATGAACTTCAATGCCATCAGCACCACCCATTTTCGCAAGCATTGCGCAAGTCGCAAAGTCTTTGATTAATTCATAAACTTCTTCTGTTGTTAATGCTCGATGTTTAATAGATGGATCCCAGCGATTTGTGGTTTCACTAGGTGCTACAAATGTATTATCCAAAATCATGGCAGGAATTGCACTTCTGCCTAACCCAGCTGTTAACTGCACAAATAGTTTAGAACCATAGCTATGAATACCATCACTCATCTTTTTCAATTGTGTCATGTATTCGCCTGGATCTTCTAATGGGCAAGGAAAGCTGGCTTTACGATGCTTTTCAATTCGATTTTCAATAAAGTTTGCGCCAGTAATGATCAGACCTGTACCACCTTTTGCTCTTTCTTTGAAGTAATCAATAGATTCCTGAGCATATGCCCAATGCTCTGTCAACTGTCCCATAGCCATTGGACCCATAGCAAAACGATTACGTATTTCTACATTGCCAATACGTAAAGGTGTGAATAACGCTTCATACTCTTTTTTCATTTCATGTCCTCCTAAAAAATGAACGTGTTCATAAATATATGATACCGCTTACACGGATAGTTGTCAACACTTGCTTTGTAAAGTATCTGCGTGTAAAATAACAGTATTGAAACGAGGAAAACATATGGATAAAAAGAAATCAGAACGGACTAAGGAAAAAATTCTATATACAATAGAAGAACTTATGAAACAAAAAGATATCACAGATATCAATATTAGAGAGATATGTAAAAATGCCCAAATATCTATTGGGACCTTTTACCTGTATTTTCCATGTAAAGAAGCAGCTGTGTTATATTGTTATCGAAAGGCAGATGAAATTTTTGAATCTTTAGAGTTAAAAGAAGATGCAATATCTAATATTGAAAAAATCATGGATATATATGTACATATGGTAACATTACATGATATACGTTCTATTAAACAATTATATATCTGTCATATTAAATATTATGACCCATATTTCTTTAGTGAAGAACGCCCTGTTTTCATTCGTTTATATGAAGAAATTGATAAAATAATATTGGACATTAATAAAAGTAAAAATATGGCAATGAAAATATTAACGATGGCAAGAGGGCTTATTTATCATGTTTGTTGCATCGATGAAGCGAATATTCATGATAACTGGTATGAAAAAAGCATCAGCGAACTGATGCAGTATACAAAATTTTTATTTATCCAAAAACAGGCAGAAGACTCCGACTTCAACGACAACAAGTAAGTTGGAATACACGCTGTGCACCCTTTGGGCGTGAATGCAGCAATATGAAAAGTTCTTGTCTTTTCTTTCTACTTGTTTTTATCACAATATTCCACTAATTTTTGTAAGCATTTCCCCCTTTTTTGTACTATTATTAGCTTAATTATGAAATAGAAAGGAAGTGGCTATATGAATAAAGATGATGATAAGAATTACCGTGTCTTTCACTGTATTATAAAGCCTAATCATGCGTTCTATGAATCATTTCTGTATGTGACTCATCTATTGGAATATATTATATCCGTAATGCTTATAGTGGTGCTATCAAATCTCCGCAGGATAGGTTTCCTAATGAAGTAGAAGTAATCAATGATCTTAATGGTGTCATTGATTGTTTAATTAAATGAAATACGAAAATATGATAAAAAGACATAAAAGAAGAAAGATAAGAAAGGTTGTTATGTCCAATACCCTAAAATAGTAAAGTAGTATGGATTTCCAAGTGATACTCATATCAGAACGAAAAGAATGAAACGAGAAACAAGAAGATGCAACAATTAAATGGATGATTTCATGCATAAGAAATCAAGAAAGATCGTTGATATGCCTTGTTATGGCGAAGAAAAAAAGAATATACATTTAGTGGGAAACGAATAAAACGAAGCTTGTACAGAAGTAAAGAAGGTATCTTAATGAATGCAGATATCAATGGCGCAAGCAATATCATAAGAAAAGTATATCCATGTAAGCCAAAACTCAGAGATCGATGGTATAGAGGTACAGTGAACATACCAGTTATGTGTATCTAATCGTAAACACGAGTAGATATAGATACAAAAAATTCTAGCTTGTACAAATAATGGATAAGTCAGAAGCTCCCTGCTCTATAGCTGGAAGTAGTTCACTATCCTAATAATTTTTCTTTACGAATACCGATATATTCACCCGAGGTGAATTCACCTTTGCTAATATATCCCATATCATCATAAAAGCGATGAATAGCATCATTGCCTTTCTGACAATCTAAGCGTATACCTCTTTTTCCCATCTGTTTTGCGATATCTTCACAAGCTTTCACAAATAAGGCACCGACACCATGATAAGATGGTAAAGTCGCAAGATGATGTAAATACATATAGGCATCATCATGATCCCAGCGCTCATCATCATGAAAAAAGCCAACGATGCCAATAATTTGTCCATCCTCTTTCATACCCAGTATTTCTTGCTTCTGAAGATGCTTCAAAAAATAGTCTGAAGAATAAAAAGACAGATAATCTCCCTGATTCCACTGTTTCATACCTTTTTCATCCATCCATTGAATACGCTGGCTGATAATATCAATAACATTAGATAATTCATGTTCTTTAAGAAATTCAAAAGTATACATAGATATGACCTCCATATGATTCATAGTGTAACACGATTTTGTAGGATATGCTACAAAAATAGGTTTGTAAAAGTTGCAGAGTTGTCATATAATGAACTTACGTGAGAAGGATGGTTTTAGTATGAAGAAAAAAATGACGATGCAGGATATCGCTGATATGAGCGGTGTTACAAAAAGCACCGTTTCCCGTTATTTTAACGGCGGATATGTAAAGGATGAAACAAGAGAAAAAATAAAAAGCATTATTGAAAAATATAATTATGAACCTAATGCTTTTGCGCAAAGTTTAAAAGCGAAACAAAGCCGTATCATCGGTGTGATAGCGCCATGTCTTGATTCAACAGTTACTTCCCGTACAATGATGGCAATTGACGATTATCTACGCAAAGAAAATTATATGTCCCTGGTGATCAATACGGATCATGATGAAAAGCTGGAACTGAAATATATGGAAAGTCTATGGCGTATGAATGTAGATGGTATCATTTTGATTGCGACACAGGTAAGTGAAGCACATTGTGCGCTAGTGAAAAAAATGGATCTGCCTGTTGTGTTTGTTGGACAAAAATTTAAAGATGGTATCTCTATTCTATATGATGATTATCATGCTGGTATTAAAGTTGGCGAATTAGCAGCTGAAAAAGGGCATCGAGATATTGTGTATATTGGTGTGATGGAAAGTGATCAGGCAGTTGGTGTAGAAAGAAAAAACGGCATTTTAGATGGATTAAAGCATAAAGGTGTTACAAAAATAGAATTGCTGCATGCAGATTTCAGCTTTGATGTTGCTTATGAAAAAGTAAAAAAATTATTGATGAAACGCATTCCAGATATGATCATTGCGGCGACAGATCGTCTGGCATTTGGCGCATATAAAGCAATACAGGAAAAAGGTTTACGAATACCCGAAGATATATCACTAGTGGGATTTGGTGGATATGAAATCAGTTCATTATTAACACCAAAACTTACCACAATACGTTATGACAGTGATACAGCCGGTTATATCGCAGCAGAAACCATGAGTAAGCTTTTAAAAGAAGAACCTGTACCAAAGGTACAAATTGTTGGTTATGAGCTATTACAGGGAGATAGTATTAAAGAAATGTAAAAGGATAGGGGGGATAACATGGCAGATGTACAATATGAACAAAAAAGCATAGAAGAAATCGAGCAAATGATACTAAAGGTGCGCATGTATGATTTAAAACTTGAAAAGGAGTTATGCTATACCTTGACAGAGAAAGCCAAATTAGAAAATGACAGCTATGCGCTGGCGTTTTCTTATACCTTTTTAGGCGATTATTATCTGGCAATGCGTAATAATGATTCCTGTATCTTATATCTGAATCGTGCCAAAACCTTAGGTGAAACGATGAATTATCAGGACCTGCTTGTCAGAATATATAATTATCTAGGAATGTTTTATTGTTCTATCAATGATGAATTTAGCGCAATGGATGATTATCTGAAATCTTTAACGATGGCAGAGGAGCAACAAAATATAGCATTTATGGCAGCCGCCTATAACAATATTGCGGATTGTTTTGAAGGAAAGAAAGATTTTGAAAAAGCGCTGCATTATTATAAAAAGAGTTATGCTGTTTTAAAAGGCAGTGATAAGAATGGATATTCCAAAGCAGTCGCATTAACCAATCTGTGCCATTGTTGTCATCGAAGTCATCGCATAGATGATTTACATAATTATTTAAAAGCATTTGATGAAATTGATCAACAGTACTACACACCAGGTATGCAGTTTATGCGTTTATACAGTGAAGCTGTTGGGGCGCTTTCTGATCATCAGTTGGATATATTCTATCAGAAAAGTGATGCTTTATTTGAAATGGAAAAAGAAATGGAAGATCTGTTGCTGGTATATCAACTTTTTATAAATATCTGTATGGACTTCCTTGTATTGAAAAATAAAGACTATGCTGCAAGATGTCTGGAAATTCTCTTAGAAGTAAATGAAGATGAGGATGTAAAGGCATTAAGGGAAATACATAAGCTGATGATCAAGTATTGTAAAATATTTGATTTGCATGATGAACTGATTGAGGCCTATGAGCGTTTTTATCATATCACCATGGCGATAGAAGATATGGAGCAGGCAACATACAGTGCAGGTTTATATACGAAAATTGAATTACATCGTGCAAAGGAAAAACAAAATGATCTAAAGAAAGAAAACGAACAGTTAGAATATATGATGAATATCGATGATTTAACAAGTACTGCCAATCGACGAAGTTTCAATCATATGTTAAAGAATGAAAGAGTGCAAAAAGCAAAATCTTTAGCATTTGCGATGTTGGATATCGATTATTTTAAAGAATATAATGATCGCTATGGTCATCAGATGGGAGATCAGGCACTGATTGAATTTGGCAAGACTTTGATTCGATATGCGCAAGAAGATATCTTGC
The DNA here is from genome assembly GCF_003433845.1 of Absiella sp. AM09-50. NCBI lineage: Bacteria > Bacillati > Bacillota > Erysipelotrichia > Erysipelotrichales > Erysipelotrichaceae > Amedibacterium > Absiella sp. AM09-50. The sequence continues at coordinate 26,215 of NZ_QVFI01000012.1, forward strand.
CATTTCGCTATGGTGGAGATGAATTTGTGGTAATCTTTATCAATGTAAGTGAAGATACTGTACTAGACTTCTTGAATCATGTCAAAACAGATTTCAGAGGTAAACAAATTGCACACCACGCTTCTCCAATCGAAGATATTCTCAGCGTTTCTTATGGGCATGCCTATCAGGCTACGCCACAAAAGGATGTTGAAGCCTTATTGAAAGAAGCAGATTATCAGTTGTATAAAGTAAAGAAAGCAAGAAAGAAAGCATCTTAAGGATGCTTTTTATAATTATTATAGAAAAGCACTGGATAAAGTATGGCTGATGCATACCATCAGTGTTTTTTTTTATGTTTTAAACAAATATGAAATAATTTGTAATACCGATACCACAATGTATATCATAACGAATAAACCTTTTATTAAAATATTTTAAACAAAGTGTTGACAAATGACTGTAACCGCTTTATACTCTAATTGTAAGGAACCGGTACCACAAAGAAAAAAGGAGGAATTTCTTATGAATTACACAAATGATGCCAAAGCAATCGTTCAAGCGGTTGGAGGGAAATCTAACATCAACTCTGTTGCACACTGTGCTACTCGTCTACGTTTCGTATTACAGGATGAATCTAAAGTCGATGAAAAAGCTTTAGATGCTATGGATATTGTAAAGGGAACATTCTCAACTAATGGACAGTATCAAATCATTATTGGCGCAGGAACTGTAAATCAGGTATGCGATGAAGTTAACAACGTACTTGGAAACAGTGGACAGGAGGGTCCAGCGAAAGAAGAACCAAAACAAAGCGGACACTATGTACAGCGTGCTGTAAAACTGTTAAGTGATATTTTCGTACCAATTATTCCAGCAATTGTTGCCGGTGGTTTATTGATGGGATTATACAATGTATTAAGTGCTCCATTCTTTAATGGCGGAGAAACATCTTTGATTCAGATGTATCCTCAATTTAGTGGATTAGCTACTATGTTAAATACATTCTCTAATGCACCATTTACATTCTTGCCAGTATTGATTGGATTTAGTGCTACAAAGAAATTTGGAGGAAATCCATTCCTAGGTGCTGCTATGGGTATGATCATGGTTCATCCTGATCTGTTAAATGCTTATAACTTAGGTAAACCTGAATTTACAGCGCCTGTATGGGATCTGTTTGGATTAAGTATTCCGGCAATTGGTTATCAGGGAACAGTACTTCCAGTATTATTAGTATCTTGGATTTTAGCTACCATTGAAAAGAAATTACACAAGATTACACCAAGCTGGTTAGATAACTTAACAACACCATTACTTGCTATCATTATCACAGGCTTCTTAACATTCTTATTTGTAGGTCCTGCAATGCGTAGTTTAGGTGATGGAATCTCAGCTGGTATTACATGGGTATATAATACATTGGGCTTTGTTGGTGGTGCCATCTTTGGTGGCTTCTATGCACCTATCGTTATTACAGGTATGCACCACAGCTTTATCGCAATAGAAACACAGTTGATTGCTGACGCTGCTACAACTGGTGGAAGCTTTATCTTCGTAACAGCATCTATGAGTAATGTTGCACAGGGTGCTGCAGTACTTGCCGTATTATTGATTACTAAGAACGAAAAAATTAAATCATTATGTTCTGCATCTGGTATCTCTGCATTATTAGGTATTACAGAACCAGCTATGTTCGGTGTAAACTTAAAACTTCGTTATCCATTTATCGCAGCATGTATCGGTAGTGCATGTGGTAGTGCATGGATTGCATTTACAAAAACGTTGGCAATTGCATTAGGTGCTGCTGGTATTCCAGGCTTTATTTCCGTACATCCAAGTCACTGGTTAGATTTTGCTATCGGTTTGATTATTTCTATGGTCATTGCATTTGTATTAACATTGGTATTAGGAAAACGTGATGCCGCAAAACAGGCAGCAATCGCAGGAACAAATGAACAGATCAGCCTGCCTGAAGAAGAAACAAAAGAAGAAGTAAAAGAAGTATCTATGGAAAACGTAAGTGTTGCTTTACCATTAGATGGTGATGTAAAACCAGTGAGTGAAAGCAGTGATCCTGTATTTGCTCAGAAAACCATGGGTGATGGTATCGTTGTGACACCAAAAGATGGAAAAGTATACGCACCTGAAGATTGTAAAGTAGAATTCGTATTCCCAACAAAACATGCAATCGGTATTACAACAACATCTGGTGTATCTCTATTGATTCACTGTGGTATTGATACTGTACAATTAGATGGAAAACATTTTACAACTTATGTAGAACAAGGTAGTGAAATTACAAAAGGTACATTGATGTTATCCTTTGATATTGAAGCAGTAAAGAATGAAGGTTTCTCTGTAGAAACACCAGTGGTTGTGACTAATCTAAGCGAAGGGCAGCATATAGAAATTAATGCGAAAGGAAATGTAGAACATGGAGAGGAAGCATTCAGAATTGTTAAATAAAGATTTAGCAATGAATAAAGCTGAATATGAAGCGTTATATAAACAACATGAAGCATTAAGAAATAAGGTCGCAAATGATCCATGGCATCTGGGTTATCATATCATGCCAGATAGTGGATGGGTAAATGATCCTAATGGTTTATGCCAATATCATGGTACCTATCATATCTATTATCAATACTCCCCCTTTGATGTGGAAGGAAAAACAAAGCTTTGGGGACATATGACAAGCAAAGATCTGTTGCACTTTAAACAGGAAGAGCCAGTTCTGTTTCCAGACAGCAGATGTGATGAACGTGGAGCCTATTCCGGCTCTGCTTTCATCGAAGATGATACCATTCACTATTTTTATACCGGTAATGTAAAATTAATGGATCAGGATTATGATTTTATAAATGCAGGAAGAGAACAGAATCTGATTCATGTGGAAAGTAAAGATGGCATTCATTTATCAGATAAAGAATGGCTGATGACAAACAGCGATTATCCTCAAGATATGAGCTGCCATGTACGTGATCCTAAAATCTATAAACAAAAGGATGCATATTATATGGTATTAGGCGCAAGAGATCTAGCATCTCATGGATGTGTCCTTGTATTTGAAAGCAGGAATTTAAAAGACTGGTCTTATAAAATGCGTTTTGAAAAAGAAAACTTTGGTTATATGTGGGAATGTCCGGATTTATTTGATTTAGATGGAGATCAGTTTCTGATCACCTGTCCACAGGGACTGTCACAAAAGGGTTATCATTATCAAAATATATATCAGTGTGGATATTTTCCAATGCATGTTGATTTTGAAAATGAAACATATACCATGAAAGATTTCTGTGAATTAGATTATGGATTTGATTTCTATGCGCCTCAAAGTTTTGAGGATGAAAAAGGGAGAAGAATACTGATTGGGTGGATGGGTTTACCAGATATTGATTATACCAATCCAACAACAGAAAATGGCTGGCAGCATGCCTTAACACTGCCACGTGTACTTACAAGCAAAAATGGTGTAATCTATCAGACACCAGTTGAAGAACTGCATCAGTTACGCACTTCTTCTTATACATCTACTGTAAAAGCATTTAATGATTTAGAATTATTAGCTGATCGCTATGAAATGGCAATCGATATTGAGAAGCAGGATAACTTTGTGCTACAATTAAGAAAAGGAGCCTGTTTATCCTACGATATAGAAAAACACCTGTTATGTTTATCATTTGATGCCTGTGGATATGGCAGAGATAAACGATATGTGGAAGTGGAGGATATCAAAAATATATTGGTATATGCAGATACATCTTCACTTGAAATCTTTGTGAATGATGGGGCAATTGTCTTTACTTCCCGTGTTTATACCACACATGAGGATAATCAGATCCGCTTTATGGAAACTGCCATGGATGGAAATGTACATTTCTATGAATTAGGCAAAATTCAAATCGAAACGAAATGAGGGTATGAAGATGAAAAAGTTATGTGCAATCGGAGAAGCATTGATTGATTTTATTCCTGAAAAAAAAGGCCAGCGTTTAAAAGACGTCGTACGTTTTAAACGGGTAGCTGGTGGTGCACCGGCAAATGTAGCCGCAAGTGTCGCCAGACTTGGTGGAAAAGCAAAATTTATAACACAGCTTGGTAATGATGCCTTTGGTGATCATATTATGGAGGTATTTCAGAATGTTGGATTAGATACAAGTGATATCATGCGTACAAATGATGCGGATACAGCACTTGCCTTTGTATCTCTTGCATCTGATGGTAACCGTGATTTCTTATTCTATCGTAGAGATTGTGCAGATAAGAACTTAAAGCCGGAAGATGTGAAAGAAGATGCATTAAAAGATTGTGGAATCTTGCATTTCTGTAGTGTGGATCTTGTGGAAAGTCCAATGAAGGAAAGTCATAAAAAATTAATCAATATGGCATTATCCCAGAATGTACTGGTAAGCTTTGATCCAAATGTTCGTTTGAATCTTTGGGACAGTGAAGAAAACTGTAGAAACGCTATATTAGAATTTCTGCCATATGCGGATATCATCAAGATATCTGATGAGGAATTAGAATTTATCAGTGGCTATACCAACATAGAAGATGCTTTGGATTTCTTCTTTAAGGATCGTTGTCAGTACTTAATTTATACAATGGGAAAAGATGGTGCCGCAATGTATCGTAAAGATGGATCTAAGGTAATGGCTGGTGGATATAAGGTCAATGTATTTGATACAACAGGTGCCGGAGATTCCTTTATTGGGGCATTCTTATATCAATTGTTAGCCAATGACTGTATGGATTTAACAAAAGTATCTGCCAATCAGTTAGAAAGTTTTTTAATGTTTGCGAATCTCTACGCTGCACATACCACAACGAAAGAAGGCGCAATTGATGCCATGGCAACCATGGAAGAATTAACAGCCTTCAAGAATGAAGTTATCAATCAATAATATCCAATTAAAAAACTGCATATAAAGTGCAGTTTTTTAATCATTTAAAGCCTTTAAATCATCAGCTTCATAGCGGTGATGTCCAGGTAATGATTTCTTATAGTTCCAACATGTGATAGCATCTTTTAATGTTTTATCATTTTGATTCGCAAAGAAATCACGGATATAGGTGTTATATTCAAATTGAGAATCAATCTTGCTTTTATGATGCTTCTTATCATAGAGAATCGCATCATAAGCAAGAAGAGCGTCCTGATACGTTTTACCGGCATTTGTTTTTAACCAATTTTGAAAAGGTACATTGAAAGAAAATGAGGGAATATATCGTTTAAAAAATGCTCTGTGTTTCTGTGAACAAACAAAATCTGTTTCAATTAGGGTATCCAAGGAGATGGGATCATTTGATATTTTCCTTTTTTTCTCACTTTGTGAAGAGAGATTTTTTCCAGTATGAAGGTAGTATACAATGCGATTTGTTAGTTCTGTTTTATTTCCTGATGTAGATAGTTTTTGACTACGACAAAAAGCAACCAGCTCATCTTTCAGGTAATAATAGTTTAAAAATACAGTGCTATCCATATCTTTTGTTAGTTTTGGACGTTTCATAGGTAAGTTATCCTTTCTTTTGACTTTACGATATCATAGTTTTACTGACATCCTGTGTCATATTTATCAAAAAAAATAAAAAAGTCCTTTAAATGGTTTTATAAATATTGTGAATATTTTATAGTATTTTGTATTATTAATATATTTTATATATTACGTTTTTTAGATATCTAAAGTAAAATTATTTATATCTTGCGATGATGATATATCATCGTTTTTTTATGTGTTTGCTTCACTATGATAATGAATTGGTAAAGTCTATATTAAAGGCTTATATGCTAATTATCATCGAAGAAAAGAAAGCAAAATAAAATATCACATATATTGCTGTTTTAGTGAAATGTTTATTTATTTTTTATATATCTTGCTATGTATATGACGCAATTTTCATAACAATATGTATAAAAACGAAAGCAATAATCAATATGTACAGATTAAGCGCTTTCAATGTATCATAGTTGGCGTACGAAACGTATGCATGAGAAACATGAAAATTATGAACGTAGTGAACTTATGATATCCATGTTTTTCATAAGTTAAGAAACAAGGAGGATATTTCGTAGTGAAAAAAGGAATGAAAGTGATTGTTTCGCTGGGTGTTACCATGACATCTGTTGTGCCAAATTCATTGGTCAACATTATGGCAGAAGGTTTACAGGAAACAAAAGCGCAGGGAAATCTGACTGCGGAGGAAAAAGACGGGATTTACGCAAATTGGAAAATTGATGAGGCGACTCAAAAAGGTGGAGAAACATGTGAAATAAATGATGGTTGGCTGCACATGGTTTCATCTGAAAAGAATGGAAATAGTGCAGGCGATAAAAATGGTTATCCAGCTGTATTTGTTAATGGGGAAACTTTTGATTTTTCAAAACCAGGCTATTTTAGCACAAAGTTAAAAGCTGGCAGTGATGCAGGAAGTACTCGTTTTGGTTTTTATCTTGGATACAAAGATCCAGGCAATGGCTTATTCTTAGGGTATGATGCTGGTGGATGGTTCTGGCAAAAATATAAAGATGGCGATGGCGCCTGGTATACAGGTGGACGTGTTGCTGCACCTAATAAAGGTGAAGAAGTTACTGTGAAAATGGAATGGACAGCTGATAAAAAAGTAAGTTTAATCGTAAATAACAATGAAGTATTTCCTGAAGCAGTAGATTATTCTGACATGGACTTGTCAGGGAAAATTGGAATCAAAGCTGGTTCTTTTGGAAGTCAAGTAAGTGATATCTATATGCAGAATATGGAATATACTGGACAAAGTGTAGTGATTAATACTTATGCGATTTCAGGAAAAGTTGTAGATGAAGATAATCAGCCAATTGAAAATGCAAGTGTTACAATTGGTAAAGAAAAACAAACAACCAACGAAAATGGTGAATTTGTATTTGAAGATAAATTTATCAATGGAAAATATGATGTGGTTGTCACTAAAGAAGATTATCAGAAAGAAATCAGAACAATTGAAATCAAAGATGAAAATTATACATTCAGCGCCCCTATTCAGGTCGCAAAAGAAGTAGCCGCTAAAACATTCCAGTTAGAAACTGGAGATATGGCTGTAGAATTGTATGAAAACTTCCCAGCTGTTCGTAAATATACCATGACTTCAGGATCCATGAAGGATAAAGTGATGTATGGACAGACACAAAGAATCAATACTGTTACGATCAATGGTGTGGATGTGGCATTATCAGATAAAGATGTTACGCTAGTAAAAGGTGATGTTTCCGCTACATATACAATGAATGTAAAGAATGAAGAAAAACATATCGATGCAGTTGTGAGCGCAAAAATACGTGTAGAAGCTAATAAATTATTCTTTGAAATCACAGATATTCAAAACAATTTAAGTGAAGCAGATTATCCTATACAAACGATCGCAATTCCAGATCACAGCTTAGTATCTATGCGCAGCAATCAAGAGGGCGCAAACTTTACTGGCGCAGTTATGTCTAGTAATACTAATAAAACCGGAGATGAAAACTTTAATATCACAAGTGATATGGAGGATATTAAAAATCGTGATTATATGTATGCATTCATATCAAATAATGAATTAAGTGCCGGCATGTGGAGTAATTCAGAACATGAAGGCCGTGCTGTGGCAGCACCAGTATATGGTGGCAGTCAGAATACAAGAATCTTAGCAACAACAAGTGATGAAGGTACATATAAATCATTGGGACTAGCTAGTGCACCTTGGTATTATCATCGTGTTGTATCTGATTCTAAAGGAAACAATTATCAGGTAAATGAAACAGAAATGCCAAAGATGGCAATTACCATTACTGGTGATTCAAATAATGATCAAAAAGTAAACTGGCAGGATGGTGCCATTGCATTCAGAGAAATCATGAATAATCCATACAAGAGTGAAGAAGTACCAGAACTTGTGGCATGGCGTATTGCGATGAACTTTGGTGGACAGGCACAAAACCCATTCCTTACAACATTGGATAATGTAAAACGTGTTGCTTTACATACTGATGGATTAGGACAGTCTGTCTTATTAAAAGGTTATGGTAATGAAGGACATGATTCTGGACATCCTGATTATGGCGATATTGGAAAACGTATAGGTGGTGCTCAAGATATGAACACCCTGATGGAAAAAGGAAAAGCATATGGTGCACGTTTTGGTGTTCATGTGAATGCTTCTGAAATGTATCCGGAAGCGAAAGCCTTTAATGAAAATCTGGTAAGAAGAAAGAGCGATGGCAGTTTAAGATATGGCTGGAACTGGTTAGATCAGGGTATCGGTATTGATGGTATTTACGATTTAGCAAGTGGTTCAAGAGAAAAACGTTTTGCGGATCTTAAATCAAAAGTCGGCGATAACATGGACTTTATCTATCTGGATGTATGGGGAAACCTGACATCAGGTGATGTTGAAGATTCATGGGAAACACGTAAGATGTCAAAAATGATCAATGATAATGGATGGCGTATGACAACTGAATGGGGATCAGGTAATGAATATGATTCTACATTCCAGCACTGGGCTGCCGATTTAACATATGGTGATTCTACATCAAAAGGTGAAAACTCTCAGGTAATGCGTTTCTTAAGAAACCATCAAAAGGATAGCTGGGTTGGTGATTTCCCAAGTTATGGCGGTGCCGCAAATGCTCCACTTCTTGGTGGCTACAATATGAAAGATTTTGAAGGATGGCAGGGAAGAAATGATTATGATGCATATATCAAAAATCTATATACCCATGATTTATCCACAAAATTTATCCAGCACTTTAAAGTATCCAGCTGGGTGAATAATCCATTAGATCATACATCTGTACAAGATCGGGATATTAACAATGGAAATGAACAAATCACCTTACAGGATGATAAAGGGAATACACTTGTATTAGCTAGAAAATCAAATGATCAAAGCAGTGCAGATTATCGTTATCGTACCATGACATTCAATGGTAAAGTTGTGGCACAGGGAAGTGTAACACCAGGTGATGGTAGAAATCAGAATAGTGGAAATGAAAGCTATTTATTACCATGGCTATGGGATGCACAAAGCGGTGAATTTGTGGAAAGCAATAATGAAAAACTATATCACTGGAATACCAAAGGTGGTACAACAAGTTGGGAATTACCAGAAAACTGGAAATCTTTAAGCAATGTAACAGTTTATAAATTAACTGATCAAGGGAAACAGGAAGAAAAACAAGTTGATGTCATTGATGGCAAAATCACACTTGAAGCCCAAGCACAGACACCTTATGTTGTATGTAAAGGCGAAGAAAGCCAAATCAATGTGAAGTGGAGTGAAGGCATGCATATCGTAGATGCTAGCTTCAATGGTGGCTTAGAAAGCTTGAAAGAAAACTGGAAGATTACAGGTGATGGAGAAGCAACAATCGCAAAGAGCCAGCACAGCAATCCAATGTTAAAGCTATCTGGTGAAGTTTCTACTACACAGACATTAACAGATTTAGAACCTGGCAAAGATTACGCATTATATGTTGGTGTAGATAATCGTAGCGCAGGAAAAGCAAGTGCAACGATTACCGCAAACGGCAAAGTACTAACCAGCAACTATACAGAAGAAAGTATTGCGAAAAACTATGTAAAAGCATATACGCATAATACGAATTCTTCAACTGTTGATGGAAACAGCTATTTCCAGAACATGTATGTATTCTTTACAGCACCAAAAGATGGCAGTAAGGTAGAATTGACACTTCAACATGCAGGCAGTGAAGGCGATACATATTTTGATGATATTCGTGTCGTAGAAAATTCTTCAAAGAATATTAAAGTAGATGAAAATGGAAAACTTGTATCCTTTACAAATGATTTTGAAAACAACGCACAGGGTATTTATCCATTTGTAATTGGAGGTAGTGAAAATGTAGAGGACAATCATATTCACTTATCTGAAAAAAATGCACCATATACACAAGCTGGCTGGGATGTAAAGAAGATAGATGATGTATTAGATGGCAACTGGTCTGTAAAGATCAATGGGTTATCTGAATATAATACTTTGATTTATCAGACAATTCCACAAAACGTACGTTTTGAACCAGGTGTTACCTATAAGATTAGCTTTGATTATCAGGCAGGTAGTGATGGTACATATGCTGTCGCAATCGGTCATGGAGAATTTGGCACTGGAAATATTGATTTACAGCCATTAAAGAAAGCATTAGGAACAACTTCTACTTATGAATTTGAATTAACAGGAGCATTAGATGGAACTTCCTGGTTTGGTATCTATTCTACTGATAAAGCAGCAGATACACAAAATGTAAGCTCTAGTGCAGAAGAAAATTTCGGTGGATATAAAGACTTTATTCTGGATAATCTAAGCGTAGAAAAAGTAAAAGAAACGTTTACCAAAGAAGAAGCACAAAATAAGCTTGATGAAGTTGAACATAAATATCAGCAAAAAGATTTCAGTAATGAAGCATGGAAGATTTATCAAACAACATTAACACAGGCAAAAGTACTGTTAAATAAAGATGTTGTGACAGAAGAAGATTATGCGAAAGCATATATGATGCTTCGCGCATTAGACAATTATATGCAAAGTGCACCTGGAAATGAATTCACAGATGCTTATGATATTGACACAAATGCATATGAGGTAAGTGTTGGTAGTGAACAGCCAGATCAAGGCAGTGAAGGACCAAAAGAATACGCAAGTGATAATGATCCAAGTACTTACTGGCATACCAATTGGGGTGAAACTAATCTGGATAATGCATGGATGCAGTTTGACTTTAAAGAACCAACAACAATTGATGGTTTACGCTATATGGCAAGACCTGGTGGAACTGGCAACGGCGCAATCAAAGACTTTAAATTAATCATTACACAAGAAGATGGCACAAAGAATGTTGTGGAAAAATCTGGTGTATTTGAAACAAAAGAAGGATGGCAGAAGTTCTCATTTGATGCAATCAAAAATGTAACTAATGTACGTTTGAAGGTAGAATCATCTGGTGGAAAGCAACCAAATCAATTTGCTTCTGCGGCAGAACTTCGTTTAACAACACCAAGAGAAATTGCACCTGAAGAAGTAACTGTAATCAAGGCTTCACTTGAAAAAGAAGTTACAATCGCAAAAGATTTAAATAAAGATATTTATACATCTGAAAGCTATGCAAATGTGATGAAGAAACTTGAAAAAGCAAATGCAGTATTAGATGATAAAGATGCTACACAATATGATGTAGATTTAGCACTTGCAAATTTACAGGATGCAATAGCTTCCTTAACATTAAAAGCTGAAAATAAAACAGCATTACATTTAGCAATCCTGGACGCAAAAGTATTAGACACTTCTATTTATACAAAAGAAAGTGTAGAAACTTTTGAAAAAGCACTTGCTGCAGCACAAGCTGTATTAAACAATGAAGATGCTACCCAGGCTGAAGTAGATGAAGCATTAAAAACATTACAAGATGCAATGAATAAGTTATCCATGAAAGAAGAAGTTTCTGTTGATAAAGATGCCCTTATTAAAAAATTAAATGAAGCAATCGCCAAAGATAAGAATGCATATACAGCAGAAAGCTGGAAGGCTCTGGCAAATGCCATTGAAAACGCACAGACGATTATGGATCAAAAAGATGCAACACAAAAAGAAATTGATGAAGCATATACAAAACTTGATCAGGCAATTCGTCAACTTGTGACAGTAAATAAAAAACCAGATAATAATGGTCAGAATGGATCTAATGGACAAAATGGACAAAACGGCACAAATGGACAAAACGGTACAAATGGTACTTCTGGAAACAAAACAGAAAATGTAGAAACAGGAGATCATACACAAGCTGGTATGTTGTTTACACTTGCAATATTATCAGGTGGTGCTATCGTTATCATGGTGAATAGAAAAAGAAAAGCAGAGAAGAAATAATATTAGAAAGATGAATCGATAAAGATTCATCTTTTTGACATATATCAAAAAAAGTATTAAAATGCAAATGAAACCGATAAAAATAAAGGTGATATATAAATGAAAATAGTGATTTATAACGAGAAGGATGATTTCAATAACTTAAAACAGAATATTGAAAATTTTTTCATGAGAAAAAATGTCAAATGTAACATTATCTTAGTTTCAAAAACCGAAGATTTATGTAATGAAATATATGATTCAGATATTATTTTTCTTGATATAAAGCTGAAACAAATAAGTAGTATTGATATAGGCACTATGATTCATCATTTAAATCATAACATCATATTAACTTTCATCACGAATTACTCACATTACAAAATTGATGGATATCAAGCTTATATGGATAGATATCTTTTAAATCCATTGAATCAAAACCAATTTGATATGGAATTAGAACAACTCATAAAAGACTTTATTTTTTTCAGTGGTGGCTTTCTTTATACAGAAGGAAATATAACTAAAAAAATATATTATAAAGATATTCTCTATATAGAATTTATATCATCCCCTAGAAAAACACAGTTACACTTAGAAAACGGTAAAATAATATCAATGAATTATCCTTTGAAATATTGGATGAATGAATTAAAAGGACTTCCATTTTGTCAATCATATAAGTCGATTCTTGTTGATTTAAATTATGTAGCTGGTTTTCAGGAAAATGATATCATCTTAACAAATAATGAGCACATCCCTTTATCCAGAGGATATAAAAAGACTTTTATGCAGGAAAATCTAGCACATCAACAGAAGCAATAATATATAAAAAAGCTTATTTTATAACACAAAATAAGCTTTTTTAATAGTTTCCTATTACCACTTGTGTAAGGTTTTTGCATCATATGTAGATTTTATTGCTAAATGCTGTTTTGGCAATTATAGTACAAGTATAAAACGATTTCTACTGGAAAGGAAGCGGTAGTCATAAGAAGGTTTAACTTTCTAAAAAAGAGGTCGTGATGTTGGAATAATGATAAAGTTAGGAGTGGATTGAAGCTAATGTCAATTTTGTTGGCGTAAGATTAACTGTTGAAGATGCTAATTCAGGTAACGTGTATTATAACTCAGGAGGTCTTGGACATAGTGGTACTAGTTATCACTATGATTGGGATTTCTTACAATCACAACGTGCTAGCATCTACAACAATACATGTTTAGCTTTCGGTACACATGAATTTAGAGATACCGATTCGGGTGCCTTTTACACTGAAACACAAGCCTAAAACATCATTTGAAAAGACCGGATAAAATCCAGCCTTTTCATTATTTTATAGAAAGAGTGTGGAAAAAATGAAAAAAATTATATTAATGGTATTTACGCTTATTTTAGCTTTAACAGGATGTTCTAGTAAAACAGATTCTAAACCTAATCAGATAAATACAAAACAGGAAGATTCAAATAAAACAAAGTTATTATATAATGTTAGTCTAGGTATGAAAGATCATCATAAAGGTGATTTTAACTTATTAGATTTACATGATTTTACATTTGAAGTACAGTGTAAAGGAAATCATCTTGATTATGGTATTTTAGTATTTATGGATGGTTATTTACAAAAATATAAAATCGAAGATGAAATTAAGGATATGAATGTTTTATCTTTAAAAGATAAAGAAACAAAAGATTTTAAAATTCAGATTCCGGAATTTAAAATAAATAAAGGAAGTGAGCATTCAATAGAATTTGCTGGAGTGTTAAATCCTATTCCTGTAGATAAATTAAAAGAATATAAAGTCAACCATTCCATATTGCCAACTTCAATAATGAAAGTTGTAAGTAAAGATGATGACAAGTATACGGCTATCGAAGATAAAGCAATGGAAAATATTAAGAAAACACAAGTAACAGAAGCGGATTTAAAGGAAATGAATATAAAGAGCTTAGATGATATGGGGCCTAGAATGCAAATTAGTTTATTTCAAAATGGAAAGAAAATACAAAATTATATAAATCCTGATCAAAAAGTTGAGATTAAGGCAACAGGAGGTTATGGTGAATATAATATGTATTTATTTGTGGATGGACATCCATATGATTCAGACAACTGTTACTATTCTTTTGAAACAACGAAAGGTTATTTCAGTTCAATGACAATAGATCTGCCTAAACAAATAAAAAAATATAAAAACTTTTTTGTTGTGTTTGCGCCAAAAAATACAAAAAATATAACAAATTCAGTTGAACAATCAGACAAACTTATGATAGGAAGTAATCCAAATGCTTAGGAAAATAAATGTACTGTGTTGTGTAGCTGTTATGCTGTTACTTGGTTCATGTTCAAGTATCAATACAAATGCAGATAAACCGGTAAAGTCAAAAGATGGAATCGATATATCTTCCATTCAATCACAATTTGCAAATAGATTTGATAGTATTATTGAATTTTATGAATTAACCCCAGATGACATGCTTGTAATCGGAAATAAAGGCAGAGATTATTATGCAGGAAAGTATGATTTTAAATCTAATACATTTACGGAAACAAAAACGCCGTTAAAATATGACGGAGTTCATGGGTTTATCGGTTTCTTAAATGATGGGTTTTACACTTCAACGACAGATGATATTAGTATTTATGATGATGATTTAAACTTAAAACAAACTATTGATGCGCCAAATAGTGCAGATCAAAGGCAGTCTTATTACAACAACCCTATGGCTTTAAGTAAAGATGGCAAAAAGCTGTATTATAGTATAAATAATAATATGACGCAAAATCTGATGGAAATGGATGTTCAAACAAATGATAAAAAGGTCATTACAGAATATGAGAAACCTGATGAATTGACAATGATTAGTGCTATGGCTGTTACAGATGATAATACGATTGCATTCGTAGGACAAACACTGATACCAAATAAGCAGGAAAGAAGTGTTGGCTCTTATGGGACAATCAATATATCAAGTGGTAAGATTGATAATCATATCTTGAACTATATTCAGTTTAAATATGGGAATGATATTGCTTTGGTCACAGATAGAAAAGATACCCGAGATACGGATAAGCCTAAAAATTATGTATTAGAGTTAAATGGTACTACATTTGAAAAACATGAAGTGAAGTCGGCATCATATGATGTAAAGCCATGCAGTAAGCATATCTTTATTGCACATGATATTTATCTAACAGAGGACAATAAGTATAAAACTTATATATCTTCGATATATAAAGATGGAAAAGATATCAAAGATTTTGATGATTCCGGGAAATATAAATATTTAGATTATTTGACTGATTTTTACTCAGATAAATATGGTTTGTATTTTCAAGCAGTTTATGATAGATCTGACCAAAAAAACATCTTGAACATAAAAAGCGTGTGAGGTAGGACATATGAAACTTGTAATAGAAAATCTTACGAAGAAGTATAAAAATAAAGTAGCTTTAGATAATGTTTCTCTTTCAATGGAGAATGGTATTTATGCATTGTTAGGACCCAATGGTGCAGGGAAAACAACATTGATTTATTCCATTATTGGACTTATTACCTATCAACAAGGTTCTATAAAATATTATGATGATCAAAATATGGAGATGGAATCGCTATATGAAATATTAGGATATTTACCACAATATCCTAGTTTTTATAAAAATTTCAGTGTGTATGAAATGTTATTATATATTGCGACATTAAAGGGTTTAAAGAAAAATATAATAAAAGAGCGAATATCGGAAGTATTACATGAAGTAAATTTATGGGATGATAAAAATATGAAAATTAAAGCTTTATCAGGGGGAATGAAACAGAGACTAGGAATTGCACAGGCGATTATCAATCATCCCCGCATATTGATTGTTGATGAGCCAACGGCAGGTTTAGATCCAAAAGAACGAATACGTTTTCGTGATGTTATAAAAAATATATCGCTAAATACGATTGTGATTTTTGCGACACATATCGTATCGGATGTGGAATTAATCGCAACGAATATCATATTGTTGAAATCAGGCAAAGTTATATTAGATGAAAAAAGAGAAACTGTTTTTCAATATATTGAAAATAAAATATGGGAAATTGAAGATGTAAAAGAAAATACTGATGAATTATTGACCAAATATCCTGTATTAGAAGCATATTGGATTGAAGATAAAGTGCATATCAAAATTATAAGTGATGAAAAACCAGCCGCCTTTGCAATACAAATCAAGCCAAGATTAGAAGATTTGTATATGTATTATTTTGGTGATGTTCAATGATAGCACTTGTAAAATTTGAAATCAAAAAAATATTTAGAAACAAGGTTATGCTGGTGGTTTTGATATTTGGATTATTATTAAATGCGTTTGCGATATATACAAATGATAAAATGAATAGTTCAAATCAATATATGAATGGTAAATTTAAAGTATATCAGAAAATTAAAGGTGAAATTACACAAGAAAAATATGACTATATTTTTAACTGTTATACAAAAGTAAATGATCTTGTCGAAAAGGGAAATTATGAAACAGAAAAGCCGGATGTCAAATATTTCACAGGATTTGTCTTTGGCGATAGAACTTTGTTTAAACGATTTTTAAAAGATTATCAATATATCATAAATTATAATGATCAGATTGGTAATGCATTAAAACTAGCTAAGGATAATCTTTCTTATTATAAAAATCCTGAAGATATTTCATTGAATAAAAAATTTATAGATACCTTTACAAATAGAGGCGTTAGTGAATACTATGAAACGACAAATATGACAAATTATTTGGCTCATGATTTTTCTACGTTTATGATCATTTTGCTGCTGTTGATTTTTGTATCTGGCATATTTTCAGAAGATATGGAGTATCAGTATCATCAAATATTATATACAACAAAATTAGGTGGGAGGCAGTTGTTTCTGGCAAGAATCATGGCAGCTATGGTTTTGACTATGTTATTTTGTTTATTGTTCTATCTAGAAGATTTTGCAGTTTATCATAAAATAGATATCTTAGAAGGTTTTTTGAATCCTATATACAGTTTGCCAAACTATCAATATTCTTCCATTTCCTGTACGATACTTGCATTTGATATGCTATCTATTTTTACAAAATTGATATGTTTATTCATCACTGTCTATATCATTGCTTTATGCTCTTTGGTAAATAAAAAAGTTTTGATATCGATCGTCACATCTTTTGTCATTATCTTTGCTTTGCTATATTTTAATCAAGTGTTTCTCAATCCGTTTCACTTTGTTGATTTAAAACAAACCTTATACAGTTATCAAATGATTTCTATTTTTCATACCTATTTACCATCAATCATCGTATATTTTATAGGTATATTGATTGAGTTTATATGTATATCAATCATTATGTATAAGATTGCGAAAAAGAGAGGAAGTGAGAAACATGTTTCACATTATCCAATGGGAATTCAAAAAAATTATCACTAAACAACATGTCATTTTATTTGTGATTGCTTATTTAATCTTGCATTATTTTATAATATCGCCGAATATAGAAGCGCTTGGAAAATTTGATAATGCAGGAACAAAGGATTATTATTTTCAGTATATGGAACAAGTGGAAGGTTCTATTACAGATAAAACACAAAAATATATTGATCAGAAAAATGCTGAAATAGAAAAATTAAGAGATCAAGTAGGAAATGCAAAAAAAGATTATGTGGATAAAAAAATCGATTATCAAATGTATCAACACTTGATGGAGTTAAATGACTCTTTGGTGAACGAGTCAACGGCAATCGGACTTATCCAAAATCAATGTATATCACAAAATAGTATGAAAGAGCCATATCGAATATTATATAATCAAAAATCGGATAAAATGTTGTTGGAGCAAGATGATGATTATCTTTTTATATTCTTTTTGATTATCTTATCCATTGCGACTTTTTTTGTTGATCACGATACAGAAATGGATTGCATTATTGATACAACCAGTCTTGGTAAAACATATACACGAAAATCAAAACTATGGATTCTTTTTTTCATTGTTTGTGGATTAAGTGTACTTAGTGAGTTGATGACGATGTGGCTGATTCATGTGGATATAGGTGCATTGCATTTCTCGTATCCTATCCAAAGTCTACAAGATTTTTCCTCAAGTAACTTATTCATCAATATAGGACAAATGTATCTGATTATATTTGTGATGAAAACATTAGGCTATTATTTAATTGCTTTATTTTTCTCATTTTTGTCAAATAGAATTAAAAAATTATCTTCACTTTTTGGCATATCCATTTTTGCCATTCTATTGCCTCCTGTATTATTTAGTGCGAAGAAAGGAATATATTTCTTTCCCTTGTGGGGAAGTACATGTCCACAGAATTATCTAAGAGATAGTATAAATAGCGGAGATATTCAAGTGTTTTCTAAATTTACCAGTTTTGAACAATGCGTAGTTATCATTTTTGCAATTATATTGTTTGTGTTGTTTATACGATTATTAAATAATAAAAGAATAAATGTTTTAACAAGGATTAAGAAATTATCTATTCTTATCATTGTTTTTGCTCTGTTTGGTTGTATGGCAAATCGTGGGGATTATACAGATGCTATGCAGTTATATAATTTTACTCCTGTTACAAAGGATGAAATCAATAAGAATGAATTATATATGCCAATAGTTATAAACAACGGCAGGCTACAAACATATAATACTTATCATATAGATACAAATAGCATGGAAGGTTTTGATCATGATATATTACATAGTTTCTATGATAGTGAAATAAAATTTGTGGTGCCGGTAAATGGAAATGTTTATTATTTGAGAATGAAAGAACATTTTAATTTTTCTATCATAAAAAGAGATAAGAAAACAAATCATGAATCTGAGATATATTCGGAAAATGATTATCATGAAAAAAGTAGTAATATCGTACCGTTTTTCAATAAATTATATAATATGAAGAATTCTGGGGATTATCCGGAAGCTTTTCTTTTAGATAAGGAAAATTTGTTTATTCTAAGAGATTCATCTATTGATCAAGTAAATTTAAGAACCCATACAAAAAAGAAAATCATAAAGGATTATTATAATGTGTCTATCCAAGGAGATAATCTTTATTATACAGATGCTAAAAGTAATATGATGAAATATGATATTGTAAAGGGAAAAACATCTTTCGTTTTTAAGAAACTGGTTGATGATTTTCAAATGACTTCTGCAGGGATGTTTTTCAAAAACTTAGATGATGAAGAGAAACTATATTATTATTCCATTGAAGATGGATCAATGAAGAAAGTATCTGATGAGAAAATAAACCGATTTAGTGTTTTTGAACAAAAATTAGCATATAACGATAATAAAGGTGTGTATATCTTAGACTTGAAAACAAATGAAAAGTTTAAGATACCAGATATATCGAATAATGCGACATTTAAAATCTTGAATAATCAGTATATTCTTTATAAGTATCCAAATAAAAACAATCAATATAAAGCAGCTTTATACGATTATGTGAAACATAAAAGTTATACGATTGATGGTGCATGATACAACAATTAAAGTAAAAGGCATTCCTCATAAAATTGAGAATGCCTTTGTTAGGGTTCAAGAGAACATACAAAAAAAGTCTTTTTTCAAAGACTTTCATTTGTCAATGGTGGGGACGGTGGGACTTGAACCCACACGGGATTAACTCCCAACGGATTTTAAGTCCGTTGCGTCTGCCTATTTCGCCACGACCCCACATTTTTTGGAGGTTCCGATCGGACTTGAACCGATGATCACAGAGTTGCAGTCTATTGCCTTACCACTTGGCTACGGAACCATATAGAGTACTAATTCCAACATCACCAGCAAGTGTCCTCACTAACTTGTTGCTCTGATATTATATTACATTTTGAAAAAAATGCAAGCTATTTTTTAAATTTTTTTTATTTTTTTTGCAAAAAGTTTTTTGATGTGTGTATATATCGTTCAAAAATTATTTTTAATTTTATAATAATGAACATTAAATTATAAAAACAATAGTTGAATTGTGTCAAAGGTGGGTATATAATGACTAAAAATGAACAAAAAGGAGATTATTATGAAACTTTTTACGGTTGGACCAGTTCAAATGTTTGATGAAACCTTAGATATTGCATCAAAACAATTGCCATATTTTAGAGATCAAGAATTTTCAAATATGATGTTACTAATGGAAAAAGAGTTAAAAATGCTTTTGCATCTGAAACAGGGAAAGGTTGTCTTTTTGACAGGCAGTGGTAGTGCCGCAATGGAAAGTGTAGTGGCATGCTGCTTTCAATCACATCATAAAGTATTGATCATCAATGGAGGCTCCTTTGGGGATCGCTTTGTGAAGCTTTGTGCGTGTTATCATATTCCATATGATGAAATCAAAGTACCATTTCCTCAGGCGTTTTCTGAAGATATGTTGAAAAACATAGATGGTACACAATATGATGCCTTGCTTGTGAATATACATGAAACCAGTACAGGGCAGTTATATCCTATAGATGTCTTAAGTGCTTTTGCGAAGAAACATGGACTATACTTCATCGTAGATGCGATATCTTCCTTCTTAAGTGATCCTTTTGATATGGAACGTTATGGTATTGACTGTGCCATACTATCTTCACAAAAAGCTCTGGCATGTGGCCCTGGCATTTCTATGCTTGCATTCACAGATACATTTTATGAAAAAATGATAGAACCCAAAGATGATACATGTATGTATCTTAGTATCAAAACACATGTGGAAAATATGAAACGCGGGCAGACACCCAATACACCTGCGGTTGGCATATTATTGGAACTGGCTCAACGGATTCATCAAATAAATATATGTGGTGTGGATCAAGTGTTATTAGATACGAAGAAAAAAGCAATGTATTTTCGAAAACAAGTCCAAGAACTTCCTGTGAATATTCCTAAATATCCACTCAGTCATACCTTGACGCCTATCATATTGCCAGATCATAATGCTGAAGAAGTTTATCAATATCTAAAAGATAAGGCAAATATCTATGTAACGCCAAATGGTGGAGAATTAAAATATAAAATGCTTCGTATCGGGCATTTAGGAAATCTTTGTTTAGAAGATTATGATATCTTACTACGATATCTAAAGGAGGCACTTGCATGAAGGCAATCTTAATGGCAGCAGGTATGGGCACCAGAATATCCACAAAAACCAATGAACCAAAGAGTTTACTGAATATTGGAAATGGTCCACTGATCAAACATACCGTAGAATTACTGTTGAAAAATCATATAGATGTTGTCATCTGTCTTGGATTTAAAGGATATCTCATCAAAGAAGCTTTAAAGGATTATCCAGTTACTTTTTATGAAAATCCGTTTTATAAAGTCACAAACAGTATTGCGTCTTTATGGTTTGCACGAGAAGAACTTTTGAAGGGAGAAGATCTCATTCTTGCCAATGCGGATGTATTCTGGCAACAGGATATTCTGGATATACTCATTCAGGAAACAAGAGATGTGGTTTTATTGGCAGACAGCTCTAGAAAGTTAAGCGGTGATTATTTCTTTCGATGTGAAAATGAATGTCTACAGGCATATGGAAAAGAATTACACGAGGATGAGCGAGATAGTGAATATGTTGGATTAGCAAAGGTTAGAAAAGAACTGCTGCCAGTGGTGAATGAGCGTTTAAAAAAGCTGGTACATGATGGGGATTACCAGCTTTGGTGGGAAAATACATTATATTCTATGATTTGCGAACGTGATATTTATGTTCAGGATATCGCAGGTCATTATTGGAGCGAAATTGATGTTTTACAAGATTATGAAAGTATTTTGTCATATGTAAAGAAACATCCTTTAGATATCTAAGGTCAAAGGAATACTAATACCATCAACTTGCATATAAGGAAGATAAATATAATCAATCGTTACTTTATGCGAGAACATTTTATAAAATTCATAATCATCTGAAAAAGAGAGATCACTATCGATATAACGCTGATAATTCAGGATATCAGATATGGTGATTTCTTTTTTTGCGTCCATAAAATAAGCAGTAATGCCATCCATGGTGGATAAGTTATAATCTTTCTTCTTGATATGAAAGTCTTGATCAATCGCATTCATATCAATAGAAACGTATTTTGAGGTAGACAGGTGGAAAGTTTCTTCTATTAATTTACGAGCAGAGGCAACATCACTTTGTTTCAAGAATGTATTTAAATAAAGGTTGGAAGGAAGAATAAAAACATTCAGGTGGTTAGAATTAGCCTTTTCAATCAAGTATATATAAGGAAGATCCTTACTAGTGATATAAATCAAATCTTTTTTCATACGGGCATGAACGGGTGTCAGAAATAACATCAGACAACATAATATAATCATACAATATTTTTTCATATGCTTCTCCTTTTCTTAATCGCTTTTAGTATAACGCGTGTTCATGTTCTTATACAAAAATATAAAACTTGTTCATATTTTGGATATATATTTCAAAAATGTAAGTAAAAAAATCAAATTAGTGGTTTTATTTGTTCACAAGTAATGCTATAATGGAAAACAAGTGAACAAGATTGTGAGGGTGAGTCTATGAAGAAAATCGTCATAGGACTGATAGTTGCGGCAATGGCATTACTTGTTGGGATACGCTCAGAGGGAAATGCCATCATTATATATTCTTCTATGGAACAGTTTCGTGGAGAAGAATTACAGAAGCAATTGAATGAAAAATTTCCGGATTTGCATGTCATGGTTATGTATGTGCCAACAGCAAAATCTGCCGCAAAGATATCTGTGGAGAAAGATCAAAGTGATGCGGATATCATTGTTGGATTAGAAAGCAGCTATATGGAAAAAATCAAAGATCAGCTGGCAGATATCAAAGGCAGAAGCACGTTAGATTATTTAGATGGATTGCGTCCGGAAGATCATGGAAATAAATACGTTACATGGGAACGTCAGGCGGGAGCGTTTATCATCAATACAGATGTTATGAAAAAACATAATCTGCCGATTCCACATACGTATCAGGATTTATTGAAACAAGAATATTATAATCTGATCGCTATGCCAGATCCAAAATCTAGTGGTACCGGATACTTCTTCTATAAGAGTCTGGTGAATACTATGGGAGAAGAAAAAGCATTGGATTATATTGATCAGCTGGAATATTATGTAAAACAATTCACAGAATCTGGCAGTGGACCGATTAAACTATTGATTCAGGGAGAAGTCGGTATTGGATTGGGACTGACATTTCAGGCTGTGAACCAAATCAATGAAGGCTCTCCATTTGAAATTATCTATCCACCAGAAGGTTCTCCTTATTCTCTGACCGGAACTGCTTTAATGAAACATAGTGCAGATAAGGAGGATGTAAACAAAGTATTTGATTTTATCATCAATGATTTCCTGGTATATGATAAAGAACATTTCTCTCCAGAAATTATATTGAAAAATCAAAAGATTACGATACCAAATTATCCTGATGAAATTCCATATGCGGATATGCATGGAATCGAAGATATCAATGAAAAAGAAAGGTTGCTGGACTTGTGGAAGTATTAAATAAATCAAAATTGATTGTAAAAGATCTATATAAAAAATTCGACAACAAAGATATATTAAAAACGATTTCCTTTGATGTAAAAGAAGGAGAATTTCTAAGTGTGCTGGGACCAAGCGGTTGTGGAAAAACAACCTTGCTGCGTATTCTGATTGGACTTGAAACACAGACAAGTGGAACGATTTTAATGGATGGGGAAGATATTTCACATTTAAAACCAGATGAACGAGGAATGGGAATCATCTTTCAAAACTATGCATTATTCCCAAATATGACAGTACTTGAAAATGTAGAATATGCTTTAAAACTACATGAACAGACGAAAAAAGACAGTAGAAAGATTGCACTATCTACATTAGAAGCCATTGGTATGCATGATCAGATTAATAAGCGTCCTAATCAGTTATCTGGTGGACAACAACAGCGTGTAGCTATCGCAAGAACATTGGCATTGAATCCTAAAATCGTGTTATTAGATGAACCAATTTCTGCATTAGATGTTAGTATGCGTGAAGTTATGAAAAAAGAATTAAAAGAAATTCAGAAGAAATTTAATTCTACCATGATTTTTATTACCCATGAACAAGAAGAAGCATTCTATTTATCTGATCGTATTATGGTTATGAGTGAAGGAAATATCGAACAGATTGATACCCCAAGAAATATATATGAACATCCGGCAAATCAGTATATTAAAGATTTTGTGATTGCGCATTTAGACAGCAAGCTGGCAAGTCTTTGTGTATGCACAGGGAAGAAAGTCTATGAAGAATAGAGGATTTCGTGGAGCCAAGCTGCTGATTGCGGTATTTCTGATTGTATCTGTGCTTTGTCCGCTTGTGGCATTGCTCATCAATATTGATGTTGCGGATATCAGTAAAATTATCGCATCACCACAGTTTGTGCCAATGCTGATAAATTCATTTGTATGTACAAGTATCGCCACCATATTATCAGTATCTTTAGCGCTCATGCTGGCATGGTTTATGAATCGTACCAAGATTCGCTATCGTTCTGTATTTACGTTGGCATTTACATTGCCCATGCTGATTCCAAGTATTTCTCATGGTATGGGATTGGTACTATTATTTGGAGATAATGGTATTTTGACCAATTTATTTCATGTGAATATGTATTTATATGGATATAATGGAATCATTCTGGGAAGTATCCTGTATTCATTCCCGGCAGCATTTCTAATGTTGACAGATATCTTTGCTTATGAAGATTACACAACATATGAAGTTGCCACGGTCTTGGGATTATCCAAACGTCAACAATTTATGACCATCACGCTGCCTAATATCAAAGGACCATTGATTTCTGTAATCTTTGCGACCTTTACAATGATTTTTACAGACTATGGCGTTCCTTTGGTTGTTGGTGGAAAATCTATGACTTTACCTGTATATATGTATCGTGAAGTTATTGGTCTGTTAGATTTCAGTAAAGGTGCAATCATTGGTATCATCTTACTGATTCCTGCATTTATCGCATTTATTATGGATATGAAAAATGAAAACAAAGGCAATTCATCTACTGTCACAAAAGCCTTTGTGATTCAGGAAAACAAAAGACGTGATTGCATTGCATATATCGTATGTATTGCCGTTGTGATTATGATTTCTTTACCTATATTGACTTTTGCGTTTTTATCATTTGTGAAGCATTATCCAAGTGATATGAGTTTTTCATTAGATAATATCAAGCAGGCATTTGATTTAGGTGTGCGGATGTATCTGTTAAACTCTTTGGCGATTGCCTTATTTACAAGTCTGATTGGTATCTGTGTTACTTATTTTACAGCGTTTATCACAGCTCGCAGTAAAAACAGTTTTTCTACCATGGCATTACATTTGATATCTATGGTATCTTTAGCAATACCAGGTGTTGTACTTGGTTTAAGCTATGTCTTGTTTTTCAAAGGAAGCATTCTATATGGTGGAATTGCAATCTTGGTATTGGTCAATATGACGCACTTCTTTGCTTCACCATACTTGATGGCATATAATTCTTTACAGCAGTTTAATTCAAATCTTGAAGATGTTTCTATTACTTTGGGGATATCTAAACTAAATATGTTAAAGGATGTATATATCCCTTGTACGAAAGCAACCATTGTGGAAATGTTCTCTTATATGTTTGTGAACAGTATGGTAACAATATCCGCAGTCAGCTTCTTATCTAACTTCAAAACGATGCCATTATCCCTATTGATTCCACAGTTTGACTCTCAATCATTAATTGAAGCAACTGCTTTTATCTCTATTGCGATATTGGCTGTCAATATCTTATTAAAACTTGGTATCTATTTAGTAAAACGATATGTACTGCCAAGAGAAATGTAATTTCATCTAGTGTCTGTCCTAGAATTAAGGATGGACACTTTTTTATATTTTTTATATTTAAATGGTACAGGAAATAGTATAATGAAGATGATAGATGGAAAGTGGTGTTTATATGAATAATGAACAAAGGGCACAAGTGCTTTTACGTACATATGGATTTGATTTTGACAGAATACCAAAAGAAGAAATACGCGCCTTGATAGAAAAAGAGATTACTCATTATCAAGAAGGCAGTTCAGAATATATTCGTGTGTTGTGCGGTTATTTATATTGTATAGGAGATCAAAGTGATATTGATCTTATTGAAAAAGCCAAATACAATATCCATATGGATGTTGACTGTATGATTGATATAGAATGGATTGATAGCTTAAAAAATGGTGGTATAGAAGGGGAGTATGTTCGTTCAAGAAAGGATATCATCGCTTCTTTTATCGCATACTATGAAGATTTTGAAGCAAACGATGAATAATTCCTTAATGAGTCGTGTAACTAAGTAAGAAATCTATGTGAGGAGAAAAATATGGAAACTTTTTGTGTTAACTTAAATATTCACTATACTATACCACAGGAATTATGGGTAAAAGTAAAAGAAATCTTTACGCAAATGCCAGGTTGGACTGGTTTTGAAAATGGATGTCCAAAGTGGTATGGAGATGGTGGAAAAATCATTGAAGGTTCTTTAGAACCCAGTGGTTTACAATTATATGCAGAAATGCCTCAATCAGAATGGGATACATGGCTACAGTTATTTAAGGATAAAGTCACAGTCGTATTAGGTTATCCGATTGGAGAACCAGAAGATGGATATACGTTTCCATATTGGCTATATCGATTGATTATGACAGATTCAGAATTATCTTATGATGATTATAAAGAAGAATTTGATATCGGTGTATTTGAAACGGAAAAACAAGCGATAGAAACAGCTAAATATTATCTTGCGAATGTTCAGGGATTCTGTGATTATCCTTGTACATATCGTATTGAATACAAAAAAATATCTGATTGTATTGATCATAAGCCAGATACAGTTTGGATTATACAAGGCTGGAATACGAATGATAATCTAGATGAGATAGATATCATAGAAAGTTCTTTTTTTCTCACAGAAGATAAAGCAAATCAAGAATTAGAAAAAATGAAAATGGTGAATAAGCGAACAGAATGGGCAGTATCCAGATGGAAAATTGGGGAATTAAAATGGCGTGATGGATTTATCAGGGTGTAGGTGATGGGAGGTACGATTATGATATATGGTGCAATTAATGAAAAAGGTGAGCGTTATTATACAAGAATGAGTAAAGTATTTGAAGCAATCCATCAAAAACAATGTGCGTATAACTGGCTAATTAGCGATGTGGATCATGTCTCTTCAAAAATCGAAGCACTTTATGATCAGAAACATTACTGTTGGATATCAGGAGATGAATTAACTAAAATCGTTCAAGAAGAAGATTGGCAATGGGATTGGGCAGTCCTATCTGGTTTTGATAAAAGTATCCCACTATCAGAAGTTTTAAAATATCCACATCCATATGCCGATGGCTACAGAGGTTTTTGGGAGAATCCTGTTTCTATTCAGCATCCATTAGCATGTATTGAGATTGTCTGCTGGGATAGTTGTTTGACATTGTTTATAAGTGATCAACAAGCATTGGTGGAAAACTTTAAAGCGTATTTTCCATTGAGTGAAGACCTTGTTAAGTATAACCAAAGGTAAAGGAGTGAGGGATTTTTATGGATGAAGTGTTTCAACAATTCCAGACATGGTTTCTTAGTAAAAAAGCAAAATGGGATACACTAGGAATACAAGTGGATAAAGCTGGATTAAGTGAATTTGGACATCAATATTGGATTAAAATGCATTCGGATCAAGGTTTGGGAAATATTGTTTTATATGAAAGCAATGGATATTACTGGGTTGATTTTGAAGGTGGAAATTATGATTATGATGTTATGTTTCAAAGATCGGGTATCACATTTCAAAATATAGACGAGCTGGATTGTTATGAAAAAGATTTTGTTCAGCATATTACACGAACAAACGTTTAATAATTATAAAAATGAGGAGAAGTTATATGATAGATTTATTAGATAGGAATTACTGTCCTGCGTTAGATGAAATTGCAGAATTAGTGAATAATGCAAGTTTTATGCAATTTTGTACAGAAATGA
Source organism: Absiella sp. AM09-50 (assembly GCF_003433845.1). Lineage (NCBI taxonomy): Bacteria > Bacillati > Bacillota > Erysipelotrichia > Erysipelotrichales > Erysipelotrichaceae > Amedibacterium > Absiella sp. AM09-50. Next base: position 54,114 of record NZ_QVFI01000012.1, read on the forward strand.
AAAATTTATATAAATGTAATGAAAAAATAGAATATAGCGCTTGTAGTTGGGAAAAAGGATGGAATATTAAATTTAAAAAATCAGGAAAGACATTATGTACGATTTATCCAAGAGAACATTATTTTACAGTGATGGTAGTAGTGGGACAAAGAGAAAAAGCATCAGTGGAAACTATATTACCAATGTGTACACAGGAACTGCAAGATATTTATCATGAAACCAAAGAAGGTAATGGTCAAAGATGGTTGATGATCAATATGGAAGATAAAGACAAAATATATCATGATGTATTTCGTCTGATAGAAATCAGAAAGAATAGCTGATTTACTACTTAAAGCAATTTAAATGTGTTCAAATGATAGTCAATCAGACCATCTTTTTTCATATTGGATAATTCCCTTGAAAGTGCGCTGCGTTCAATATTAAGATATTCAGATAGCGCGTTTCTATTGAGTGGCAGTTGGATGACAGAGTTTTTTTGTTTATGTGATATATCATACAAATAAGTTAATATCTTTTCACGAACGGTTGTTTTTGTAAGACAAGTAATGCGCTCATGTAAAAGAATGCCTTTTTCAGCGACGATCGCAATATAATTTCGTAGGAATATTTCATATTTTAAACAGACTTTCACAGGATTTGTGAACATCATATCATAGGAAATCTGTAGAACTATGACATCCTCTTGTGCCTGAACATATACAGGACTTTCTTTTTCAGGTCGTGCAGCAAGCATAATACCAATTTCACTACCTTTTTCAAGCAATGTTAAAATAATGATGCGATCAGAGGAATCCCATTTAATGGAACGTGCATGCCCCGATAACATAATACCAAATGTATGGATATTATCGCCTTCTTCTATTATAAATTCACCACTTGCATAATGAACAAGTTTGGCTTGAAGGCAATCAAGCAGTTTTTCTATTTCATTTGTTTTCATACCTGAGAACAATTTCATCTTGGATAAATCATGTAGATAGTCTTTCATATGCCACCTTGCCTTTCATTTGTTGCGTATGCAACAAGAGATTTGGCTAAATTATAGTATAGTAGATACATAAAAAGCAAGGATAAGGTGAGAATTATGAAATCAAACAATCGTGTTCTTTGGATTAGCAATACAGCTGTTTTTATAGCTTTACTAATCGTATTACAGGCAGCCACTACGCCTTTAGGAAATCCCCTCATTACAGGTTCCATCGTTAATATGTTATTGATTATATCCGTAATGGTTTGTGGATTGTCATCAGGTGTATGTGTGGCGATACTTTCTCCTGTGGCAGCTAAATTTTTTGGCATTGGCCCACTCATCAGTATAATTCCATTGATTGCGTTGGGAAATCTTACATTGGTTTTAATTTGGTATTTCCTAGGAAATCAGAAAAAACATGACATGTATACATTGCTTAGTGGGGCATTTGCGAAATATCTAGTTTTATATATCAGTATAGTAAAATTTGCGGTTCCTGTGCTATTACAACTACCTGAAAAACAAGCATCTATCATTTCCAATATGTTTTCTATATCTCAATTGATAACGGCATTACTTGGTGGTATTCTAGCGCTTATAGTATATCCAAGATTAAAGAAAGCAAAGATGGGGGGCGATTGATGATATGAATACGATATTTGTGATTTTGATGTATGTGATAAGTGCCATGTTACTTGTGATATCTTTTCAAAAGGATCGTAAAAAAACAAAACAAGCCATACATAAAGCATGGAAAATGTTCATGAAGGTACTCCCACAGTTTATATCCATCATACTTGTGGTTGGCTTACTGCTGGCGATGATTACTCCAGAAACGATACGCTCTATCATTGGGACAGAAAGTGGTTTTATGGGGATGCTTATGGCTGCATTATTAGGAGCGATTACCTTAGTTCCTGTATTGGTGGCATTTCCAATCACTGCCCAATTATTATAAAATGGGGCAGGTATCATGCAAATCGCAGTGTTTATTTCCACGTTAACGATGGTAGGAATCGTAAGCTTACCTATGGAAATCAAATATCTGGGTAGAAAAACAGCGATACTTAGAAATACATTATCCTTCTTGTTTGCTTTTCTAACCGCATGGATTATGGGGCTATGTTTATCATGGAATTTTTAAAGAAGTATGGGATGCTTATTCTATTAGTGATTATCAATATTGGTATATGGATTTATCAGCCACAAAAAGAATATACGATATTATATTTTACACGTAAAAATTTTCTGAATTTTATATTTATGATTGTTCCTGTTTTTATATGCATAGGCCTTATGGATATTTGGATCAAACAGAAAACAATGGTAAAAATAATGGGAAAACAATCTGGTTTATTAGGGATGATCACTTCATTATTATTGGGAATGGTGACAGCAGTTCCTTTATATGCGTTGTTGCCTGTCACAGGCGTTTTACTTAAAAAAGGAAGCGGGATATCCAATGTTATACTCTTTATATGCTCAAGTGCAAGTATTCGTATTCCATTATTGTTGTTTGAGATATCTTCATTAGGAATAAAATTTACACTAATTCGATTGTTATTGAATATCATTGTCATCATAGCGATAGCATTCTTTACAGAGTTCCTTTTAACGGGAAAAGACAAAAAAGAAATGTATACAAGGATAGAAGAATTGTAAGTTTTAGATGATATCAGGTGTTCATGTAGAACACTTTTTTTTCTTGTGCATTCATAAGAAAGATGTCATAATGAGTTTATGAATGATATATATGAGGAGATAGTGTATGCGTGCATTTGAAAAAGAAAAACATACTGCAATATTGAAAACATGATTTAATGAATAGAAATTTTGATAAAATATGATTAATATTGCAATGTGGATGATAGGATATGGTGTACGATTATGTATGAAAAAATATTTGATGGTTTGATTCAGAAATATGGGGAGGATTTCAATTGGCATATTCTTCCAATTGAAAATTCATTTGATAAAGAATTAAAAAAAGAAATTCAAAAAGATCATTTCTTATTTGGGAAAGACATCTATGCGATAGCGAAATGTGATGCAAATGATGATGTATTATATGTAATGCAAATGGAAGGCGTGGATATGTTTTGTATTGTGCATTTAACATATACAAAGCAAAATGAAAAAGGATTCCCCAAATATCAGATGTTTGAGAATATAGAGGAATTTATAAGTTATTTGGAGGAATCCATTGTTTCACAGTAAATAGAAACTGTGGAAAGGAGAACCATGATGGAACCACTAAAGAATATGTTTCAAGAAGAAACCATGCGCAAATTTGCGTATACCCTGCATTCCTATGATGAAGATTTTCAAGTAGAAAGATTTTTGAAACTGGTTTTTGATGAAGAATGGGAAACATTAGAATTAAAAGCCAGATGTCGTAAGATAAGTATAAGTTTAGGAAAATGCCTGCCATCGAACTATCAAATGGCGATAGATATCCTTGAAAAAGCGGTTTCTGGTTATTCTTTTGCGATTTTCTTTCCTGATTTTGTAGAAGTATTTGGCTTAGATGATTGGGATATATCTATTAAAGTGTTAGAGCGAAATACCCAATACTGGTCATCGGAATTTGCGGTAAGAGCATTTATTTTAAAAGATGAAAAGCGGATGATGAAGCAAATGTTAGTGTGGACAACACATGAAAGTGAACATGTCAGAAGGCTTGCTAGTGAGGGATGTCGTCCAATGCTTCCTTGGGGTCAATCCATTCCACAGTTTAAGAAAGATCCATCACCAATCTTACCTATATTAGAAGCATTAAAAAAAGATGATGCATTGTATGTAAGAAAAAGTGTCGCTAATAATTTAAATGATATATCGAAAACGCATCCACAACTTGTGATTGATCTGATGAAAACATGGATTGGAAAAGATGAAAGAACGGATTGGATCATCAAACATGGTTGTCGAAGTCTATTGAAAAAAGGTAATCTAGAGATTATGCAGCTTTTTGGATATCAGGCGATCAATCAAGTGCATATAAAAGAATTTCATTTGGAAAAGGATACGATAGCGATTGGAGAAGAATTAGTTTTTATGTTTGATATTGTATCAGATCAGGATATAAAAATAAGGATAGAATATGGTATTGATTACATAAAAGCAAATGGGAAAACAAATCAAAAGATATTCAAGTTATCAGAAGTAAGCCTGAAAGCTGGTAAACAGTTATCTTATGTAAGAAAACAATCCTTCAAGGATACAAGTGTAAGAAAGCATTATACAGGTAAGCATACCCTCACATTAATCATCAATGGTACAGCATGTCAAAGCCTTGCTTTTGATGTGATAAAAACATAAATCCTTTGTTAGGAACGAAGATATTGAAAAAATATGCTATAATAAAATGGCATGTAATAAAAGAGGAGAACAAACTATGAATTTAACATTAAATCAATTTGAAACACTTGTATATATCGAACGTCATCAGGATTATAAATTAACACAGCGTCATTTAAGTAAACAATTGGACTTGTCTTTGGGTGCTATTAATAAAACACTCGCGGAATTAACAGAGATGGAATTAATCAAGGCAGATGGTTCTATTTATGATGTGACTTTAAAAGGATATGAATGGCTGGAACCATATCGTGTAAAAAAAGCAATTTTCTTAGCAGCTGGATTTGGCTCAAGAATGGTACCAATTACACTAAATACACCAAAGCCATTGGTTTTGGTACATGGAAAACGTATTATTGAAACGTTGTTAGATGCAGTCATTGCAGCTGGTATTGAGGATATCACGATCGTACGTGGATATTTAGGAGAACAGTTTGATGTATTGTTACATAAATATCCAAAGATTAAATTTATTGAAAATCCACTATATAATGAAACAAACAACATTTCTAGTGCATATCTGATTAAGGATATGATGGAAAATGCTTATGTTTTAGAAAGTGATTTATTACTGTTTAATCCGGATATCATCCGTAAATATGAGTATACTACCAATTACTGTGGTATTAAAATGGATGTCACAGATGATTGGTGCTTCTATACCAAGAAAGGTTATATCAGCAAGCTGGCAGTTGGTGGACAGGATTGTCATCAAATGGTTGGTATATCTTACTGGAATAAAGAAGATGGAAAAAAGATGTCTGAAGATATTGATAAAGTTTTCCGTATGCCAGGAGGAAAAGAAAAATATTGGGATGAAGTTGCTTTAAGGGAATGTTTAGATCATCATAAAGTTATGGTAAAATCGGTACATAAAGAAGATATTGTAGAGATTGATACCTTTAAAGAGCTGAAACAGATTGATCCAATCTATAACGTATAGGAGAAAAAATGAACGATAAAACATATGAGTTTGACGCAATTATTCAAAAAGTAGAAGGCATTGATGGAGCGTATATTGAGTTTCCATATGATGTAAAAGCAGAATTTGGCAAAGGCAGAGTAATGGTGCATGCGACATTTGATGGCTATCCTTATGATGGAAGTCTGGTAAAAATGAAAACAGTGAACCATATCATCGGTATTCGAAAGGATATTCGACAGGTAATACAAAAACAGCCAGGCGACAAAATTCATGTGACGATTAAAGAAAGAAGCAAATCTTAAGCAAACAATCAAGGTTTGCGTTATAATAGAAATTGAGGTGATCATAATGGAAAAAGTATTTATGGTAGAAGGCATGATGTGTGGCAATTGTGAAAAACGTGTCAACAATGCAGTAACCGCATTGGATGGTGTAAGTGAATGTAAAGCAAATGCACAGGAAAACAATGCGACAGTAATTTTTGATTCTAGTAAAGTAAGCGAAGATCAAATTAAAGAGGCAATCGAAGAAATAGGATACGATGTGAAATAACATCGTATTTTTTATATGAATTTATATATCAAAATATTGTCATATTAATTCCACATAAGATGTATATGCGTTATAATTAGAGAAATAAGAACATAGGGAAATGGGGAACTGTCATGAAAAAATTACCGATTGGGATTTCGGATTACAAGGATGTCAGAACTGAGCGTTGCTTATATATAGATAAGACCATGTTTATAGAAAAACTTGAGCATTGCGAAGATCGCTTTGTTCAGTTTTTACGGCCAAAACATTTTGGGAAATCATTGTTTTTATCCATGCTCTCTTATTATTATGATATATCATATGAACAGGATTTTGATCAGCTTTTCTATGATACATATATCCATGATCATCCAACTAGAGAAAAAAATAAATATCATGTATTAACATTTGATTTCTCAAAACTGGATATGAAAGATTGTAAAGAATTGAAAAAAGCGTATTGTGAAGAAATCAAAAATACTTGTGAGAAGTTTATGCGGAAGATAAAGGCATCGATAGATTTAGATATTGATCAAAATCCCTATGCGATTTTGTCCGATTTTCTTGATGTAGTGACACAGTTCATTGATTGTCCATTATATATTATGGTGGATGAATGTGATCATTTTTCTGATGAATTGATGTCAACTCATTTCCATGATTTTCAGAATATGATAGGAAAGAATGGATTCATTCGTAAATTTTATGAAACCTTAAAAATAGGAAAAGAAAAGGGCATTATACAAAGAGTGATGGTGACAGGCGTCACGCCTATTATATTAGATACTATGAGCATGGATAATCAAATTGGCGTAAATATTTCGCTATATTCTGATTTTCACGAAATGATGGGACTTAATGAAAATGAAATCTTACAATGTATGAGCAGTGTACAGCCTCAGCATACTTTCATGGATCATATCAAAGAAAAATTTGATGGATATTTGTTTTCAAAAGATGGAAAACATCATTTATATCCTCCGGAATTAATCTTGCGATATCTTGATGAAACGCATTATCATGATTCTGAATCAAGTGAAGAACTGGAAAAATCAATTGTCAAGGAATATCAAGAATTACATCGCCTCTTACAGATATCAAAGGATTATCAAAGAAATCAATGTATCCAGCGTCTTGTGAATGGAGAACAGCCTTCTATTTTTATGAGTGAAGAATTTATGATGGATTCACATTTTTCTTTGGATGATTTTTGTTCCCTGATGTTTTATCTGGGATATTTAACTATTAGTGAAAAAGAAGGCAGTGGGATTTCTTTAAAGATACCATGTCAGGCAATGCAAAATATTTTTGTAGGATATTTTAAGAATTTTGAAGAGGATATGGATATGTTTTAAAAAAAAGGAAATCTTGCGGTTTCCTTTTTAATAGTGGTAATAAGAATTTTCTCGATATTGATCGCTTAAGTACAAATATAATAATGCATTTGTTGATTTGAAATATGGATATACAAAATACAAGCCAATGCCAAATAAAATACTACCTAGAAAATACCATCCAATAAAGGATAAATCTAAAACAAAGATATCCAGTTTCTGACCATCTGTTAACTGCTTGCTTCGATCAAATGCATCTTGTGTAGTGATATCTGGATTCTCTGCCAGAATATATGGCAACATGCGATATTGATAGGATTTAATAACGCCGGGTATGACAAATAATAATGACCACAAGAAGATTTTGATATCACGAATGACTAAGATTTTCGCGATATTCATATATCCTTGTTTAAAGGCGGAAAACAATGTCATAAAATCAGTATCTTCATGATCGGTATTCTCAATATAGAAATGACATTCACCACATTCAATCGGATTTGAAATAAAGATGTTGTATAGTATGGATGCAATTACAACGATAATCGATATGATACTGATGATAGATAAATGCATGGCAATATTAAATGGAAAGATTCCTCCTAAGATTCCTGAAACAAAAGATACACCTTCATGTGTTACCTCATTCACATTATAGAACCCATCGTTATAAGTTTGAATGTTTTGTGTGAAATGAAATCCTCCATGATTATCTACACGTGATAATATACCCATCAATATAGTGGCAACCAGACTAACCAAGAACATTTTCCAATAAGAACGTTTCATGATTTGTTTTGCCTGTTGTTTTAATTCTTGACGATTCCACATAATAATTCCTCCCTTTCTTTCTTTATTATACTTTAAAAAAAGCAGGAAATAAATGAAAACTTAAAGGATATGATATGGTATAATAAAACATGCATGAGAAAGGAGCCTTTTTATATGAAAATTGCACATGTATTTGTGGAACATCCTATCTATCATTTAGATCATACTTTTACCTACGCATGTGATGGTTTTGATTTACAGCGTGGTGTACGTGTAGAGGTTCCTTTTGGAAGAACACATATTATCGGGTTTGTGAGTGAAGTGAAAGAAATAAGTGAAGAAGAAAAGAAAAGCTATGGTTTTGAGATCAAGTCTATCGATAGCGTCATTGATGAAGAGCCACTTATCAATGAGGAATTATTTACGCTAGCGGATTGGATGGCTGATACCTATGTTGCACCTAAAATCAGCTGTATTCAGTGTATGCTGCCCGCAAAGCTAAAACCGAAAAGTACGCATGGTACAATTAAAATGGAAGCTTTTGTACAATATGTAAAAGATATAAATAACTTAACGATCAAACAGAAAACAGCGTTGGAAGATTTAAAAGCCGTTAAATTGATGCCCAGAGCTGCATTCTATCAGAAATATAAAACACCAGGTAAAAAACTAATCGCACTGGGATGTGCTAAAATCATTGAAAAAGAAGCAAGTGCATTTGTTAATGAAATACAGGTACAAGAAAGTGAATTTACATTAAGTACGCAACAGATACAGGCATTGCATGAAATACGTAAAAGTAAGCATCATGAAGTTTTTTTATTACATGGGGCGACTGGCAGTGGTAAAACTGAAGTGTTTCTACAGCTTGCATCAGATACGATCAAACAGGGGAAACAGGTGGTATTTCTGGTCCCTGAAATATCATTGACACCGTTGATGGTAAATCGAGTAAAACGACGTTTTGGCAATGCACTAGCAATCTATCATAGTGGCTTAAATGCACAGGAAAAATATGAACAATATCAGCTGGTAAAACATCACAAGGTACAAATCGTTGTAGGTACGCGAAGTGCAGTCTTTATGCCGTTTGATGATTTAGGCTTAATTATTATGGATGAGGAGCATGATACCAGCTATAAACAGGATCGTATGCCACGCTATCATAGTCGTGATATTGCGATTGAACGTGGAAAATATCATGATGCAAAGGTTGTTTTAGCAAGTGCAACACCTTGTTTGGAATCCTACGCAAGAGCATTAAAAAAGGTATATCATTTGGTGGAAATGCCACAGCGTATCAATGAAAGCTTTCCTGAGGTAAAACTTGTGGAAATGCGTCAGGCAATTAAAAACGGGGAAGATGCGACTTTAAGCAATACCATGCTGGATGCAATTTATGAGCGTTTACAACGAAAAGAACAGGTGATTCTATTATTAAATCGCCGTGGGTATACACCTATTTTAAGATGTATCTCTTGTGGACATGTGATACAATGTCCTCATTGCGATGTGGCGATGTCTTATCATAAACAGGATAAGCAGTTAAAATGTCATACCTGTGGCTATCAAATGCCGGTACCAACACATTGTCCAAGCTGTGGTTCTTCCACATGGCGATATCTGGGCATGGGTACACAAAAACTGGAAGAGCTGGTACAGGTAAAATTTCCACAGGCAAAAATATTGCGTATGGACGCTGATACAACAGGAAAAAAGAATGCCCATGAAGATATCTTACAGGCCTTTGCCAATCATGAGGCAGATATACTACTTGGAACACAGATGATTGCGAAAGGTCTTGATTTTGAAGATGTAACATTGGTAGGTATTGTAAATGGAGATGCCATGCTTGCCAGAAGTGATTATCGAAGTGCAGAATTAACCTATGATTTACTGGAACAGGCAAGTGGAAGAAGTGGTCGAGGAGATAAACGAGGAGAAGTTATTATCCAGGCATATGACATTCATCATTATGCGATACTTGCTGCTGCCAATCATCAATACCAGTACTTTTTCCAAAGAGAAATGAAGTATCGTCATATGGCAAATTATCCACCTTATACCTATTTGGTATCCATGGTGTTTCAACATAAACAAGAAGCAGCGGTATCACAAAGTGTATCCTATGCGATGGAATACCTGATGAAAAAAGAAGGATTTAAAGTATTAGGACCGGCAGGTTTACACAAAATAAAAGATGAAGAACGAACACGGATTTTATTAAAAGGTAAAGATCAGCGTCAGTTAAGCAGAATGGTAAAAGATGTATATGATCGACATATCGCATCTAAACAAAAAGCCAGACTGGAAATTGATCTGGCACCGATCATATTGGAGTAGCTTATGAAGAAAAAAGAATGGATTCCTTATATATTAGTGCTGATTGCTTTGATAATTGGCGCCTTCTATGATTATCAAATTACAGATTTCTTTTATGATAAAGAAAATCTGATTGGTATCTTGTTTGAACGTTTTTTATTGCTTCCTGTACAGCTGATGATCGTCATTACGATGTGCATGTGCAAGCGAATCTATCATAATCGCATCTATCTGTTGCTTGGATGGGTGGTTTCTTTATATATGATTCAAGATTTCACCCATTATTATGTACATATTGATATGATGGTATGGTGTATGTGTATGTTGGTAGCAGTGCTTATCACAGCTCTTGTAAATTATGTGGTGATGAAATTTTCAGAATATACCATAAAACAGCATTTTCGGTTCTTTATGTTTTATACCTGCGTATTATTGAGCGCAATTCTTGTGACCTTTATCATAAAAAATATCTGGGGAAGAATACGTTATCGGGATATGCAAGATGCTGCACAGTTTTGTGTCTGGTATAAACCTTGTGGATTATATGGCAATCATTCCTTCCCAAGTGGACATACGACAGCATTTACATCTATTTTATGTTTCCTTCAATGGAAGACACACCCCTTACAGAAAGTATCCCCATTTCGTTATATCGTGATTACCGCATGCATTATCTTTATGCCAGTCACACGTATGATAATGGGCGCCCATTTTTTAAGTGATACAGCCGCAGGTTTTATGATAACCTATAGCTGTTATTTGATTTATCGTTATCAGTTTCATATGAGGAGGAGTTTATGAAAGCACGAATGATCAGCTTTAATATATTAAAAGAAATATGTATACAAAAAGGCTACAGCAACCTGGTTTTACAGAAAAAATTAGAACTTGCCCAGGAAAAAGATAAAGGCTTTATTACACAAATTGTTTATGGTACCCTACAGAATTATCGTTATTGTCGTTATCAATGGGTAGACTTCGTGAAGAAAATGGATCATGAAGAAATCGCATTGTTGCTAGATATGAGTGTGTATCAGATGATTTTCATGGATAAAGTACCATCTTATGCTATCATCAATGATGCAGTAGATATCGCTAAAAAGATCAATGGGCGATATGCAAATCTAGTAAATGCAGTGCTACATAAAGTAGACAAGCAGAAAGTAAAAGAAGTGGTAGGAAAAAAAGAAGAAGTGTTGGCAATTAAAACCAGCCATCCAACATGGCTTGTGAATATGTGGATCAAACAATATGGATATGATATCGCTGAAAAAATCTGTTTTAGTAATCTGGAAATCAAGCCAGTAACTGCACGTGTCAATACATTAAAAATAAGCAAACAGGAGCTGCTTGAAAAAGAACCTTTGTTTCAGGCGGGAAATGTTAGTGAAGATGCTTTGATTTATCATGGTAGTCATCTGGCAGCTACCTCCTATTTTAAAGAAGGTTTTGTGTCTATTCAGGATGAAGCAAGTCAGATGGTTGCTTATTTGTTAGATCCAAAACCAGGCATGCGTGTATTAGATACCTGCAGTGCACCAGGTACAAAAGCAACACATATTGCACAGCTGATGCAGGATGAAGGAGAAATTTTATGTGGTGATATTCATGAACACCGTGTACATTTGATTGAAGAAGGAGCGAAACGTCTGGGTATTACCTGTATGAAGGCAGTCGTTATGGATGCGACCACTTTAGAAAATATAGAAGGTACTTTTGATCGCGTTTTATGTGATGTTCCATGCAGTGGTTATGGCGTTTTGGCAAATAAGAGTGATATCAAATATCATATGGAAAGTAGTGATATGGATACCCTGATTCCTTTACAACAAAAGATTTTAAACTGTGCATGTGAAAAGGTAAAACAAGATGGAGTTCTGGTGTATTCTACTTGTACCCTGAATAAAAAAGAAAATGAAAAACAGATAGAAGCATTTCTATCCACACATGAAGATTTTATTTTAGAAGAACAGAAAACGATATTCCCATTTGAATATCAAAGCGATGGCTTTTTTATGGCAAAGCTTAGGAGAAAATAATTATGGCATTTGGAAAAGATACACAGGTAAGCATGATGATGGGGTTTCCCGCAGTTGCGGATAAAATTCAAGAAACAGATCGATTACGTGGTTATGAAAATACATATGTGACAATTTCAGAAGTAAAAAAAGAATGTTTAGATGGTGTGAAAATCACACTGGAAGATGGAGAAGCCCTTGTAGTATCAAATGAACAGATGATATTAACAGCAATAGGCTGGAAACAAGCAGCTGATATTAAAAAAGAAGACTGGCTTTGTGGAAAAGAAGAAGATGAATTTATTGTTGTGGAAGATGTAGCCAGTGTGAAACAGGAAAATATGGTCATGATTCGTGTGTTGGAAAGTGGCAGTATTATCGCAAATGGTGTAACATTAGGCATCTATGCATAAAAGGCGTATCCAATTGTAAACCTTTTTGGAACAAATGTAAAAAAAGTGAAAAATACCGTTAGAATCGGCATATTTTTGATTATTTTTTCTATTTGTATATGCTATAATAAAGTAGCGTGAAAATTTCAGGGAAGGAGATTTTATGTTAAAGTTTAGTAAAGCAGAAAAAGTTGTCCTAATTGGCGGCATCATCGTTATTTTATTGATTGTGGCATTAGGATTTGCGAAAAAGACCTTGATCGATAATAAAAAAGAACCATTTAAGGTTCCAGAAAGTGCAGAAACGACAACAACATCAAAGAAAGAAGAACCAAAAGAATCTGATATCAAAGGTATTAAATTAAAGAAATCTACCTTTGTGGTTGGCTTAAATAAAAAACTGAGTGAAAAGGTTTCTACTTATGTGGAAGCAAGTGATGATATCATGAAGGAAATTGAAATAGATTTCTCTCATGTGGATATGACAAAAGCTGGAGAATATACAGCAAAACTTACTTATAAAAATGACAGTATTGATATCCCTATCGTTGTGAAAGATACAACAGCACCCGTTATTACAGTGGCAAATGCACAGGTAGTATTTACATTAGAACCAACAAGTACCTTAGAAGAGCTGATTACTTTTGTGAACGCTACTGCGGAAGATGATGTGGATGGTGTCATTGCATCTGATCAAATTACAGGATGGCCAAAAGAATTATCTGATAAAAATGAAACAGTTACTTATACGTTAAAAGTTAAGGACAGCAGCGGAAATGAAGGCAAAAAAGATATCACGGTACAATATATTGTGCCAACAACAGAAAATACAACACCAAGTGAAGAATAAGATAAAGACGAATGTGAAACATTCGTCTTTTTAAATATGAAGGAGATTTAAGATTTGCCTTTCTCAACCTCAAAAATCGCCTTTGAATTATGGATTGCTTTTTGGTAGATTATCTTTGTTGATGTTGGCTTTTTCACTGTGATTCATAATTGTGGTCATGAATTGATCAAATTCTTTTACTTTTTGATTCTGTAATGTATTCTTGACAGGTTCTTGCTCATAAATGATCAATGTATAATGATCTGCCTTGCATCCACAGCATAGAAATAAGAAAAAAATAACGAAAATGAATAGTTTACCAGATTTTGCCATGATTTTCTCCTTTCTGATGAAATAACTAAACAAAACAATACTATGATGAACTTTCAAATGATTTTTGCCATGACTATCATCCCTCTTCTATTTATATCTTTATTATAATTTGAAGAATGAGATTGGAAATATAGTTTAGGGTATAATTGGAAACGCTGTCAAGATTTTGTGAAAAGCACAGAGTTTGCTGGTTGTGTCCTGCTATAAATCATAGTATAATGTTTCATAGCGAGGTGAAAATTTATGTTAGAAAAATCTCTGTTAGAGAAAGTTTTGCAGGAAGCATTGAAAACAGGTGGGGATTTTGCAGAAATCTTTGAAGAAACAAACTACAATACCTCTTATTCAATGCTGAATGGAGTGGTAGAAAGTGCAAATAGTGGTATTCGATACGGTATTGGGCTGCGTATCTATCATGATGTAGAATCATTTTATGCATATACCAACGATACAAGTGAAGAAAATCTGATGAAAACAGCAAGTAATTTGGCAGGTGCTATTCATGGAGAAAGGATCATTGATGTAAAACCATTAGAGGAAGTGGAATATGAAAATGCACATCCAATCAAGGTTTATCCAAAAAGTGTAAATGCAGAAACAAAAATTGCACTGATGAAGGAAGCAAATGATGCAGCAATGGCATATGATTCAGTAATTAAAAAGGTTATGGTTACTTATTTAGATAAGGAGCAACATGTCGCAATATCGAATTCCCAAGGGCGTTATATCAAAGACTGTCGTGTTCATACAAGAATGGCAGTGAATGCAATTGCGGAGGATGGTGAATTAGTAGAAACAGGAAGTTGTGCACCAGGTGGTCATGAAGGAATGGAATTCTATGAAACACATCAGCCAAAAGAAATTGGTACAGAGGCAGCACGAATTGCCAAGACGATGCTGTATGCAGATGATTGTCCAAGTGGTGTGATGCCGGTTATTATTGATAATGGTTTTGGTGGTGTTATTTTCCATGAAGCATGTGGACACTCTTTAGAAGCAGCTGCTGTCGCTAAAAATCAGTCCGTATTCTGTGGGAAATTAGGACAGAAAATCGCAAGTGATTGTGTAACAGCCATTGATGATGGAACAATTCCAAACGCATGGGGTAGTGCAAATATTGATGATGAAGGTAACTTTACCAAACGTAATGTATTAATTGAAAATGGCATTTTAAAAAGCTATTTGATCGATACGCTGAACGGTAGAAGAATGCATATGGCATCCACCAGTTCATCACGTAGAGAATCTTATAAATATGAAACAGTATCACGTATGACCAATACGTTTATTGCACCAGGTGAAGATAGCTTTGAAGATATGATCAAGGATATCAAATTCGGTCTATATGCCAAAAATATGGGTGGAGGAAGTGTAGAGCCAAGTACAGGTGATTATAACTTCTCTGTTCGTGAAGGATATTTGATCAAAGATGGTAAGATTGATAAACCAGTAAAAGGTGCTACATTAATAGGTAATGGTGCAGATACCCTTTTGAAAATTGATAAAGTAGGTAAGAATTTAGAGCGTGCACAGGGAATGTGTGGTGCAAGCAGTGGTTCTATTCCAACTGATGTTGGTCAACCTGCCATTCGTGTCAGCTCTATGATTGTTGGTGGAAAAGATGGAGGTAATGCACATGAATAAAACAGTATGGATGAAGGAAGCCGAAAAACGTGGAATCACAGATTTTGAAATTTATGAGCAGAAATCTTCTTCTACCAGTATTCAGTTGTTTGAACATAAAGTTGATGGATTTACAATCAGTGAATGTGATGGAGTAGCCATTCGTGGAATTTATCAAGGAAAAATGGGAATTTGTTATTTAGAAGATGCCAGTGATGCCAATATGGATTATGCCCTTTCACAATTGATGGATAATGCAAGTATTATCACCAGTGAAGATGAAGTAGAAATTTATGCTGGAGAAGATAGTTATCCAGAAGTTAAACAGAAAGAAAATACATTCAAGTTAAAAAGCAGTGAAGAGAAAATCGCTTTATTGAAACAGATTGAAGAGGCAATTTACGCAAGTGATGAACGTATTGAACAGGTCATGAGTGTAGATTATGCGGAAAGTGATGTCACAAGAAGTATATTAAACAGCAAGCAGCTTTCATTAAGTGATAGTAATTCTTATTCTATGGTTATGGCGCAAGTGATGGCAAAAGATCATGAAGATGTAAAAAGTGATTACGATTGGGCTGTGATCATGGATGAAAAAGACATTGATGTACAAGCATTCGCAAATAAATTGTCTAAAAAGGTTTGTGACAAACTTAATGCGACACAAATTCCAAGTGGAAATTATCCAGTCATTATGGAAAAGGATACGATGATCAGTCTGCTGGGTGCATTATGTGGACTGTTTGATGGCGAAAATGCCAGCAAAGGTATATCTATTCTAAAAGATTCTTTAGATAAACAGGTCTTTAATGAAAAAATTACCATCATAGATGATCCATTAATGGACTATGGATATTCCAGTTGTTCCTTTGATGATGAAGGGGTATCCTGTAAAAAGAAAACGGTAGTTGAACAGGGTGTTCTAAAGACATATCTGCATAATTTAAAAAGTGCAAAACTAATGAATACCACATCTACCGGCAATGGATTTAAAGCAGGATACGCCAGCAATGTAGGCATTTCTCCAACGAATTTCTATATTCAAAATGGGGATACTTCCTTTGATGATATGGTAAGCAGCATGGAACAGGGGGTTATCATTACAGATATTACCGGACTACATGCAGGATTAAATCCCATCAGTACAGAATTTTCTTTACAATCCAGTGGTTTTTATGTAGAACATGGTAAAATTGTAAAACCAATCAATTTAATTACAGTTGCAGGAAACTTTATGGACGCAATGAAAGAAATAGAAGCTGTTGGAAATGATTTAAAATTTAGTTATTCAGGCATTGGTGCACCTTCTATTAAATTTAAGGAGCTTGCGATTAGCGGAGAGTAATTGATCATAGCGATAATAAAAAGACGATTTCGATAATCGTCTTTTTTACGTTTACTATGGTTTACGCAGTATGTTTCAGTTTTTTTATTTTCTCATAAAGTGATTGAATAATTACATCACAATCATCTGCTTCTTCAAGAAAGATATTTTCATTCCGTGTCATATCATAATTTTGGGTGTTTTTATACATGTCTAGTGCTGCTTCATAATAAGCCATAGTAATGGCTTTTTGATCAAAGCCTTCCATTAATTCACCCATGAAGCACAATGCATCTCCTTTTTCTTTGGTAGGAGTGTTTGGCTGTGATTTCATAATTAAAGCATAACAGGATTCTATCAAGGTAAATGCTGTGATATCTTGCTTCATGAGGTGGGCACAATGTGCCATACTGCTGTAACAGTCAGCTAATGTCAGGCTTTCCATATAGCCATCATCCTCTTGTAAAGCATTTAGATAACAGGATAACATGATTACTTTTGCGCGATGATAACATTCCATTGCATAATTATAATAATTACACTCCATACAATAATCGCCTAATTCAGCATAACAATCACCAACGATATCACTATCCTCGCCATATTCTTTGATATGATATTGCAGATAATATTCATATGCTTTTAATCCTTCAGTGAAATGTCCATGATCTATATAAATATCACATTTTTTCTTATATAAATCAGCGATTTCATAAGCATCACTTTCTTCTTCAATTTGTTCATCCAATGCTTCAATCGCTTTTTCCATATCAGAGGAGATACCTAAGATCATCGCAATATTTTTCTTTAAGATCTTTGTGTCTTTTCCCTGACTGCCCTGAATGTTTGTGTAGATATCAAGGGCTTTTTGATAGTAATCTAAAGCTTTTGTATTACTTGGGGAATCTTTAGGTTCTTCGTTTTTATGGTATGTTAAACCAATATTAGCATAAGCTCTGGCAAGTTCCTCCTGGTCATCATGAAGAGTTAGTGCTAAAGATAATGCTGTTTCTGCACATGTTCTTTCTTTTCCATGATCATAAACCAGACGATAACATACAGTTAAAGAATTATAAATACGCACTTCTTCTTTTGAAACACCTTCTGGATATAACATCTTCCATAAAAATAAAGCTCTCACTAAATAATGATGCGCCATTTTTGTGTCTTCAATACGTAGGTTATTTGCATAATCAATCAAAAAAGTAATTTCTTCTTCTTGAGGCATATTGATTAAAGTTGTTTCATATTTTAAATAATCAATGATACCATCGATCACACGAATCGTGCCAGTACAATGTGGACATACCATTGTGCCATATAATAGAGGCAGACAACTGGATAAGTATTCCTCTTTTAAATCCTTTAGAAAACGTTGGAAGAGAATGCCTGTATTTTCTAAAGGTGCCAGAAAAGGAGCAGGTGAGATTCTTCGATTTGGTGATATAGTAATGGTATTTCTTTGATCACTATTAAATAAATTGACCTGTTCAATCTTTGCGGTACAATATGGGCATGATATAGAGAAAGCTTCATCAAAACATCCGGTAGTCGCAAATGGTAAATAATCAACACCAATATCCATGATAGACAGCCAGATACGGGCTAATTCTGTTTTATCATCCACAGGCAGTTCTTTCATTTTCGATGGATTCATAATATAAATCATCTGTTCCTGTAAAATAAAAAGAGCTTCATAATAATCTGTATATATTTTCTGGTGGAAATCAAAGATATCTATACGATGATTAAATGTTTTCAACATTCCCAATAATACCAGCATTTGAATGATACGGTTGATATCACTTTGATTTAAGGTTATTTGAACAAGAAAAGGAAAGGCGAATACACCACATTCATTACTTTCTCCATCCTGTATCAGCATTTGACTAATCGTAAGATATATTTGATCAAATTCCTGATCATCCTCTGCGACTGCCAGTTGATCAAGCAGTGTTTTTAGTTCTTTTCCATTCTGTTCATCCATGGTATTGTATTCTTCCCATCTTACAAGTTCCATCATGAATATCACCTTCCTTTTATTAATTAATGGTATCATACTTTCAAATGAATGATAAGAAAAACGTTCCTTTTTTTATGAAAATGATATAAAATGAGAATGGTGATAAAAATGGTACATATAGGAAATGACTGGGATCAGGTTTTAGATGGAGAATTTGATAAAGAATATTATCGGAAATTACGTAATTTCATTGCACATGAATATAAAACAGCAACCATTTATCCAGATATGTATGATATCTTCAATGCGTTGAAATATACAGCATATCAGGATGTAAAAGTGGTGATATTAGGACAGGACCCTTACCATGGTCCTAATCAGGCACATGGATTATGTTTTTCTGTGAAAAAGGGAGTAACACCGCCACCAAGTCTTCAAAATATTTTTATGGAATTACATAATGATTTAGGATGTAAGATACCCTCACATGGAGAATTGACAAAATGGACCAAAGAAGGTGTACTACTGTTGAATACCGTGTTGACTGTACGCAGAGGACAGGCAAATTCTCATGCGCAAAAAGGCTGGGAAATATTAACTGATGAAATTATACGCAAATTGAATGAGCGAAAAGAACCCATTGTTTTTCTTTTGTGGGGAAAGAATGCCAAAGCAAAAACAGCGCTTATCACAAATCCTTCCCATTTGATTTTATCTTGTTCACATCCAAGTCCTTATAGTGCGGATTATGGCTTTTTTGGATGTCGTCATTTTTCAAAAGCAAATGCTTTTTTGAAGGAGCATGGGAAAACACCAATTGACTGGCAGATTGAAGATTAACTTTTTGTATCATTTTAAATAGTGATAAAGAAGAATCAGATATGTAAAATTTGATTCTTTTTTTCATGAATTGTTTGAAATTCCAACATAATGCGATATAATATAGACTAAAAAAGGGGAGATTCTACATGGAGCATGTACAAAATCACTTTATGCAGGGTATTAAGGATGGCGTACCTATAGGACTTGGGTATATTTCTGTATCTTTTACCTTTGGCATGATGGCAGTATCACAGGGAATGCCATTAGAAGTTGCAGTTTTAATATCCTTAACCAATTTGACAAGTGCAGGTCAGTTTTCAGGTTTGGCACTCATCATGGCACAGGGTTCTTATATCGAGCTTGCCTTATCACAATTTATTATCAATTTACGTTATGCGCTGATGTCTTTATCATTATCACAAAAAGTTGATCGTAAAATGACAACAGCACAGCGTGCAATAGTTTCTTATGGGGTAACGGATGAAATTTTTGCGTTAGCCAGCAGTACTTATGAGCGTGTTGGCAAAAAATATATGTATGGTTTAATCGCATTTCCTATGGCCTGTTGGACACTTGGCACTTTTATTGGCGGAGCGGCCAGTACATTATTGCCAGAAAGTATTCGTTCAGCTTTAAGTATTGCGATTTATGGTATGTTTCTTGCGATTATTATTCCACCTGCAGAAAAATTTCGTTCTGTACGTATCGTTTTGATTTTATCTATTATCATGAGCTGTATTTTCTCATTATTACAGGATATTTTACCAATCAGCTCTGGTTTTGTCATTATAATTTGTACTGTCGCAGCCAGTGGCTTTGGCGCATACTTTTTTCCAGTTGAGGAGGTGTCATCATGACACAATATTTACCTTATATGCTGATTATGGCGCTTGTGACCTATTTGATCCGTATGATTCCACTCACTTTTTTTCAAAAGGAAATCAAGAGTCAGTTTATTAAATCATTTTTATTTTATGTACCTTATGCGGTATTGGGTGCAATGACATTTCCAGCTATTTTTACAGCTTCAGGAAATATGATTGCTTCTACATGTGGAGCAATTGCTGCTTTATTTCTTGCCTATAAAGGCAAAGGATTGTTAAGTGTCGCAGTTGCCGCATGTGTTGTGGTATATCTGGTATCATTTGTGTGCTAAATACTACTTGTATTAATTGCATGAAAATATAATAAGATTCCTTTAAGCAGTGTGATTTGCTGAGTACTTAAGTTTTTAGCGATTTCACAAATCTTTTCACGGTTGAATTCTTCTTGTTTAGGAATCGGATCAAGGTCAAATACTTCTAACATATCAATACCAAAGTATTTCATCATGGCACTAAATGTTTCAATATTAGGAATGCTTCTTCCATTAAGGTAAGAATTTATAGTTTGTGGAGTAACGTGCAGCAGATCAGCTGCCGTTTTTTGTGAATAGCCGCTTCTTTCTAAAGCAATTTGAAAAATTCTTCCAAATTCAGATTTCATAAATACCACCTTTCTTATATCGTCATTTCCATGACACACCAGCTAAGGTAATTATAACAAATAATATATATTTTTCTATAGTGAGTTAAATTATTGTAAATAGAGTCCAAAAACTCTCCAAAATGTAACGTTTTCGATATCAATTTCCAAATTTTTAAGCGCCTACACAAAAAAGTCCCTCTTTCTTATGCTATAGAGAAGGGGGCAGCTCATGAAACATCCAGTACATTATGATATTTACCATTTCATCATGCTGATTATTGTGATTGGTGTTTTATTAATATTTTTACTTGATAATCTATTACAATAGATGAAAAAATCAGTGATACGCTCACTGATTTATTTTTGTATAGAATAGCCACCATCCACAGGTATACATACGCCATTGATATAATTGCTCTGTTTACTGGCTAATAACAATAATAATCCATCCACATCTTTGTAACAGCCCCAACGTTTTGCGGGTATATCATGTAAGATACTTTCATCATAATGGTTGCCATCACCAGCCATTAAAGAAGTTCCAGTTGTCATAAAACCAAAAACAATAGCATTGACCTGAATATCATCTTTTCCAAATTCCATCGCCAAATAACGTGTCATAGCATCAACGGCACCTTTACTTGTATAATACGCACAATATTGAGAAGTATGTTTTGGCAATATACCACTGGCATTGATGATTTTACCGCCACATCCCTGTTTTATAAACTGCTTGATCACTTCCTGTGCTAAGATAAATGCCGCATTCACATTGATATCCATTGTCATTTCCCATTCTTGTTTATGAATGTTCAAGGTATCTTCCTTTTTCATGATACCCGCAAAATTCAATAAGATATCAATATGTCCATAAGCAGCCAACACTTCTTTCATTAAAGTATAGATAGCACCCGGTGTCGTAAGTGATATCGTAAGGGAATGATATCGTCGCCCCATTGCTTCTACCTCTTTCTTTAAATCCTGATCATCGCCAATACTGACACCAAATATATCTGCGCCATGACGTGCAAGTGTTAATGCCATTGCATATCCCATACCTTGGCTGGCACCGGATACCAAAGCAACTTTTTCATGTAAATCAAATTCTTCCATGATGATTCCTCCATTCTTTTTTATTAGTATGAACAGATAAAATATTTCTAAACCTATTGACAACTGTGTATATACATTGTATATTGTATATGTCCAATATATACACTTTGATGATTGGATGAAGGAGTGAAGTTATGAATATCATTATTAGCAATGCCAGCGGAAAGCCAATCTATGAGCAAATTGTCGCACAGATAAAACAGCTGATCATGACAGATGTTTTAAAAGAAGGGGACGCTCTTCCATCTATGCGTGTACTTGCGAAAGACTTGCGTATATCCGTTATCACAACAAAGCGGGCTTATGAAGAATTAGAAAGTGAAGGGTTTATTGAAACCGTAACTGGAAAAGGAAGCTTTGTGGCTGGCAGAAATAAAGAACTGATTAAGGAAGAACGATATCGCCAGATAGAGGAATTGTTAAGCAAGGCCTGTGACATCTCCAAAACAAGTGGTATCGCCTATGAAGAATTAGTTGATATTCTATCACTCATATATAAGGAGGCATAAGTATGGAAAGCATACTGGAAATAAAACATATGAAGAAAAGCTATCCTGGCTTTCAAATAAAAGATTTATCTTTAACAATTCCCAAAGGTGTCATTATGGGATTCATTGGAGAAAATGGCGCAGGCAAGACCACAACCATCAAAGCGATTCTGAATATGATTCATATCGATGGTGGAGAAATCACAGTATTTGGGAAAGATGCAATAAAAGATGGAAAAACAATTCGTCATGATATTGGCGTGGTTTTATCAGAAAGCAGTTTTCCTGAAAATATGAACCCTGTGCAAATTGAGCATGTATTATCCAGCGTATATCAAACATGGGATTGTGCATATTATCATGAATTACTTCAAAATTTTCAGCTTCCTAAAGATAAACGTATCAAAGATTATTCAAAAGGAATGCGCATGAAACTTAATATCACAATGGCACTTGCACATCATCCAAAGCTATTGATTTTAGATGAAGCAACCAGTGGACTGGATCCAATTATTCGTGATGAAATTCTGGATGTTTTTATGGATTTTATCCAGGATGAAGAACACAGTATTTTCCTGTCTTCTCATATCACCAGTGATATTGAAAAAGTAGCAGATTATGTAACATTTATCCATAAAGGTGAGATTGTTTTAAGTGAACAAAAGGATGAATTACTGGAAAGCTATGGTATCTTAAAAACAACGCCAGAAATATTTACAGCATTGAAGGAAGATGAATATGTGGCATATCGTAAATCTTCATTTACATTAGATGTATTGGTCAAAAATAAAGATATGATACTAAGAAAAATTCCTGATGCGATTATTGATCAGGCATCCTTAGAAGATATCATGTTGTTTACAGTGAAAGGAGAACGTTTATGATTGGGTTGATGAAAAAAGATTTCTACAATGTTGGAAGTTCTTTAAAAATTTATTTTCTAATTCCTTTGTTGTTTGCGGTTCTTGGTTATCAAGATGGATCTACGGATCTATTAGCATTTGGAACATGTTTTTTAGGAATATTTATCGTCATTAGCAGCTTTGCATATGATGATATGGCGCATTTCAATAATTTTGCATTGACACTTCCTATTGATCGTAAAGATCTGGTTATTTCCAAGTTTTTGATATCTAATTTATTTTTAGTCATTGTCTTAATCATCAGTAACTTATTCGCAAATGGAATTGCTATGCTGGCACCTGATAAATTTGTGAACTTCAGTCCTGTATATTTCTTAGAATACACATATATTGCCAGTATGATTGTCAACATCTTGGCATCCATTATTTTGATTATCATGTTTAAATATGGCTCAGAAAAGGGTAGAATTGTATTTCTGGTAACTTTTCTTGGACTTGGTTTTATTGGCGGGTTACTTGGAAAAGTATTTGGAGAGCCTGATCTGAGTGGAATTACAGTATTTTTAGACCAGTATCTGTCATATCTGATACTTCCAATCAGTTTAGGCATAGAAGCAATCGCCATTGTTATTTCAAATAAAATCATGAAGAAAAAAGAACTGTAAGGTATTCTCATAAATGGGAATATCTTTTTCTATACAAATAGTTAAAAGAATGTTATTATAAAACAAAGGAGCTGGTGCTATATGAAGACTGCGAATGCTATAAAAAAACACTATGAACCAGCTGCCATATTACAAAACCAATTTTACTTAAAAAAGGTAAAATATAAAGATAAGGCACTTGAATTTAAAAGAGGATATTTTATTCATTACTATATCGAGGATGAATATTATTATGCAGATGATAAAAAATTAAATTTATTCTGTTCAGGAAAAACGGAAGAAGAATTAATGGATGATATCGCCATGAGTTTAATTGTTCAATGGAAAATGTATGTGGAATGTGACAAAGATGAATTATCTAAAGATGCTATAAAATTAAGGAATATGTTAATTGATACCTTAGAATGAGTTAAGAAATGACAGTATTTAATGCTTACCAAGTAAGGGGAGCTTTAAAGAAAAAAAAGTTTAAAGAAGAACCAAAAGATCATAATTTTTACTTTTTATATATCAATGGTAAAAGAACATCAATCAATACGCATACAAGCCATAATCAACAAGATATTAATGATCATTTAATAAATTGCATGAAAAAACAATTGAAGTTAGATAAGAAAGACTTTAAAAATTTATTTTAATTGTCCATTAAGTTTTGAAAAATATGTACAAATATTAAAGGATAACAATGAAATAGAACTGTAAGGTATTCTCATAAATGGGAATATCTTTTTTTTTGTTAATCTATTGACAGATGAGAATGTATCATATATACTAAGTTTGTAAGTTAGTTACTCAACTAACAAACTAAATAACATACCGATGACAGAAAGGAGGATGGTGATGCGAATCGATCCTGCAAGTGATAAACCAATATTCCTTCAGATTGCAGAAGGATTAGAGGATGATATTTTTACTGGTATTTTTGAAGAAGAAGCTCAGATACCAAGTACGAATGAAATGGCAGCCATGTGGAAAATCAATCCACATACCGTTTTAAAAGGAATGAATATTCTTGTTGATGAAGACATGATATACAAAAAGAGAGGATTGGGGATGTTTGTGAAAGAAGGCGCTGTACAGAAAATCAGAGAAAAACGTCAGAAAAATTTCTATGATACATATATAGAAAGTCTGGTGGAAGAAGCAAAGAAGCTTGGCATGAGTTATGAAGAGATTATACGACTGATAGAAAGAGGGTATGGAAATGGAAGCAATTAATGTAGCGAATATAACAAAACGTTATGGGGATATTTACGCATTGGAGCATGTGGATCTTAACTTTGAAGCAGGTAAAATCTATGGCTTGCTGGGAAGAAATGGCGCAGGGAAATCGACTTTATTAAAAGCTATGACCAATCGTATCTTCCCTGATGATGGTGTGATTTATTTAAATGATCAGCCAGTAATGGAGAATGATGAAGTATTGCATCAGATGTATTTGATGAGTGAAGAAGATATGTATCCAAAATCTATGAAGGTAAAAGATGTGTTTCACTGGACAGATGAATTTTATGGCTGCTTCAACATGGAAAAAGCAAAAGAACTTGCGAAAAAATTTGAATTAAATATCAACAAAAAAGTAAAAGATTTATCAACGGGTTATCAATCAATCTATAAACTGATCATTGCGTTGTCCTTAGATGTTCCTTATGTTTTTCTGGATGAACCGGTACTTGGATTGGATGCCAATCATCGTGAAATGTTTTACAAGCTGTTGTTAGAAACTTATATGGAAAAACAGCAGACCATTGTGATTGCGACTCATCTGATTGAGGAAATCGCTAATCTGATAGAAGAAATCATCATTTTAAAAAATGGTAAAGTGATTGTGAATCAACCGATAGAAGATATTCTTGCGGCAGGTTATAGTGTTTCTGGACTTGCAAAAGATATTGATACCTATTGTGAAGGGAAACATGTACTTGGCTACGATGTCTTAGGTGGATTAAAGATAGCTTACATCATGGGGGAAGTAGATAAAACTTCATTAAAAGATACAATGGAAATCAATCCATTAAATCTACAAAAATTGTTTGTGGAATTAACAAAGAAAGAGGGAGAAATATGAGATTAAAACAAGCATTTAAATATCAGATATGCTCCAGTTTCAAGGCAGTAGGTATATATTACAGTATCATGATTGCGATTCGTTTGGCGATGGTTGTGATATTTGTTTTATCAGGGAATCAAAAAACAAATATGTCAGCTATGGAAAGTAATTCCATGGTGTTTATGGGATTTTTAGGGGTATATTCCATCTTAGATGATTTTAAATTTTTCTTACAGAATGGATATTCACGAAAATCACTTATCAAACTTTATACATGTCAGTTTCTTGCAGTAGGAGCGATTATTTCTATTGTTGAAATTATACTGGCAATCGCAACTTCTAGTATAATGAATTATTCATCATTATTTATGCAGCTATATGGATCACAGCCTTTGATTATGCAGTTCTTATGGCTGTGGGGTATCTATTGTATCATCGGTGCAGTTGCATTATTGATTACGATCATTAATTTCCGCTTATCTAAGTTTTCAAGAATCGTCATATTTATTGCATTTCCAATTGCATTAGTAACACTGATACCAGCGATTGATCATTATTTGTTGCAGGGTGTTGTAATGTCAGCTATCTTTGATTTTGTATTATATTTCTTTGGACTACAAGGTTCTGTGAATTTGGTAGCACCTGTGATAAATTTCATCATCGTATTTATCATTGCATGTGGTTTAGCTTATGTTGCTATACGAAAAATGCCAGTTTTTAAATAAAAAAATCAACCGTCATGGTTGATTTTTTATAAGCGGTTAGAAAAATAGCGTTTTGATAGATATTTGATCAGTAAGGAAATTGTGACAATTCCCACAAATATCAAGTTAAGAGTATCATTTAGATATCCTAAAATACTAAGAATACAGATTGCGTATAGTATTGCCAAACTCAAAAATTGAAAGGCTAACTGATCAGATTTTTGTTCAATCTGGATATTACGTTCATCATTTCTTTCAATGCGTTTTTCGCTTGGCATAGTATCTTTTTGAATGAGTCTTCCCCATGGACGATTAGATGCAATCAATAAGGTAATTCCAATAATCAAAAAAGCAAGTGGTGCATTTCCAGCATCAGGAAAAATCGTTTCTAAGAAAGCCGGTTTTGTGATAAAAATATATAAGGTAAACATAAGGATAGCAATCGAAATCAAATTTCCAAGTAAAACAATAGGTATCATAATTTTTTTGTGATTCATACATCATTCCTCCTCATAAATAAAGATATCTTCTATGCGCATATGAAAATAATGGGCAATTTTAAACGCTAGTAAAATAGAGGGATTATATCGTCCATTCTCTAAAGAACCAATCGTCTGACGCGATACTTCCAGGGCTTTTGCCAGATCTTCCTGACTAATTCCTTTTCGTTTCCTTATTTCTTCCAGTCTGTTTTTCATATTTCACCTCAAATGGAAAGCTAACTTTACATTACCAGTATACAATATATCAGAATGGAAAGCAAGCTTTCCATATGTAAAATTTACCTATGAAAACACTTACTTTTCAAACATAATACGATATACTTATGGTAGAGAGGGTGATAGGTGTGAAGAAAATTATTTTTCAGGATATTGATGGGGTATTATATCCTTGTTTTCATCGTGGTCGTTTAAAAATGAATCAAGATCGTGTAAAAGCCAAATTGATCGCTACAGATAGCTATTATGAAGATGCCAATGCCAAAGATTTACTGGCTTCTTATGAAGGCTTTGATAAAGATGCAATGAAGCGTTTAAAAAAATTAGTTGATGAAACGGGCGCATATATCGTTGTATCATCCTCATGGCGGTTTATGCATACCATAAAAGATTTTAAACAGATGTTTCATATTCATGGCTTAAAAGATGCGGTAATTGATATCGCACCTATGGCATCCAGTTTTCTTAAAGAACCATCCATTGAAGAATATCTCCATGCACATCCTGATATTGATGCGTATGTTATATTAGATGATATCAACATGGAGTCCCATTTTCCAGGACATTGTGTTGTATGCCCAGATGTATTTGATGAAGAATGTTTAGAAAAAGCTCTTAAAATACTTAAATAATAAAGAAAAGTCGTATCACCTTTTCAATAGATGATACGGCTTTGTTTATGATAATGCCATTTTTAAGACATGCTCACCATTTAAAAATCCATAATCTTTCCGATCAATAACTTTGACAACTTTATCAGGTAATTTCTTTTGTATCTCATCTAACATTGCAAATAGTTCTGGTGTCAATAAGATAATATCGGCATTTTTTCCACGACTTTCAATCTTAGAAGCACTATCCATATGGATGCTAACATCAATATCATTGGCTTTTGCGACTTTATACATTCTGCTAATGAGAAAATTCATATTCGCAGTATAATCAGTAGACATTGATGTAATAGAAAAAAGTATAATTTCTTTATGGCCGATACCTTTAAATTCTGTGAAATCTTCATGTTGAATATTTTTTTTCATAATATCTGTCCTCTCATGTTTTATATCATCATTTTCTATATATATTATAAGAAAAAATATGAATTAGAAGATACAATGCTCACAAGTGGTCGATTATGATACATGAATGGAAGAAAAAAGTAAAATGTACTATGTTATGCATCAATTTCTATAAGGATACGAGTCACATATTCATTATGATTCATCTGTGCAATATCCGCAATCAGATATTCTTCATATGCAAATGTACCCAGCTTTATATTATTTTGCATCGCATAGGCCATCATTTGATCATATGTATCAGTAATGGTATCATAAGGACCATGGTGCCATCCACATATATAATCTCGCTCTTTACAAACTCTCGTCTTTTCAGGGATTTCAATATCAACATCGACATAAAGATAAGAAAAATTTAAATAATCCTGATTGCGAATAGCCTCTACACTGATCATGTTGCCAACACTTTGCTGCATATTGATATTATTCTCTTTGATAAACTGGATATATTCCTGCATGAAATTCACAAATGAGGTATTATTGGAATTCTCCATGTTATCACTGCATAAAATAATTCGCTGTGGTAGATGTGTGATACTGATGGGATCATCTTTATGACATAATGCCTCCTGTGTACTGTCTTTCATCCATTGCATCATTGATTTTACACCTTTTAAATATTCAATCAAGGAATCAATTTCTTCAAACTTATCTTCTAATAAGGATAAAAATAAAGAAGGATCCCGTTTACTTAAAAAAACTTTGATATCTTTTAAAGACATGCCCATCTTTTTTAAATTCATAATAACTAAGAACGTATCATATTGACGGTAGCTGTAATAACGATAACCATTTTCAGCTTTGTACTCTGGTTGAAATAAACCAATATCGTCATAATGAAATAAGACGTGTTTTGGTATATCACAGATTTTAGCGAACTCACCTGCGGTTAAATATTTATTTTTCTTCAAAAAAATCACAATCCTCTCTTGACTATAAGGTTACCTTATAGTTTATGATAAGGTAGTTTCACGAAGAAATCAAGAAGGGAAGGGATAATATGCGATTAATATTACATTATTTGAAAAAATATAAACTGCTGGTGTTTATCAATGTAATATCTGTTTTCGGATTCGCACTGGTGGAGCTGGGTATTCCAACAATCATTGCAGAAATGATTGACCAGGGTGTTTTGCGAAGTGATGAAAATTATCTGATTCAGATGGGACTTGTGATATTACTAATTTCAATTATCGGTGTATCCATGACGATATTATTAGGATTTTGTTGTGCAAAAATTTCTACCAATATCACCAGAGATATCAGAAATGATATTTTTGAAAAAGCACAGAAATTTACAGCACATGAGTTTAATCAATTTGGCATTAGCTCTATGATTACAAGAACAAACAATGATGCATTTCAGATACAGATGTTTGTCAATGTATTACTTAGAACGGCCTTAATGACTCCGGTTATGTTTATATTCAGTTTTATCATGACGGCAAGAGCGTCATTGCCATTATCTGGCATTATTGCGGCAACGATACCATTTATTATTTTAGGAGTATTTGCTGTCGCAAAATTTAGTAAGCCGATTTCAGAAAATCAGCAGACATCATTAGATGAATTAAACCGTATTTCAAGAGAAAATTTAAGTGGGATCAGAGTCATTCGTGCATTTGATAATGATGCATATGAACAAAACCGATTTGAAGGTACAAATGAAAAATTCACCGGATATTCTAAGAAACTGTTTAAATTAATGTCATTGACACAGCCGGTATTCTTTTTATTGATGAATATCGCAGGTTTATGTATATTCTGGGTCGCAGCTCATTTAATAGCGGATGGATCTTTACAGGTTGGACAATTGGTAGCCTTTTTAGACTACTTATTCCATGCCATGTTTAGTATCATGTTATTTTGTACCGTGTTTATGATGTATCCACGTGCTGAAGTCAGTGCCAAACGTATTGAAGAGGTATTTGATGTAGATCCATTGATTAAATCAAAATCGGAAACAAAAGAAGCGAAAAATGAAACAACGATTCGCTTTGATCATGTGACTTTTGTGTATCCTGATGGTGAAGAAGCGGTATTAAAAGATATCAGCTTTGAAGCGAAAAAAGGAGAAACCATAGCCTTTATCGGAAGTACAGGATCTGGAAAGAGTACGTTAATCAATCTGATTCCACGTTTCTATGATGTAAGCAAAGGTACGATTTATATTGATGGTATTGATATCCGTGATTATGATGTAAAAGAACTAAGAAGCAAATTAGGTGTCATTCCACAAAAAGCATTCTTGTTTAGTGGCAGTATCAAAGAGAATATCTGTTTTGGAAAAGAAGATGCAAGTGATGAAGAAATCATACATGCAGCACGTGTTGCTCAGGCATATGACTTTATTATGGAAAAAGAGCATGGTTTTGATGAAGAAATATCAGAAGGAGCAACCAACGTATCAGGGGGACAGAAGCAGCGTTTATCTATAGCACGTGCTATCATCAGAAAACCTGAAATTTATATATTTGATGATTCTTTCAGTGCGTTGGACTTTAAAACGGATGCTGTTTTACGTCATGAATTGAAAAAAGAAACCAAAGAAGCAATTGTTATGGTGGTTGCCCAGCGTATTTCTTCTATTATGGATGCAGATAAAATCGTCGTATTAAACGAAGGAAATATTGTAGGTATGGGAACCCATAAAGAATTATTGAAAAATTGCGAAATCTATCATGAAATTGCTCTATCTCAATTAAGTGAGGAGGAACTTGCTCATGAATAAACATAAGTTATCAAAAGCAAAACGTGATATCAAAGGATTGATGCCGTTCATTGCACCATATAAATGGCAGCTGTTTGGTGTTGTCCTTATGATTATTGTAACAACCGTATCCTTGGGACTTGCGCCAGGATATGAAGGAAAGATCACAACACGGTTAATGCAAGATGTTACTACAAGTTTAGAAAATAAAACAAGCATTCAGGTACATTTTGATCAGGTGCTTCGTTATATGACAATTTTGTTTGGATTTTATTTAGCAAAAACATTCTCGCAGGCATTTGGTACAATCTGGCTGACCAATGCAATTCAGCATTCTATGCGGGATTTGAGAAGTGCCATGATGAATAAAATTAGAAAACTTCCTGTACGTTACTTTGATTCACATCACTATGGAGATGTATTAAGTCGAATCACCAATGATATTGATGCGATTTCAAATGCACTTCAACAAAGTGTTTTACAGGTGCTAAGTGGTATTTTAACCATTCTTATGGCATTGTTTATGATGTTTTCAACCAACGTGACCATGGCATGTATTGCTTTTATGATCATTCCATTGACTTTGCTCATTACGCAATTTGTGGTAAGAAAAAGCCAGAAACTGTTTCAGGCACAGCAAAATGCTTTGGGAGATTTAAATGGCGCTATTACGGAGATGTATACCGGGTATAATGAAATCCTGCTTTATAACAAACAGGAAGAAAGTATTCATAAATTCAAAACTATCAATGAAAATTTAAGAAAAAATGCTAGTCGTGCGCAGTTTGTATCCAGTGCTATTGGACCATTAAATTCTTTTGTGACCTATTGTACCATTGGTGTTGTTGCTGTTGTTGGTACCATTGATATCATTCATGGAAGACTTCAGGTTGGTAATTTACAGGCCTTTGTACGATATATCTGGCAGGTCAATGATCCATTATCCCAGGTTAGCAATCTATCCTCCCAGATACAAAGTGCCTTTGCGGCATTAGGACGTGTCATGGATGTGTTGAATGAACCAGAAGAAGTCGCAGAGAAACAGCCTGCGGAAACATTAGAAAATGTAAAAGGCAATGTTAGCTTTTCACATGTGAAATTTGGTTATAATGATGAAATATTAATGAAAGACTTAAACTTAGAAGTAAAGAGTGGTCAAATGGTTGCTATTGTTGGACCAACCGGTGCTGGCAAAACTACCTTAATTAACCTGTTACTACGTTTTTATGATGTCAAAGGCGGAAGCATCAAAATTGATGGTGTGGATATCCGGGATATGAAACGTGGCGAATTACGAAGTATGTTTGGTATGGTATTACAGGATACCTGGCTGTTTAATGGTAGTGTGTATGATAATATTCGGTATGGAAGATTAGACGCACGAAATGATGAAATTGTAGAAGCAGCAAAAATGGCAAATGTTGATCATTTTATCAGAACGTTACCTGAGGGATATCATTCCTTTATTAATGAAGAAGCAAATAACATCTCCCAGGGAGAGAAACAATTATTGACGATTGCCAGAGCAATTTTAAAAAATCCATCTATTTTAATTTTGGATGAAGCAACCAGCAGTGTTGATACACGATTAGAAAAAATGTTGCAGGATGCAATGCAGAAAGTTATGAAGGGCAGAACTAGCTTTGTGATTGCACATCGTCTTTCCACCATTCGTAATGCTGATTTAATATTGGTTATCCAAAATGGAGATATTGTGGAGCAAGGGACACATGAGTCCTTAATGGAACAAAAAGGATTTTATGAAAAACTATATAATAGTCAATTTCAGGAAGAGGAAGAATAAAAAACTTCCTTTTTTTATGTCAATTGCATGGTCTAAATTTTTACACCGAAAAATCACATATTAATCACGCACATACCATGGTTTATACCACAAAAGTTATGGTAAAATGGTCTAAAATAGATAAAAAAAGCATAAAATTTAGAAGAAAAACACAAAAAAGTTGAAAAAAAACAAAAAAAATGGAAGTGCTTAAAACCTTTATTTTAAAGGCTTTTTAACACTTTTTGTGAGAACGTGGGGGAAGCTATCACACAAAAATAACAAAAATTTAAAGAAAACGCTTGCATTATTTCAATATCCGGTGTATTATATGTGTGTACTGAGGTGGTATAGACCACCAGAAAGGAGGACATCTCATGGTTAATATACTGCTAGTTTGCTCTGCTGGTATGTCAACAAGTATGTTGGTAAAGAAAATGCAGGAGGCTGCTGCTAAAGACGGCATTGAAGCAAATATTTGGGCGGTCGGAGATGCAGAATCACCAACCAATGCACCTAAAGCAGACGTTATTATGCTTGGGCCTCAGGTTCGTTTCTTAGAAAAGAAGATGAAGGACTTAGTAAAAGACGCAAAACCTGTTCAGGTCATTGATATGGCATCTTATGGAACAATGAACGGTGAGAAAGTCTTAAAACAAGCATTGTCACTAATCGGCAAATAAGGCTAGTTTGTCGGACAGTGTAAAAAAATATTTCATTTTTAGGAGGAGAAAGAAAAAATGGAAAAATTCACAGCATGGATGGAGAAACATTTTGTGCCAATCGCTGCCAAAATCGGTTCTCAAAGACACCTTGTAGCAATCCGTGATGGTTTCATCGGGATTATGCCAGTTACAATGGCAGGTGCTATCGCTACATTATTAAACGTATTCTTCCGTGACTTACCAAACAACTACTTACCAGATCTTCACATCGCTGATACTTTCAGCTGGTTGATCGGAATCAATGGATGTGTTTGGTGGGGAACTCTTGCAATGCTTGCAATTGCATTCTCATTCTCATTTGGTTACACATTAGCAAAATCATATGATACTAACCCTCTTGCAGGTGGTTTAGTTTCTACAGCTGCTTTCATTACTGTATTATCACAGAGTGCAAGCGGAATTGCTTATACATTGCCAGGCGTTACACCAGATTCATTATCAGTATTACAGGGACTAGGCTTAGACGTAGTTGCTGATGCTGCTAATAATGCTGTTGTATTAAATAATGTAGGTGGTTGGGGATTCCTGCCATATGCATGGACAAACGCTCAAGGTCTGTTTACAGCATTAATCGTTGGTTTAATCTCAGTTATGATCTATTCAAAACTGATGATCAAAAAAGTTACTATCAAATTGCCAGAACAAGTACCACCAGCTGTATCTAAAGCATTCGCAGCAATTATTCCAGGTACTGCAGCAATTTATGCAGCAGGTATTATTCAGCAGATTTGTACAATGACAACAGGAAACGGCCTTCCAGAATTAATCATGGAATTCTTACAGGCTCCATTCCAGAACTTATCTCAGGGACCATTGACAATCGTAATTATCGTATTTGCAGTTCAGTTATTCTGGTTCTTTGGTTTACATGGACCAAACGTATTGTCACCAATCTTAGATGGTGGTTATATCCCTCTATTGAACAAAAATACAGATATCTATAACGTAGGTATGGACGCTGGAAAATCATTAAGCGATCTTATCCCAACAATGTTCACATGGACTCGTGGATCATTCGATGCATTCATTTGGATGGGTGGTTCAGGATGTACAATCGCATTATTAATCGCAATCTTCATCTTCTCTAAACGTGATGATAACAGAGCAGTTGCTAAATTAAGTTTCCCAATGGGATGCTTCAACATCAACGAACCAGTTATCTTCGGTTTACCAATCGTATT
Source organism: Absiella sp. AM09-50 (assembly GCF_003433845.1). Taxonomy (NCBI): domain Bacteria; kingdom Bacillati; phylum Bacillota; class Erysipelotrichia; order Erysipelotrichales; family Erysipelotrichaceae; genus Amedibacterium; species Absiella sp. AM09-50. Next base: position 89,178 of record NZ_QVFI01000012.1, read on the forward strand.
AAATCCAATTTACTTCATTCCATGGTTGATTACACCAGTTATCCTGGCTCTAATCGCTTATGGTGCTACAGCTGCTGGATTAATTCCACCAGTATTCATTACAGTTCCTTGGGTAGTTCCACCAGTAATTTACGCTATCTTAGCTACAGGTGGTAACATCATGGCCGGTGTAATTGCTGCTATCAACTTAGTAGTTGCTACATTATGCTGGATCCCATTCGTTATCGTTGCAAACCGCATGGATACAACTCAGGAATAAAAAAACTAATATAGACAAAAGTAAATAAGGAAGAAAGATCGTGTTCTTTCTTCCTTAATTGCTTTTATAAGAGGAGGTACTTATTAATGGAAGGATTAGAATTAACTTGTTTTCAGATTATTTCGTCAGTAGGAATGGCTAGAAGCTTATTTATTGAAGCTATTCAGGAAGCAAAAGCAGGAAACTTTGAAGCAGCAGAACAGAAAATTAATGAAGGTAATGAAAATTTCACAACAGGACATCATGCACATGCTCAGTTGATTCAGCAGGAAGCTAGTGGTGAAGTTACTCAGATGACTTTATTATTAACACATGCAGAAGACCAGTTGATGAGCGCAGAAGCTTTCAAAATTTTAGCACAGGAATTTATCGATTTATATAAGGAAATTAAGAAATAGGTTAGGAAAAAGGAGATTTGATCATGGAAAACAAAATTTACATCAGTTGTGGACTGAATCAGGATTTTATCATCGATTTATTAGAAAAATCTACTGAAGAAGGTATTTCTTATAAATACGAAGGAAAAAAAGGAATTAAACTAGAATTTACTGTTAATACAGATGATGTTGCAAAAGCAATGGCTATCGCTAAAGCAGCTATCAAAGGTACTCAAATTGGAAGTGTTATGTATTTCCAAATTACTGATAAATAAAAAATAACAGTAAAAAATCTATATTTTATTTCAATTTTGAAGTAAAATAAAAAGGCAATAGAAAGATAACAATAAGAAAAGGTGATATTATGACACGCTGGGGTTTATTTTTAGCAAGTATTGGATGTATTATGATTATATTTTCGCAAACAACAAAAGATTCAGGAGTATCTTTATCAACTTGTTTAGCTGGAGTACTTGTCGCTATTGCAGGTTTTGTGTTAGTATATAAAGACAAAAAGAATGCAAAGTCAAGTAATAAGCCGGCTAAGAAAAGATAAGGAGATATAGATATGGAAGTATGTGAAAAATTATATGTAGGTGCTAGTGAATTTTGGGAAGTATTACAAACTTCATTAGCTTATGATATTACACAGGCAACAGGTAAAAATGTAAGACCAAAACAGATTAAAAAAGGTTATACTTATACGAAAACCCTGAAAAACAAAACAGGAAGAAAAGGATCTGTTAAGGTAACCATAACAGAATTTGAGGAGCCTGTAAAATATGAGGCTAAATTTGAAAGTTCTCAAGGTGTAAATTATATCGCTTATGAAATCGAACAACTTGATGCTGATCACATTGGGGTAACATATCGTGAAGGATTTGATGCTGCTACCGGAACAAAAGCAGTAAACTTCAAGATTATGTCTTTCTTCTATAACCGTGGTGCTAAGAAGAAGGCAACAAAATTGTTGCGTGCCATTGAGAAAAGCATACTTGATCAAAAAAAAGAAAATGAAAAAATAGAAAATAAAGAGGAAGCTATTCCTGAGCAAGAAGAAAAGAAATAGCGCTCTAAAGGAGGCTAATCATGGCTAGATTAGGGATATCACTATATCCAGAACATTCGACATTAGAAAAGGATAAGGCATATGTTACACTTGCAGCAAAATACGGATTCAAAAGAATTTTTACTTGTCTGTTAAGTGTTGAAAAAGAACGTGAAGAAATTTTACGCGAATTCCGTGAATTAATTGATCACGCTCATAGTTATGGAATGGAAGTCATCCTTGACGTAGCGCCATTTGTATTTGAAAAATTAGGCGTTTCTTATGATGATTTATCTTTTTTCAAAGAAATGCATGCGGATGGGATTCGTCTAGATGAAGGATTTGATTCATTAAAGGAAGCTTTAATGAGCTATAACAAAGAAAATTTGAAAATCGAAATTAACGCAAGTTTAGGTACGAAATACTTAGACAATATTATGAGTCACTATCCAAAGCTGGATAACATTATTACTTGCCATAACTTCTATCCACAGAGATTTAGTGGAATCAGTTATGAACATTTTGAAAAATGCAGTAAGGATATTAAAAATTTGAATGTAAAAGTTGCAGCATTCGTTAGTTCTCAGGCAGAAGGAACTTATGGTCCTTGGCCTGTAAATGAAGGATTATGTACTTTGGAAATACACAGGGACTTGCCAATTGATGTGCAGGCTAGACATTTATTTGCCACAAGACTGGTAGATGATGTTATAATAGCAAATGCATATGCAACTGAAGATGAGTTGAAAACACTTTCAACAATTGATCCAGGTCTATTAACTTTCAAAATCGACTATGAAGCAGAACTTCATCCAACAGAGGAAAAGATTCTGTTTGAGCATCCACACTTTGTACGTGGTGACATGAGTGAATATATGGCACGAAGCACAATGCCTCGTGTAACATTCGCAAAAGAAAGTGTTCCACCAAAAAATACAAGAGATTTAAAACGTGGAGATGTTGTCATTGTAAATGATGAATATTCTCGTTATAAAGGTGAACTTCATATTGTTTTGAAAGATATGCCTAATGATGGTAGAAAGAATGTCATTGGACATATTCCAGCTGATGAAATTATGTTATTAGATTACATTAAGCCTTGGAGGTCATTCGGTTTCATGCGTTAAAAAAAGAAAGGTAAGGTGAAAATATGGCGACTCCAATCTATCGTAAGATCAAAGAAATGATTTTACAGGAAATTGAAGATAAACCTGCAAATTCGCCTATCGATTCTGAGCGTGAAATGGCGGTTAGATTTGATGCTAGCCGTATGACTGTGCGTAATGCAATAAATGAACTTGTAGAAGAAGGATTTTTGTACCGTGATAAAAATAAAGGAACATTTGTTGCGGATCGAAAATTTGTTAAGAAAACTCCTGTTTCAGCTTTGTTACAGGAAGATATCAGTGAATTTAACGTATTATATTTTAATGTAAAAAAGGCTGATGAAGCTGGTCCTGAAATAGCGGAACGACTTGAAATCAGTCCAGACGAAATGACACTAATTGTCTTGCGTTTGAATACCCTTAACACAAAACCTATTAGTGTGGAAGAGATATTTTTTATACGAAGCAGTATCAGCGAATCGGAATTGAATAATCTAAGACAATTATTAGATTTAAATGCGTATCTGAAAGATGGACGTATTATTCAGCGTTTTATTCCTATGCTGGTACCAGTACAATTCGCAAATCTTTTGAAGATAAAAATGAATACTCCTATTATTAGAGTGGAAACTGTAATAACCAGCAAGAGTGGAAAACCTCTTGTATACATAAAAGCATATAATAACCCTTTCGAAAAAATTATAGAAATTACAGAATAGTACCTGAAGCCCACAGGTACTTTTTTGATTAACGGGTTTTAAATTAGAGCTTTTTCATGTATAATAGTGTCATTCGCAAGGAGGAAATGAAAATGAACGATAACCGTATCGAAAAATATACCAAGCAATTTGGGACACGTTTTTCAAGAAAACAAAAAAATAAATTCAAGGATGAAATCGCAAAAGAATTTTCTGAATTAGGTTATGAAATGAAAGAAATCGAAGGAAGAAAATGGTTGAATAAAGCGAAAGATTATTTCTTTGGAAATATAAAAAATGCGAAAACTGTCATTGTTGTGCCATATGATACACCAGAGCGTAAAATATGGAATAAGGTTTTTTATTTTCCATTTGATGGAGAAAAAACAGCCAGCAAAACGATGGCCGCAACCTTTGTGCCAATTGTAGCATTATATGCAATCATCTTAATATTTGTATTCTTTGGTGGAAAGATGACGACAAACCCTATCATGACCGCAATGATTTCATTGATTATGTTTCTGCTGTTGCTATTTCTAGTATATTTTATGACACATGGAATTAGAAATACAAAGAATTTTACACGTAATTCTGCATCTATCATAGCAGCATTAGATATTGCGGAGGCATTAAGCAAGGATGAAAGAAAAAAAGTTGGGTTCTTATTTACAGATAAAAATAAAACACGTTATTTAGGTGCTGATATTGCTGGTAAAGAATTTAAAGATGCTGGAAAAAATCCAAATATCATTTGTTTAGATTGTATAGGCAAGGGAAGTACATTACAAATTGGATATCGCCCACAAAACAGAAAAATGGCACAGGAAGTTGTGAAATGTGATCCAAATAAAAAGAATATTGAAGTCGTTAAAATAGATGAAGGTATGCAATTTCAAAGTGCAATGGCACATTTTGATAAAGCAATCGTCATTAGTTGTGGAGAAGTTGACAATGATGGCAGATTGTATGTATTAGGTACAGGAACAGGGAAAGATAACAAGTTACAAGAGGAAAATTTAACAAGAGTGATTGGCATGGTCACAAACTATTTACATAAACAAAAATAAAATTAATTTGTTTTTTAAGAAAGGAGGGAACATATGAGGAAAGTATTATCCGTTCTTAAAAACAAAATATTTATTGTGACAGTATTAATATTGATTCAGCTTGCCGTATTTTTAGGTATTATATTTCAACTGAGTGAATATTTCGTTTGGATTTATTTCATATTAATTGCGTTAAGCTTTTGTATGAGTGTATATATCATTAATAAGAATGAAAATCCTACATATAAGCTTGCCTGGGTATTGTTGATTATGGCATTTCCAGTCTTTGGGGGATTGATTTATTTATTATTTGGTGGTCAAAAAGTTCCAAAAGAATTACGTAAACGTGACATGGAATCAGCGGAAACGGTTCAGGAAATTATTTGGCAGAATCAACAAATCATGGATGATCTTGAATTAGAAGATCCAATTGCACATAAACAGGCAAATTATATTTGGAAAAATGCTTGTTTCCCTATTCATAAACATACAGAAACGACATTCTTTCCAGTAGGAGAAGATAAATTCGAGGCAATGATTGAAGAGTTGAAGAAAGCAGAGAAATTTATTTTCTTAGAATATTTTATCATTGCGCCAGGATTGATGTGGGATACGGTACTAGATATCTTGATTGAAAAGGTGAAACAAGGCGTAGATGTCAGAGTATTATATGATGATGCAGGTTGTATTACAACCTTATCCCAAGATTATTATAAAGTATTAAACCGGCTTGGCATCAAAGCAAAAGTATTTAATCCAATTCGCCCGATGCTTGCGATGCAAATGAACAATCGTGACCATAGAAAAATACTGGTTATCGATGGAAAAGTCGGTATGACAGGTGGAATAAATCTTGCTGATGAATACATCAATAAGAAAGAACGGTTTGGACATTGGAAGGATTGCAGTGTTATGCTGAAAGGTGAAGCTGTATGGAATCTGACATTAATGTTTTTACAATTCTGGAATTATGATGAAAAAATAAAAGATGATGTATTCAACTTTAAACCATCTTTCCAAGAATTTTTAGAAATTGAAAATGATGGCTTTGTACAGCCATATAGCGATTCACCAACAGATGATGAAAATGTTGGGGAGTACACACATATCAATATGATCAACAGTGCTACAAAATATGTATATGCGACAACACCGTATCTTGTCATTGATAATGAAATGAAAACAACATTAATGCTGGCAGCAAAAAATGGTATTGATGTTAGAATATTGACACCACATATTCCAGATAAGTGGTATGTATTTGAAGTCACAAGATCCAATTATCGTGATTTAATAGAAGCAGGTGTTAAAATTTATGAATATACTCCTGGCTTTGTACATAGTAAAACATTCGTTGTGGATGATAAAATGGCCATTGTTGGGACAGTGAATATGGACTATCGTTCTTATTATTTACATTATGAATGTGGTGTATGGTTCTATAAGAGTAAGGTTGTTATGGATGTAAAAAAAGATTATATGAAAACATTAGAGATGAGTCATGAAGTTACATTGGAAGAATGCCGATCTGTAAAACTTCCAATTCGTATTATGCGTGCCTTTTTGAATTTATTCTCTCCAATGATGTAAAAAGAGCTGAAAAAGCTCTTTTTTATGCCTTTTTTCGTGAAAAAGCTTGATGATTTCTTTACCTTTTTGAATGAAAATAGTATAATAATAATCTATGAGGTGTATATAAGATGAGTAAAAAGATTGGTTTGATTTGTGAAGGCGGAGGAACAAAAGCAGCATATACCTGCGGTGTTTTGAAGTGTTTTTTAGATGAGCATATCGATTTTCCATACACAGCTGGAATCAGTGCAGGCGCAGAAGTATTGTTGCCTTTTGTTTCCAAACAAAAAGAAAGATTAAGAATTACCGGAGTTGATGCCGCAAGTGATCCACATGCCATTGGTGTCTATCCTTTATTACACGAACGTGGTGTGTTTGGCATACGCCATGTATGTAACTTTATTGAAGAACATGCACCATTAGATTATGAAGCATTTATGAAAAACCCTACACAATTGGATATCGGTGTATACAATATGGATACCAATGAAGTAGAATATTATGCAAAAGAATTCTTCGATAATGAAGAGCAGCTGTTAATGCAGGCATCTTGTTCTTTATTTTTATTGACTAGACCTGTGAAATTCCGTGGACATACGTATATGGATGCAGGATTGGTTGACATGATACCAATTGAACAAAGTATTCGTCAGGGAATGGAAAAGCATGTTTTTATTTCTACTAAGGAAGAAAACTATGTGCGTAAAGCTGCACCAGGCTGGCAGATACAATTAGCAAAATTGATGTATCCAGGCAACAAGCAGATTCGTGAGAATTTGAAGATTCGCCATATCAATTATCAAAAGCAATGGGGCATTGTACAATCTTTGGAAAAAGAGGGAAAAGCGCTGGTTCTTCGTCCTAGTGCAGATTATGGTGTCACACGTTATACCCATGATAAAGATTTATTACAAAGATGGTTTGATTTAGGATATGAAGATACAAAAAATCGTTTACCAATGATTAAAGAATTTATGGAAAAGTAGGCTTTCTTATGCAGAAAGCTTTTCTTTTTGTATAAAGTGGGTATAATGAGCAAGAGGAGTGATAATGATGAAACAGAAAACTTTTATGATGTTGAAACCTGATGCATTTACAAACCAGTATGAGGAAATACTGAAGGATTTGAAAGCACATGGCCTTAAAATAGAAAAACAGGTGAAATTAGAAGTAGATATGGATGTTATGAAAACCTTATTGGATCATTATAAAGGTGTTATTGATTCCATGGATAAAGCGTTTGATTTCCCGGGAAAATTATTTAATTCCTTTTACTATGATGGACCTCATTACATTATGCCAATGATGATAACGTATGAAGGGAATCAGGATATTATTGAATATACACGGGCACTTGTTGGTAAGACAAATCCAAAGGATGCTGGGAAAGATACGATTCGTGGTAAATACAGCCATGATGATTATGAGCAGGCAACAAAACAATGGCGCTTAGTAAATAATGTCATTCACGCAAGTGATTCCCATGAGAGTGCAGAAAGAGAACTTGCGATTTGGCGTAAATATTTTGAATAAGACATCTGGTGTGTCTTTTTCTTTACATTGCTAGTCTATCGTGATAGACTGAAGATAGAAAGGGTGTCTATAATAATAGACTATATGGCACAGAAAATGGAGAAAGCAATTTTACATGACAGGGAATATGATTTTATCAGTATTATTTGGGAAGTAGAACCAATTGCTTCTGGGGAGTTAACCAAAATATGTGAAAAACGTTTAGGCTGGAAACGAACAACCACGTATACGGTATTAAAAAAACTATGTGATAAAGGAATATTACAGAATCAAAATACGATTGTGACTTCCTGTTTGAAGAAGCAACAGGTACAACGATATGAAAGCAAACGATTGATAGAACGTATGTTTGATAATTCTTTACCAGCTTTTATCGCATCTTTTATGGATCATCGTAAATTAACGAAAGAAGAAGCAGAGCAATTAAAAGAAATGATTGCTGCTTATGAAGATGGTGATGATCATGACTGAGGTGTTTCAATTTTTGATCAAACAAAGTATTTCTATCAGTTATGTCATCATATTTGTGATGATCGTACGTTTCATATTAAAACGTTTTCCTAAAAAATATGCCTATGCTTTATGGATCATTGTGGCAATTCCATTATTGATTCCATGGCATATAGAAAGTGAATTTACATTACATCCTAAAATGGAAACAACTATGACAGAAATGTTAATAGCCCCTTCCATTGCAAAGGATACAGAAGATAGCACGTATATGGTAAGTGATGATAAGAAATCTGTGGATGAAACTATGCCTTATATCACAAAGGAAGCACAGGAGGAACCATTATGGAAAATCATTAGTATCTATATCTGGGCGATTGGTATATTGGCATTGTTTATAAAAAATGGCATGGCGTATGTACACTTAAAAAAACGCCTTGCTTCATCTATCGTGCGGGAACCTGGTATTTATCAAAGTGATGTTTCAGGAACTCCTTTTGTATTTGGCATCCTGCATCCAGCTATATATTTACCTGCGGATATTTCTGATCAAGAAGCAAAATATATCATTCTTCATGAACAGATGCATATCAAACGAAAAGATTATCTCATGAAATTATTCGCATATTGTCTAACTGTAATGTATTGGTTTCATCCATTGGTATGGCTTGCTTATATATTGATGGGAAAAGATATGGAGATGTCTTGTGATGAGGCAGTTATCAATAAATATCAGATACAGAAAAAAGCCTATGCACAAACGTTATTATCTTTTGCTTGTGAGAAATCACAGATACAAAATAGTGTTGTCTGTTTTGGGGAAGGAAATATAAAAGAGCGTATCAAAAACGTTTTAAAATTAAAAAAAATGAAAGTATGGCTATCGATTGTCTTGATTTTCATCATAATTGCAATCGGCATTGGTCTATGGACAACACCAAAACAAAAGGATAAGCAGTGGACAAGACAGGATGAAGATTATGTTAGTGATATTTATCAAGAACGTATGATACCTTTCGATCAATGGGTATCAAAATTAGATTATGGAGATACATTTAGCTATGAGCATTGTGAGCTTTCTGATAAAGATGGCATGGGACAACAGCAACTATTGATTACCATGAATACAACACAGGATCTTTCCTATGAACATTTCTTTACTTTGCAAGAGGAAGGTCTTAAGCAGAACGCTGCCGCCATATTGGCATTGCAGCAATCGGTACATCAAGTCATTTATCATTTAAAACATGATGATCAGGAATTGATGAAGATATATACGAAAAATAGTGAAGATATAGAACTTGAAGATGTTGATACATATCAAAAGATATATGATGAAGAATTACAAGCAATGAATCAAAAGCTGACAGATCAAGAGCTGCAGCAACAAAAAGAACTGTTTCAATCTTTATCAGCTTTTGTGCCAGAAAAATATTTGACACAAATGAATACAGCGAAAATAGAAACAGTGGATAATGTAAAGTTTTATATGTTTGGTAATTATGCAAGTACGCAAGATAAGAATGGTAGTTATACGTATCGATATAGTATACAAATACATTCCAACGATATGGGAATAAAGCATTTTGTATTTAAAAATTATGAAATATCTTCAGAATCTACAGGAAACAAGCTATCTGATCAACAGGCGCAACAGCTTGTGGATGACTTTGTGAAAACTTATCGTAAAGATGCAGCACAGTTATCTTTTCAAAAAGAGGCCATCCCTACACAGCATATTTATGATCCAGGACATGTGGAAAGCTGGGTAGCTCATCCAAAGCAAGATGTCACATTTGTCATTATGGTAGATGTAGATAAAGGTCAGATTATAGAAGCAAGTTTTGAAAGAGAATAGAAGGCGTATTATGCCTTCTTTTTCATGATATAATAGAGGGGAAAGCAGGTGATCTTATGCAACAGGAATCTTTATTTGAAGATAAAAGTGATACTCCTTTAGCAAGCCGTTTACGCCCCATGAGTTTAGATAAATTTGTTGGTCAAAAGCATTTGATTGGAAAAGGTAAAGTATTGTATCGACTGATTGAAGCGGATCGTATATCTTCTTTAATATTCTGGGGTCCACCTGGGGTAGGAAAAACAACCCTTGCGATGATTATCGCTCATCAGACAAAGGCCCGCTTTATCAATTTTTCTGCGGTTACCAGTGGTGTAAAAGAAATCAAAGAAGTCATGAAAGAAGCGGAAGTAAGCCGTCGTTTAGGAGAAAAGACCATTGTTTTCGTAGATGAAATCCATCGTTTTAATAAAGCACAACAGGATGCTTTTCTTCCTTATGTGGAGAAAGGCAGTATCATTTTGATTGGTGCGACAACCGAAAATCCAAGCTTTGAGATCAATGGAGCGTTGTTATCCCGCTGTAAGGTATTTGTTTTACAACCTCTTACAAGAGAAGATCTTGTAGAGCTGCTTCAAAATGCCATACATGATGAATTTGGGTTTAAAGGTGACCATGTTCATATAGATGATGATATGTTGTATATGATTGCCGGATTTGCGAATGGCGATGCCAGAACAGCTTTGAATACCTTAGAAATGATCGTACTCAACAGTGAACAAAAAGAAGATGGTATTTATGTCACCAAAGAAATCATGGAACAATGTATCAATCAAAAAAGTCTGTTGTATGATAAAAAAGGAGAGGAGCATTATAATATCATTTCCGCTTTGCATAAAAGCATGCGTAATTCAGATGTACAGGCATCGATTTATTGGCTTGCCAGAATGTTAGAAGCTGGTGAGGATCCTTTATATGTCGCAAGAAGAATCGTACGCTTTGCCAGTGAAGATATAGGTATGGCAGATAGCCGTGCTTTAGAAATCTGTATTGCGGCTTATCAGGCATGTCATTATCTGGGGATGCCAGAATGCAGTGTGCATTTAACACATGCCGTTACTTATTGTGCACTTGCGCCAAAATCCAACGCTTTATATATGGCATATGAAGCTGCGAAAAAAGATGCTTTACAAACAATCGCAGAACCAGTACCTTTACAAATCCGTAATGCGCCAACCAAATTGATGGCTGATTTACATTATGGAGAAGGGTATCAATATGCACATGATTATGATGATAAAATCACAAATATGAAGTGTTTGCCAGATGCTTTATTACATGCAATCTATTATGAACCAACCATGCAGGGAAGTGAACAAAAGGTAACACAACGTATGAAGCAGATCGAGGAATTAAGAAAACGCCATAAATAAAACATGGGACTTTTTAAAAACAGTCCCATGTATAATATACATCAGAGAAATCATGATTTATTAAATCTTCGTGGTTGATCATAAAGACGGCACAGCCACCATCCGCAAACATAAAATGATCACTTAGATCAGGTTGAAATAATGCCAGTACTTCATCATAAACCAATGCATCCAGCTCACTTCTAGGATCTCCTTGCATATAATAAGGATGCCCACTCATACGACTTGGCGTATAGCCAAGGGTATCATAAACCGCACTGCTTAAATAAACACTTGCTGGGTTGGAATCTAAATCTTTATGATATAATTTTTGATATGTTGATGCCATGATATCACTAAAATCTTCCATTTCAGGAATGGTCGGATATGACTTTTCTTCAATCTTGATTTTAATACAGGTATCCATTGGCTGTAATGGGAATTCTTCATCATTTTCAATCTTTGGCGGTGATTGAAGCTTTGTTTCATCTGTTTCTATATCATCAAAATAAATCACACGGAATGATTCATCATTGCTGGGATTTTCATAATGATACCCATACATATTGGCGCCATGACTTCCAGATATATATATTTGCAAAATACCATGATCAGGAAAACGATCGTTCTTTGGGAATTGGGAGAAATTGAATTGTGCCAGCATGATTAACGGCTGATTCTCCATACCAGCTTCTCGATCATATGGATAATCAAAATCAGGTGGTAAATATGGTGTACCACCAATCTTTGTATCATAAACATTAGCATTTCCATCTTCTGCCACCATGATATAGGCAGTTTCTTTTTCTGAATTCTTCAACATCTCTAAGCCTACTTGTTTTCCCTGTTCTTCAGCTATGGAAATATCTTCTTTCGTTAGTTCTTTTTGTACTGGCGGTTCTTGTTTTTTTGAACAGCTTGTCAATAATAAACTAACAGCGATCATCCATAAGAGTTTCTTTTTCATGTTCCCTCATCACCTTTCATTATTTATTATATCAGAAAAATTCTTTATAAAAATATCTTTTTATTGACGTAAGATAGGTGGCATGGTAAAATAAGGCAAATTAAAGATGATGAAAAGAAGAGTACGATACATAAACCTTCAAAGAGAGTTTCCAGCTTGGTGAAAGGAAATAAGGAGCGTGTATGGGAAGATGGTCTTGGAGTTGCATGGTTGAACATATAGTAGATCATGACGTGATGTCACGTTACAGGCAAAGGTATAACCTGCATATGCAGGCGTACTTATGAAGATTTCAATTGTGAGATTGAGATAAAATTAGGTGGTAACACGAGCTTTCGTCCTATGGATGAAAGCTTTTTTTGTAAAGAAAGGAAGATGAGCATGGAAAGATTGATGCCGGATATTCCATTTGATGAGGTATTACATTATCTTGGATGTAAAGAAGCAGATGAACATTTAACAAATCAGATACAGACACAAATCAAACGTGTTAAAGAACTAGCAAAGCCAAAGGTGGTGTATCATATCTCTACGATACATGGATATGATAATGATTTGAAAATCCCATTACATGGCAAAGATATCAGAGAATTATTGAAAACCTGTGATCAGGTGATCTTTATGGCTGCCACTCTTGGAACTGCAATCGATGTGGAAGCAAAACGTTTATCCTTAAAAGATATGGGAGATATGCTGGTATTTGATGCAGTATGTAATGCAGGTATTGAAGCATTCGCAAATGATTTTCAGGAAGAACTGGCACAGAAATATGCTAAGCAGCATCGTTATTTAACCGATCGTTTTTCCTGTGGCTATGGAGATTTACGCATCGATATACAGAAAACCTTTTGTGAACGTCTGGATACCAAACGTAAAATCGGTTTGTTTGTGAATGAATCTTCCTTATTGATCCCGCTAAAATCCATTACTGCGATGATAGGGATATCAGATAAAAAGCAGGAAAAGCGCATCAGTGGGTGTGCATACTGTGATTTAAAAGATACATGTGAGTTAAGAAAGAGAGGGAATCGTTGTGGAGCGTAATGTAATATATTTAGATGGTGGCATGGGTACCCAGCTACAGGCGAATGGTTTAAAACCAGGAGAATTACCAGAAGCATTTATGTTTGAACATGAAGAACTGCTTATGAAGCTTCATAGAAATTATATTGAAAGTGGCGCCCAGATTATTTATGCTAATACCTTTGGCGCAAATCGTAAGAAACTTGAAAAATGTCCATATAGTGTAGAAGAAGTGATTATGAAGGCTGTTGAGCTTGCGAAAAAGGCCGCAAATGGAAAGGCCAGAGTTGCTCTTGATCTTGGACCTATTGGAGAGCTGTTAGAGCCAAATGGCTATTTAAGCTTTGAAGAAGCGTATGATATCTTTAAACAACAAATTATCGCAGGAGTAAAGGCAGGTGTAGATCTGGTTGTTTTTGAAACAATGAGTGATCTGATGGAAATTAAAGCGGCGATACTTGCCGCAAAAGAAAACAGTGATATGGAAATCTTTGTGACAATGAGTTTTGAACATGATGGAAGAACATTTACCGGATGTAGTGTGGAAAGCTTTGGAATTACTGCCACAAGACTTGGCGTAGATGCCCTTGGCATCAACTGTTCCTTAGGACCAGCCGAAATATTGCCAATTGCCAGACGATTAGCTAAGGTGACACCCCTTCCTTTAATCATTAAAGCAAATGCAGGACTGCCAGATCCTATGAGCAATACGTATGATATGGATGCACAAAGCTTTGCAAGTCAGATGAAAGCTTATGAAGAACTGCCTGTTCGCTATGTGGGAGGATGTTGTGGCACAACACCAGCCTTTATTAAGGCACTAACAGAAACACTTGTTTCTACCTGCTCCGAAAGTTTATATGAAGAAGCAGGCTACACCTGTTCACCTACAAAATGCCTGAAACTAGATGATGTGCATGTGATTGGAGAACGTATCAATCCTACAGGAAATAAGCGAATGAAAGAGGCTTTGCGCCATCAGAATATGGATGAAATTTTATCCATTGCGATGGAAGAAGTAGAAGGTGGCGCTGATATTTTAGATGTTAACGTAGGATTGCCTGGTATCGATGAAAAAAGCATGATGGTAAAAGTCATCAAAGAATTACAGACGGTAATTGATGTTCCTTTACAGATTGATACAACGAATACAGAAGTCATGGAAGCAGCATTACGGATTTATAATGGTATCCCTATCGTAAATTCTTGTAATGGGGAAGAAGCCAATATGCAGGCAATCTTGCCACTCATAAAAAAATATGGCGCCAATGTCATCGGTTTGACACTGGATGAAAAAGGTATTCCAGAAACAAAAGAAAAACGTTTAGAAATTGGAAAGCGCATCACTGCATGTGCACAAGCCTATGGAATTGAAAAACAACGTGTGTTTTTAGATTGTTTAACACTAACAGTATCCGCCCAACAGGATCAGGCAAAACAAACATTACAGACATTAACTGCTATTCGCAAAGAACTGGGTGTACAAAGCGTACTCGGTGTCAGTAACATCTCCTTTGGGCTGCCGCAGCGTAGTATATTAAACCAGCATTTTCTAACGATGGCACTATCCGCAGGCTTAACAATGCCAATCATCAATCCTAATCAAAAAGTAATGATGGACGCAATCCGTGCGTATCGTGTATTATCTGGATTAGATAAAGACTGTATGGCGTATGTTGAGGCGTATGCCAATATGAGCAATCAACCAGTAACACAAACATCAAATAAAGAAGTCACACTTATGGAGGCGGTATGTAAAGGATTGAAAGATGAAACACGTCAATTGACCATCGAAGCATTAAAAGAAAAAGAACCATTGGATATCGTTAATGAACAATTGATTCCGGCTTTGGATATCGTTGGGGAACGCTATGAGAAAAAAGAAATCTATCTGCCAGGACTGATCAATGCGGCAACTGCCAGTCAGTGTGCATTTGAAGAAATACGAAAAAGTATTTTAAAAAGCGGTGCTGAAAGTATTTCCAAAGGAAAGATTATACTTGCGACTGTCAAAGGAGATGTCCATGATATCGGTAAAAATATCGTAAAAGTAGTATTAGAAAACTATGGCTTTACAGTCATTGACTTAGGCAAGGATGTACCAGTTGAAACAATTGTGGAAACTGCCATTCAGGAAAATGTTTATCTGATTGGATTAAGTGCATTGATGACGACAACATTAGCATCCATGGAGGCAACCATCCAGGCACTACATGACGCAAAACATCCATGTAAGATTATGGTAGGCGGTGCTGTTGTCAGTGAAGAATATGCGAAAAAAATCCATGCGGATTATTACGCAAAAGACGCAAAACAAAGCGCAGACATCGCAAAGGAGGTATTCCAATGTTAGATATCAAAGAACCCTTCTTATTTGATGGCGCATTTGGGACATATTATGCTTCTTTATATGATGAAGATATGCCATGTGAACTAGCGAATATACAATATCCCTCACGAGTCTTACAGATTCATCGGGAATATTGTGAAGCAGGTGCCAATGCCATAAAAACCAATACTTTGTGAACTAGCGAATATACAATATCCCTCACGAGTCTTACAGATTCATCGGGAATATTGTGAAGCAGGTGCCAATGCCATAAAAACCAATACTTTGTGAACTAGCGAATATACAATATCCCTCACGAGTCTTACAGATTCATCGGGAATATTGTGAAGCAGGTGCCAATGCCATAAAAACCAATACTTTTTCTGCCAATGCCCAAAACCTTGATTGTACGAAGGAAGAACTTGAAAACATCATTCATCAGGGATATCTACTCGCAAAAGACATTGGTGAAGAATACCAGGTAGAAGTATTTGCGGATATCGGCCCAATGGCCCAGCAGAAAGGAATGGATCTTTTTAAGGAATATCAGGCAATCGTGGATATCTTTTTATCTTTAGGGGCCAACCGTTTTCTGTTTGAAACCTTTTATAATGATATCGCCTTAAAAGAAATCTGCGCCTATATCAAAGAAAAAAGTCCACAAAGCTATATCATCACAAGCTTTGCGTTAAGTGGGGATGGCTATACTAGACAGGGAATCAGTGGAGAAAAACTATTGATGGAAATGGACACATGTCCTTATGTAGATGCGATTGGCATGAACTGTATCTGTGGTCCAATGCATTTAGATCGCATTCTTCAGGGATTATCCATCAAGCATCATAAAATCAGTGTCATGCCAAATTCGGGATATCCAACCATTCTGCATAATCGTACCTTTTTTAGGGATAATTCAACCTATTATGCCAACGCAATGATGCAGATCATTACCCATGGCGCCAGTATCATTGGCGGATGTTGCGGTACGACACCGGCTTATATTAAAGCTATTCGTAAACAGTTGAAAATACAAAGTCCTAAAGTAGAATCAAGCACAAAAGAAATAAAAAATGATAAAAAAGAAATCATAGACCATGATCCTTTTCATCAGAAAATCAAACGAGGAGAAAAAATAATTGCAGTTGAATTTGACCCGCCAAATCATTGTGATATCGAGCATTTCATGGATAATGCCGCCTATTTGAAGCAGGCAGGTGTAGATGCATTAACCATTGCGGATTGCCCTGTGGCACGTGCAAGGGTTGACAGCTCTTTACTGGCTTGTAAACTACATCGTGAAATGGGAATGCATGTCATACCACATATGACCTGTCGTGATCGTAACATCAATGCGACGAAGGCTTTGCTGTTTGGTCTACAAATCGAAGGTGTGCATAATGTATTGGTTGTAACTGGTGATCCAATCCCTGCTGAAGATCGTAAACAGGTCAAAGGGGTATTCAATTTCAATTCTCAGCTTTTGGCTGGCTTTATCAACGATTTAAATCAAACTACCTTTCCACAGCCATTCTTAATTTGTGGCGCATTAAATATCAATGCAGTCAACTTTAAGGCAGAACTGGAAAAAGCCAGAAAGAAAGAAAAACAAGGCGTTACTGCCTTTATGAGTCAGCCGGTATTATCGAAACAGGCCTATGAAAACTTAAAGCTGGCAAAACAAGCATTATCATCTAAAATCTTTGGTGGTATTATTCCTATCGTATCCCATCGTAATGCAGTATATATGAATAATGAAATATCCGGTATCGATGTAGATCAGGAAATCATTGATCTGTATGTGGATAAAGATCGCACACAAGCAAGTGAACTTGCGGTTACAATATCCTGTGAAATCGCAGAAAAAATTTATGATCTGGTGGATGGATTTTATTTGATTACACCATTTAATCGTGTAGATATTATAGGTAGTATTGTTGCCCATATTCAATCACTGTCTAATTAATTAATACAAATGAAGCATTCATCTGGTAAATGAGTCCTGTTCGGTGTATGATGGTAGGCAGATGGAGGTAGTACCAATGAAAACATTAGTAGAATTTGTGAAGTTATTAGAAGGTGAATTTGATAATCGTGAACAGTTTCAAGACAAACAACAGAAAAAAGATATCAATTTTCCATTCGCCCAACACCGTAATACAGTGATCAATGCAAACATTAAGCATTTACCAGTAGCATTTGAAGGCATCTTCCTTTTAGAAGAAAGCAATTACGCTAGCAATGGAAAAAGCCATGCATCACCTCATCTATTTCTATTTGAAGAGGTAGAAGAAGGTATAAAATTAACTTCTTATGAAATGCCATCCGGCTATGATGCATCTACTTTTACATATGAGCATTTATCCTCTTTGAATTATGAGGAATTAAAGGTTTCATCTAAGTTTACACCAGCTCTTTATCAATATCATGATGGTGTTTGGGAAGGTGGCAGTGAAAGTATGTTTACACCAGTTTTAAAATTCACATTACATGAAACTTTCTCAGCTGATCGATTAGAAGTATCTGAATCCATGGAGATGAATGGAAAGCGTACTTTTGGATTTGATGATCCGATTATTTACAAAAGAAAGTAAAAAACCTGATTGACAAGGGGAAAAACTAGTGTTAGAATAACCTTGCAAATAGGATAGTTATTGTTTAAATACAAGCTCGACCTGTTATATCTGAAAATGTTTATATAGTGATCTTTTGATGATTCATTATATCGTTTGATAGATTGACAGGTTTTTTTGTGGAGATGAGGTGGAAAGATGTATACATATAAAAAACGTCTAAATAACAATGTAGTAGTTGCATTAGATGAACAGGGACAGGAACAAATCTTAACCGGCAGAGGGATTGGCTTTCAGGTAGAAGCAGGAACACCTGTAGATGATCAAAAGATAGAAAAAGTCTTTACTCTAAAGGATACCACAGCAAACAAACGCTTACAGGAGCTGTTTCAAACCATACCTGTGGAGCATGTGGAAATCGCAGAAGAAATTATATCTTATGCGAAAATTCACATTGATAATCCATTAAATGAGAATGTCATCGTTTCCTTATGTGATCATATTTATATGGCAGTAGAACGTAAGAAACAGGATATTGAAGTAAAGAATGTTATGCTTTGGGATATTCAAAAGTTTTACCGTGATGAATATCAAGTAGGAAAATACGCTGTCAAATTGATTGAAGAACGCTTTCATGTTCAATTAAATGATGATGAAGCAGGCTTTATCGCATTGCATATTGTGAATGCACAATTGGATATGCATACTAAATCCGTAAAAGAAATTACAAAAGTCATGCAGGAAATTGAAACCATCGTGCGTATGACATTTTCTATTGAATTAGATGAAGATTCCGTCTACTATTATCGCTTTATCACCCATTTGAAATTCTTTGCACAGCGCTTGTTTTCGGGAAAAAGCTATGAAGGACAGGATGTGGACAACATGTTGGAGCTTGTCCAAAGCAAGTATCCCAAAGCATGTGTCTGTGTACAGAAAATTGCTCATTTCCTAAAACAAAAATATGGCTATACATTAAGTGATGAAGAAATTCTGTATTTAAGCATTCACATCTCACGTATTGTGCAGGTATCAAAGTAGGAAACTACTGATATATAGATATAAAAAGGAGGCATCAAAGCGGTATACAAACAAACTTGATACATTCATAAAGGATAGTTACATTCAGTTGGCTTGACCTTCAACAATAAAAAATGGAGGAAAAGAAAATGAAAAAATATCAAGAACTAGCAAAAGAAATCGTCAAACAAGTGGGAGGAAAAGACAATGTTATTAGTTTAACCCACTGTATCACACGTCTGCGTTTTAAATTAAAAGATGAAAACATCGCAAATGATGAAGTCATCAAAGGTATGGATGGTGTTGTGACCGTAATGAAAAGCGGTGGGCAATATCAAATCGTTATTGGAAATCAGGTAGCGAATGTTTATGAAGAAGTCATGCCTTTACTAAATCTTCAAAACAGTGAGCCTGTACATGCGAAAAAACAAAAGCCATTAGATCAATTCATCGATATCATATCTGGTATCTTCCAGCCAATTTTAGGCTTAATGGCCGCATGTGGAATGGTCAAGGGCTTTAATACCTTATTTGTTGTCATGGGATTATATCCTGATACCTGTGGCGGCTATATGATTTTAAATGCGATTGGCGATGGATTATTTACCTTTTTACCTGTATTTTTAGGATATACATCAGCGAAAAAATTCGGCTTAAAACCAATGGTAGGTTTAGCCGTTGGCGCAATCATGTGTTATCCAGCCATTCAAAGCTCTATGATTTCAAATGGAATGGAGCCATTATACACAATGTTTGAAGGAACAATGTTTGCATCACCTGTCTATATTGATTTCTTTGGCATTCCTGTAATCTCTATGGATTATACATCCACGGTTATACCCGTAATCTTTATCGTATATTTTGCCAGCAAATGTGAAAAGCTGTTTAGTAAAATTGTGCCTGATCTGGTGAAATTCTTCTTTGTGCCAATGTTGACATTGATGATCTCTTTACCAGTTGGCTTCTTGTTGATTGGACCAGTCGCAACTTTTGGTTCTAAACTGATTGCGGAAACAGTAATCGCTATTCGCGATTTCTCTCCACTTTTAGCTGGTGGCATTGTTGGCTTAACATGGCAGATTTTAGTAATCTTTGGATTACACTGGGGCTTTATTCCTGTATATATCAATAATATTGTGACATATGGATTTGATAATGTAATGATGCCATTCTTCGCATGTACCTTTGCGACTTCAGCTGTTGTAGCGGCTATCTTTATCAAAACCAAAAATAAAAAACTAAAAGAAATGTGTCTGCCTAACTTTATCTCTGGTATCTTTGGTGTCACAGAACCAGCCATCTATGGTATCCTGGTGCCATTAAAGAAACCATTTGTAATCAGTTGTATCGCTGGGGGCATCGGTGGTGCATTTTATGGAGCCTTCAATTTTAGAAAATTTATGATGGGTGGCATGGGAATCTTTGAATTTCCTGCAATGATTGCCCCAGATGGTTCTATTGATAATCTGATTGTTGCCATTACAGGTGTTATCATTACCATGATCATAGCCTTTGTGATGACGATGATAAGTTTTAAGGATAAAGAAGAAACAGAAAAGCCAGATACAAACACCGAAACAAAAGAAGAAAACCTGATTCAGAAAGATGATATCATCAGCCCGATAAGTGGAACACTAATGAAACTTGAAGATGTACAAGATGGTGCATTTTCAACAGGTGCATTAGGAAAAGGAGCCGCAATCCTGCCTGAAGAAGGTATGGTATATGCACCAGTAAATGGCGTAGTAACAACCCTTTTTCCAACCCTGCATGCGATTGGTATCACCAGTGATGAAGGAGTAGAGGTATTAATTCACATTGGATTAGATACGGTTCAATTACATGGAGAAGGATTTGAAGCATTTGTGAAACAGGGAGATCATATTGAAAAAGGTCAAAAACTAATTCAATTTGATATGGAGGCCATTACAAAAGCTGGTTATTGTATTGAAACGCCAATTGTTATTACCAACAGCGCAAACTTTATGGATGTATTACCAGAAAATAAAGAAACCATTATGCATGGGGAAAACCTAATGCATATCATTCGTTAGTAGGTGTAGTATGGGATTTCCAGATAACTTCTTATGGGGTGGCGCAACGGCTGCCAACCAATGTGAAGGTGGATATCAAGAAGATGGCAGAGGACTTGCCAATGTGGATATCTGCCCAAGTGGACCAGATCGAAGTAAGATCATCGCTGGACATATTGAGCATTTATCATGTGATAAAAACCATCACTATCCATCGCATCATGGAATCGATTTATATCACCATTATCAGGAGGATATTGCTTTATTTGCAAAACTTGGTTTTAAAGTATATCGCATGAGTATTGCTTGGACCAGAATTTATCCAAAGGGGGATGAAGATATTCCCAATGAGGCAGGCTTACAGTTTTATGAAAACATCTTTCGCTTATGTCAGCATTATGGCATAGAACCTTTAGTAACTATTACTCATTTTGATTGTCCTATTCATCTTATAAAGACCATTGGTGGATGGCGAAGCAGAGAAATGATTGACCATTATTTAAAATTATGTAAAACATTATTTGATAGATATCAGGGACTTGTACATAACTGGCTTACCTTTAATGAAATAAATATGATTTTACATGCACCTTTTATGGGTGCTGGACTGGTATTTCAAAAAGAAGAAAATGAAACAGCCATTAAATATCAGGCGGCCCACCATGAACTCGTTGCAAGTGCACTTGCAACAAAACTAGCACATGAAATAGATCCAAACAATCAAATTGGATGTATGTTTGCGGCAGGCAGTGCTTATCCATACAGTTGTAAACCGGAAGATGTCTTTAAGGCAATGCAGGTAGATCGAGAGAATTATTTCTTCATTGATGTACAATCACGTGGTGCTTATCCAGCCTATGCCATTAAGCAACTACAACGGAAAAACTGTATGCCGAAAATGGAACCTGAAGATACACAGATTCTAAAAGAGTATACCGTAGATTTTGTGGCGTTCTCCTACTATAATAGCCGCTGTATTGCGGCATCCTTAGATAAAAACAATATGGCAGAAGGAAATCTATTTGCATCCGCAAAAAATCCTTATCTGACATTTAGCAAGTGGGGATGGCCAATCGATCCATTAGGCTTTCGCATTACGTTAAATCAAGTATATGATCGCTATCAAAAACCATTGTTTGTCGTGGAAAACGGATTGGGTACCATAGATGAAACAGATGAACATGGCTATGTAGAAGATGATGAACGTATCCAATACTTACGCAATCACATACAGGCCATGAAAGATGCCATTGAGGAAGATGGTGTAGAATTACTTGGTTATACCTGCTGGGGTCCAATTGACTTAGTAAGTGCCAGCAGTGGAGAAATGAAAAAACGTTATGGTTTTATATATGTGGACGTGGATGATATGGGAAAAGGAAGTTATCGACGGACAAAGAAAAAATCATTTGCCTGGTATCAAAAAGTCATTGCCAGCAATGGGGAAGATTTAGCTTAGAGGAACATGTTTCCTCTTTTTTTGACCTGTGACATGTTATCTATCGATAATATGGATATCCTGATTTTTTTCTTCAATATCTGTTTATGGATATGAAATATCATAAAGTTTTTTATAAAAGATTTCTAAATATCATAAGTATTAGCGTTTGTTATCTATCTATCAGAAAATATAATTTTTCATACCATTTTAAATGTGTTACAATGCAAAAAGAAATGGAGGCAGACACAAATGAAATCAAGAGTTGAAGATGCATTAAATCGTCATAAAAACGGGTATAACTGTTGTCAGTCTGTCGTTTGTACCTATGCAGATTTATTAGGAATGGATGAAAAAACAGCATTTCGTGTAAGTGAAGCATTTGGACTTGGTATTGCGAAACGTTATGAAATGTGTGGTTCTGTATGTGGCATGATGATGTTGGCAGGATTGGAAAACAGTGATGGAGAATTAAAAAATCCAAAAACCAAACAGTCCACATTTACCTTAGGGCATGATATGTGCAGAGTATTTGAAGAATGGAATAGTAGTTGTGAATGCAATGTATTACGTGGAAGTGATGGTGTTACAGATCGTATCAGAAGCTGTCGAGGCTGTGTTGCGGATTGTGCACGTATTGTGGAATATATGTTGTTTCCAAATACATTTGAACCATATAAACCTAGAGATCCAAAGGAATAAAAGGAGGAAAAATAAATGAAAGTTTGTGTATTTTTAGCAGAAGGATTTGAAGAAATAGAAGCTATAGGAACATTTGCGATTCTTAGAAGAGGTGGCGTGGATGTAGATCTATATGCTGTAGAATCAGATGATAAAACAGGTCGATTTGGCATGACTTGTACAAATTTAAAACCATTAGCAGAATTTAATGCTAATGACTATCAGGCAATTGTATTACCAGGAGGACCTGGATTTAAAGTATTAGAAGCAAATGAAACTGTGAAAGCCGCAATCAAAACATTTGATGCAGAAGATAAATTGGTATGTGCAATCTGTGCAGGACCAACAGTACTTGGCAGACTTGGATATTTAAAGGGCAAAAAATATACATGCTTCACTGCCATGAACGACGATTTTGGTGGAGATTATCAATATCAGTATGTTGTGAAAGATGGTCACTTCATCACTGGTAGAAGTGCTGCAGCGACAATTGATTTTGGATTTGCGATATTGGAAGCTTTATGTGGAAAGAAACAGGCAGATGCCGTAAAAGAAGAAATTTATTACGAAAATAAATAGTATTACTTTTACAACCCTCGTTATGTATGTAACGGGGGATTTTTATACTTTTCGATAGTAAAAATCATGATTTTTTTTAAGTTTTAGTATTAGTTTGATATAATTAAAGTGAAAAAATATTAAAAAAATGATGTCAAGCAAAAATGAAAATGTCTTAAAAATAATTAAACATTAGCACCGGAT
>NZ_QVFI01000013.1:0-112346 GCF_003433845.1 Absiella sp. AM09-50
GGACAAAAATGTTTTAATTATTTTGTGTGTCTACTTGACACAAGCTGATCAAAGTATAATGGTTTTATTTCACTTTCACAAATATAACTTTCCTGATTTTCCTGTATGACAATCATCTGATTTTCATATCTGATCAAACAGCCAGTTACTGTCTGTTTCAGATATATCTTTAAACCATCCAGATGTAATATCAGACTTTCCTGCTTATCATCATATATTGCTTTTCCACGATACTGATCATTTTTATAATGATAAATAATACCATCTTTTGTTTCTTCAATATATCCATACCCAATCTGTGTATTGCCTTTGGTCATTTCTAAACGTGTAAATTTCTTATGCAGAACATATACCATATGACCATTTGTATCCAGCATTTGCCAGCGTTGATATTTCTTTCTCCAGATATACTTCACGTTTTATCACTTCTTTTATATAATCAGATAAGCAATACCGCCAATCACACCTGCCACAATCATAACGGTTGTTGGACTTGGT
Organism: Absiella sp. AM09-50; assembly: GCF_003433845.1. NCBI lineage: Bacteria > Bacillati > Bacillota > Erysipelotrichia > Erysipelotrichales > Erysipelotrichaceae > Amedibacterium > Absiella sp. AM09-50. The sequence goes on from NZ_QVFI01000013.1 coordinate 499, forward strand.
TTCCATTTTCTTAATACGAAAACACATACCGCAAAAATCACAACTGCCAAAATATCTGTTTTCTCAAGCATAATTCCACTTTCTCCCCAGAATGCCAGGATTCCAATAGAAATACCTGCTGCCGCAATCAATGAAACAACGGCTGGACGAAGTCCCTGTAACACTCCTTGAATAATTTTTAAATCACTATATTTGTAATATAAATAACCTAACAACAACATTAACACGATGGATGGGAATACACATCCGATTGTTGCGACGATTGCGCCGGGAAATCCAGCCACCTGAATACCAACAAATGTCGCAGAATTTATCGCAATCGGTCCTGGTGTCATCTGTGAAATCGTAATGATATCACTGAACTCTGTCATCGTCAGCCAGTTATGAATACTGACAACCTGATTTTGAATCAAAGGCATTGCCGCATAGCCGCCACCTACAGAAAATAATCCAATCTGTAGAAAGCTCCAGAATAATTGTAAAAATATCATAATTCAGCATCCTCCTTTGTTTCATCTTTCTCCATAGGTTCCTCCTTGTGAAGATGATGATCAATTACCATTTGCAATACACCCAATGCTCCACAAGCAAGTACGATCACGATAACATTTACCCCAAAGAAATAATTCGCAATAAATGCGCCAAACATAACAATTGTTGGAATCACTTGTTTTTCCTTTAAAACACCTGAACCCATTGTCCAAACAACATCACATATAACAGCCGCAACAGCAGACTGCATGGCCTTCAAAACAGCATTCACCACAACATTATCACGGAACGCCGCATATCCAATAGATATCACAGATAAGATAATCAATGGTGGTAAGACGGTTCCCAATACTGTAATCATAGCTCCTTTGATACCTGCAATACGATATCCTAATAAAATAGAAGCATTTACTGCGACAGCACCTGGTGCACTTTGCGCAATTGCTGCTAAATTTAACATTTCTGTTTCATCAATCCAATCTAAATCATCCACAAACTTTTTCTTCATCAGTGGAATAATGACATATCCTCCACCAAATGTGAATGCACTTAAATAGAACGTTGAAGTAAATAATTTTTCATATGTTTTCCAACCCTTCTTCATAACATCATCTCCATTTCTCTCTTTTACTTGTATTATAATCGTTGCATCATCATAAGTAAAATATTATAATTAAATAGTAATTATATCATTTTACTTATGATAGGAGGCACATATGAATATTCGTCATTTACGTATCTTTCTTACTGTCTGTGAAAGTGGCAGTATGACACAAGCCGCAAAGCAATTGTATATCTCACAACCATCGATATCTCTTGCGATATCAGAATTGGAAGATTATTATGGTATTCTTCTATTTGACCGTATTTCACAACGTTTATATATTACACAGGCAGGCGAAAAATTTCGCCAATATGCCCAGCATGTCATTCAGTTATTGGATGAAATGGAAAGCAATATCAAAACTTGGGACCATACTGGTACCATTCGCATTGGTGCCAGTGTAACCATAGGCAATTATTTTATGCCTGAGATCATCTCTACCTTTAAACAGCGTTTCCCTGATTTAGAAATCACATTGCAAATCAATAATTCCGATAACATCAAAGCTATGGTATTAGAAAACAAGATTGATGTTGGATATGTAGAAGGCAACGTTCGTGATGAATATCTGGAACGCATCACCTTATTAGAAGATTATCTGACTTTGATCTGCGCCACTAATCATCCTTGGACGAAGAAAGCTAAAATTTCTCCAACTGAACTAGAAAAAGAAAAATTCCTACTTCGTGAAGTAGGAAGTGCTGGAAGGGAATTATTTGATTCCTATGCACAATTACATGCGTTATCTATTACACCTGTGTGGGAAAGTACATCTTCTCAAGCCCTCATTCGTGGGGTAGAAAAAAATCTTGGGGTATCCATACTCCCATATCTGCTTGTGAAGGATGCCATTGATGAAGGAAAAATCGCTTCTGTACAGCTGGAAGATGGAGAATTATCCAGAAGCTTTTCCATCATTTATCATCGCAATAAATTTCTGCCAGAAACTTTTCATGATCTTGTGGAAATCTCAAAGGATTTCTCTAAAACCATTCGATATCAATAAACCTAATGATCTATTTATCTTATTCATAACACAAACAGACGCTTGAAAAAGAGTCTGTTTTTTTATAATATTCTAATTTTAAGTCCCGTTACTCTCGAAGACATAACTTAATAAGTCAGCATCAGGACTAACTCTTTGGTCATATTTTAATTCAGAACTAACAAAATTAAATCTGTTTCTGTTTTCCATACCATTGCACATACAAAAAGAGAAACAAATTATACATCTGTTTCTCCTATTTTTGAATATCATTCTGTATTTCTTTTTGTGATTTCTTTTTATATATCATATGATATAACTGTAAACAACGTTTTTTTATTCCTTTGATAATTGATAATATAGGATGAAACTGTTTTGATATCATACCACTTGTTTCAATAAACAGTTCTACCACAATGGCAATAATAAATAACACCAAAAATCCAGTGCCTTTATTCACAAGATATAAATATGCGGTAAATCCAAACAGTGCTGTAACAATATATAGAATCAATACTGTATTTCGATGACCAAATCGCTGCATCAATAAGTGATGCAAGTGCTTTTTATCTGCTTCATTGAATTTATGACCGCTTAGTTTTCGTCTTAATATAGCACCCAGCGTATCCACAATTGGTACTGCCAGCAAAAGAATTGGTAATGCAAGTGTCATAATCGTAGAGCTTTTGAATCCAAGCAATGATATTGCGGAAATAATAAAGCCCAAAAACAATGCACCACAATCCCCCATAAATATACTGGCTGGATGTAAGTTGTAAAACAGAAAGCCAAGAATAGAACCCGCAAGCAATAAGGACATCGTTTCAATATCCAGTCTTGCTTCTACCACTGACATACAGGCAATTACCACAAGGATAATCGCACAGATACCACCAGATAACCCATCTAATCCATCAATCAGATTAACAGCATTGGTAATACCAATAATCCATACAAATGTCACAATAAAGGAAATAATTCCCATATCAATTGTAATACCAAATGGTAAACGTATGACATCTAAACTTACTTTTCCCACAACCATTAATACAATGGCAGCCAGACATTCGATTGCCAATTTGTATTTTGGTTTGAGATCCACCATATCATCAATCAGTCCGCCAAGGAACATGATGGTTCCACCGATGAGGATTCCATTGATTGTTGCATCTGTCTTCATAAAACACGCCATACACACGATGAAAGATACATAGATGGCTACACCGCCAATTCTTACGATTTTTCCACTATGTACCGTTCGTTCATTCATTTGAGCATATATCTCTAATTTAACCGCAATCACTTTAAGAATGGGTGTAATCAGTGCAGACATGGTTAATGGAATCAACAGATATTTCAGCCAATCCATAGATCCACCTCGCTTTTTTTATCTTACCATATGAAGGTTTTCTAACAGAATACCAGTACCTTCCGCTACACAGCGAAGTGCATTTTCTGCCACATATACTGGAATATGTAATTCATTACGCAACAATTCATCAATGCCATGAAGCAATGCTCCACCACCTGTTAATACAATACCTCTTGTGACGATATCACTTGCAAGTTCTGGAGGTGTCTGTTCCAGAACTGTTTTACATGCACGTACAACATCCTGTAAACTTTCACGCATACTTCCTTCGATTTCATCACTGTTTAAGGAAATGGTTGTAGGCAGACCGCTTACTAAATCACGTCCACTGACTTCCATTGTTTCATGAATACTGCCTTTCCATGCAGTACCGATATTTTTCTTAACTTCTTCTGCTGTACGATCACCGATCAACAGTTTCTTTTCTTCTTTTACAAATTTGATGATATCACGATCCAGTGTATCACCTGCGATTTTTAATGAGGTACTTGATACAATTTCACCAAGGGAAATAACAGCGACATCGGTAGTACCACCACCTATATCCAATACCATACATCCACTAGGCTTTCCAATATCCAATCCAGCTCCAACAGCTGCAACTTTTGGTTCTTCTTCGATATAAACCTTCTTTGCACCTGCACGATATGCTGCATCACGAATTGCATTTCTTTCCACACTTGTAATATTACTTGGGCAACAGATTAGAATAGTAGGACGTTTAAACATTCCTTTGATTGCCAGCTTCTTGAAGAAGAAGTTCAGCATAATTTCTGTTACTTCAAAATCTGCGATAACTCCATCCTTTAATGGACGAATAGCAAGTACTCTGCCTGGTGTTCTACCAAGCATATCTTTCGCTTCCTGTCCTGCAGCAAGACATTTTTTTGTTTCTGCATCTATTGCTACAACGCTAGGTTCGTCAATAACGATTCCTTCGCCTTTTACGTACATCAATAAATTTGCCGTTCCTAAGTCGATTCCAACTTCTTTTGAAAACATGTATTCTCTACCTCCGTTTCGCGCATGTACATTATATCATAATTTTTCAATTTAAAAAGACTTAACCTAACGTTTCTTAAGGAACCTTAAGAATTGTTTTTTATAAGAAAATAGTACCTGTTATCGGTACTATTTGATTTCTTCTATGGTTTTGTCATAGATTGTTTCTGGATCAATGATCGCTCCTGTTTTGGTCGTCACAATATGTAAGTGGTTTCCCAGATCTTTATTGTAGATATTCGCACCGGCTTTACCAATCACAGCGCCTTGTTTTACTTCATCGCCCTGTTTCAAACCAGTTTCACCAAGACTTTGATATGTGATATCTAAATCATCTGTTGTAATCGTCACACTCTTACCAAAAACAGAATCATCTTTTACTTCACTCACTTTGCCAGAAAAGCATGCTGTTACATCAAATGCCTGATTATCAAGTGCATAATCCATGCCCTGATTGCCACGGAATACACCTTCAAATTCTGTAATGCTGTCAACCTCGCCTTCACTTCCATCAAAGTAATCTAATACCACTTTCGCATCTACCTGAAATGGCTTTTTCGCTTTTTCTTTGGCAGCATTAGCTGGCAGGGTTAATACAGGTACATCATCTTCATTGAATACTGCTGTATCCTTTTCTTTATTCAATGTGTATTCATAACTCAAAAAGGCAACAGCTACCACAAGTAATGCAGATAAACCTACGATCATTTTTCGCTTTGGAAACTTCTTTTTCTTTGTATAACTATACATTTCATCACCTCTATTGGTGAGTATACCCTTGATGAAATGCTTTATACACGTTAATTTTCCACTTTATTCCAACGGCTTGCTGGATAGTTTTTTGCGATATTCACTTGGCGAAATGCCAAAGCTTTTCTTAAATACCTTATTAAAGTAGAATTGATCATCAATTCCCACCTGCATAGCAACATCTTTGATCATATAATTATCATCCTTTAAAAGCTCTTTGGCTTTCTTCATCTTACGCTCATTGATAAAGCCAATCAGATTCATGCCTGTTTCATTTTTAAAGGTACGGCTCAGATAGCTTTCACTCATACCAAATGCTTCCGCAATCATCTTTAGCGTTACTTTCTGTGCAAGATGTTCTTCTACATAGGCAATGATCTGCATGATATTCTTCTTATATTTATCCGAACCGGTAGACCACAGCCATTTACATATTTCTTCAAAGGAACGCTCTACATTATCACAAAGCCGGTCAAAGGTTTCACTAGCATAGATATGGCGATGTAAAAGATCAAATGGATATACTTCTTTCATTCCTTTCACAATCTCATTTCCTTCGATATTATTCAAAATAAATATAATATATTCTTTGACAGAATAAGGTGCAATCCGGTGCACCTTCATATAATGAAGTGTTTTTTGTACGAGTGCATTAACCTGTTCGATATCTTTTGATGATATAGCCGCAAAGATATTGGTATGAAAATCAATCTGATTCATATCTAAATCTTCAAAATCAATGGATTCTTCACTTAATAACAATGTGCCTTCTCCCTCATAAAAACGTTTTTCATGTGAGGACAAGATATCCAGATAGCTCTGATAGAAAGTGGAGATATCTTTTTCTTTTGGGGATACGATAACGGATAATGGCAAGTCCAGATATTGGGATATATTACGGATAATGCTGTTACAAATATTCAACACACGTATTTTTTCTTCTCCATGAAACATCAAAACACCAGAGTGATTGCTTAAAAAGATCATCAGGTATGGCATGGAAAAGGGAATCGTTTCTTTGATTAAATCCTGTAAATTCTGTTTCAGCTTGGTATGATCACGTACTTTGTTTTCATAAAGGATATTGATATTGTCTATACGGAAGTATGCCATTTGATAATCTTTATGATATGGTGTAAACACTGGCTGTTGCAGGGTTGCTAAGAATTCTTCTTCCTCCATCACATGTTCGTTTTTCCTTAAAATCATACATTGTCGCAGCTGCATCAACGCCTGATCTTCTTCTTGTGAGATATTCGCATGTTGAGATTCACAGTTTTCTTTGACCTGTTCGATAATGGTTTCTAGTTCTTTTTCTTCTAGTGTAACTTTTAATAAATAATCAAATGCACCGGCTTTCATCGCATCACGCACCAATTCAAAATCGGAATAATTGCTTAATGCAATCACTTGTGTATTGGTATTTTCACTTCTAATCTTTGTGATTAGTTCAATGCCATCCATTTTCGGCATCTTTAAATCTGTAATCACTATTTCCGGGTGTGCTGCACAATAGATATCATAAGCTTCCTGCCCGTCTTTGGCGAGTGCAATCACTTCACAATCTAATGCTTTCCAATCAATCATATTTTTCAACGTGATACGAATAAGATTTTCATCATCTGCAATCAATACCTTATACATGCCTATGCCCTCCTATTTATCAATTTTCCAGCGGCAGCAGCAACGTTGTGATTGTGCCAACATCAATCACGCTTTCAACTTTCATAGAATATGTATCTCCATACATTAACTGAATACGTTCCTGTATGTTTTTCATACCGATACTAGATAATTTCTTGTTGCTGGATACTGAATCTTCTACACAAAACCCTTTCCCGTTATCCCCTATTTCTATGCAAAGATAGCCATTTTTTTCTCTTGCGCGGATGGTTAGTATTTGATGTTCGCGATCTTCTTCAAATGCATGCAAAATACTGTTTTCCACAATTGGCTGTAATAAAAATTTTAAAATCTTTTTTTGTTTGATATTTTCATCTATATTATATACCGTTTCAAATAAATCGCCATATCGAAGTTTTTGAATAATGATATAATTTTTTACATTTTCTATTTCTTCCTGTACACTTACCATTTCATTACTATCCACGATGGTATTGCGAAGCAGTTTCGCAAGCGCATTGATGCCCTCACTTACCGGCTTGTCCTCATTCAAAATCGCCAGATATCGTAAAGTATTTAACGTATTAAACAGAAAATGAGGATTGATCTGTGCCTGTAACAGCTGTATTTGGGTTTCTCTTCGCTGCTCTTGTTCTCTTTGCACAGTCGTTAATAATTCTTCAATTCTTGTTAACAGATCATTGAATGTAGTACTCAAATGATGTAATTCATCTCTTCCTCCATCCTTGATTTTGATGGTTTCCAGATTATCTTCTCGAAAATCCTGCATAGAGGACAACATCGCATTGATTGGATCATGCATACTGTGATATGTCAAACTTGCACACAACAACAATACAATCATGGCAATCAAGCAATATACTAGTATCAGATTTCTAAAGTTGTGAATCTCTTCAAAAACATGATCACTGCTGACCATATCCATGATTTTCCAATCCATGCCTTCAATTTGGCGCAATGTCACAATATATTCCATATGATTTATTTTTGCCATTTGATCATCTATCTGAATTTTCATCTGATAAGGCAGACTGCTTTGTCCAAAAAGGATACAATCATTTTCATCTAATATCTGGATTGCATTGGTTTTACTGTTTTTTTCAGTAAACAAAGGCGCAAATACTTCTTTTGGAAAATATGCATATACACTGCCAATCAAGGTATCATCTTCTATAATCGTACTGATATACAACATTTTATCGATATCATGTTCATAATACCAGCCCTGCTTATGTTGATGAAGCAGATTAGAAATACCATTAGACTGACCACTTTCACCAATCAGTTCTCCCTGGCGATTATACAACTGGATCAAAGTGCTTTCCATATTGTTGCGGGATCGCTCCATAATCTGTTTCTGTGCATCTGTTATGGTCTTATTTTGTATTATCTGGATACATGAATTTTTTTCACTGAAATTATCCACCTTGCTTTTTAAACGTTCAGCATTTAAAGACAGATTTTCTTCTGCCATGGTAATGAGCTGGATACTTGCCTGTTCACTTTTCTGAAGCAGCACAGACCTGCTAAAGGAATAGTAAAACATAAAACATATCAACATAAGAATGCTTGGCAATATCGCAAAGCCAAACAAACGCTGCTTTATGCTGAATCGTCGTATCCAGTCATTAAATCGTTTGAGATAAAATGTTTTCATTTAAAATCCCATGGATAACGACAATAAAAATTGTCCACAAAGATATGCTAATGCCATGGATAACAGCAACAGCAGCATCTGTGTTTTACCCGGCTTACTAACATTTGTGAATTTTTGAAATTGTACATTAGATAATGCCCAAAAGCTTAAACAAAAACATATGAGGTAAACGCTAAGACGTACGAGAAAATAAATCATAGGAAGGTCCTCCATCTTTTAATTATTATTATACGGTCTGAAATGCCAAATGTAAAATAACATCTTTATTTTTTTCAATTTTCTGCGGTTTTTACCAAAAAAAAGATTCATTACTTCTGAATGATATTTACATTGGTTTTAGATTTTTGTTTAATCGTTCCACCATCCATTTGATACGATGCTTGCGCCCTGTTTCTGTTTTAGCGTCAAGATAAGCCTTTGTATATGTCTTTTTCACAGATGGTGACATTGCCATAAAATTCGTATAGGCAGGTTCATATGCTTTTAATATATCCGCAAGCGAAGTGATTTGTTGCTCTGTCACTGGTGGTGCTTTGGGACGATCCCATTGACCATTCTGCTTTGCCTCTTCTACTTTTGCTTTTCCTTGTGCTGTCATCTTTCCTTGTTTTTCAAGCTCCATGACGATTTTTTTATTTTTATCTGACCATTTGCTGTTTGATCGCCGGATAGAAAAATATTTCTTATATGATGTATCATCAATGCGCTGCATCACACCATCAATCCATCCAAAACACAATGCTTCTTCCAATGCCTCTTTACTGCTTATTGTCTTTGGACCATTTTTCTTCCCAAATAACAGCCATACACCATGTTTTGATGTACCGTATTCTTCCAGCCATAAGCGAAATTCTGCCCTACTAGAAAATGTTAATATTTCATCCATCTTTTTACCTCCATCATGCTCCTACATTCATCGTACCATATCCTATAAGAAAAAGAAGCATCTTGTGCTTCTAATGTTCTTTATGAAAATAAATAGAGCTGCTGCTTAAGATTAACAGGAATAAAAATCCTGTCTGAACCCAATAAACAGTATAATCTAAAATTCCATGAATCAACACTGTCAGAATACATGCGACAATCAAAGAGAATAAACGCATATCGATTCTTCTTTGAAATAAACGCCATACCTGTTTCAGATTGCTTCCTAAATATACCGCAAATATCGCAACACCAATCACTCCATGACTTAAGAACGGATCAAGATATACACTGTGTGCATGCTGGGTTGGATGTCCATGATATAATGGATAGATATGATAATATGTTAACGGTCCTTCTCCTAACAACGGATGTGCCTGTATCCCTTTCCAAGCTGTCTGCCATATATTTGCACGTTTTAGAAAATCAGTAAAAATACTGGTACGCTGTAAGATATCCGGTTTGAGTAATAATGCGATGCCACCTGCACCAAGGGTTCCCATGGTTGTGCCAAAATATCCCATGCGCTTATTGATCAAAAACATAAATGGAATGGTAACCACAAATGGTACCCACGCTGTTCGACATCCTGTCAGATATAGCGCAAACAGATTACAAACGATTGTCACGATATAGAATACAATACGACGCATGGTTTTTACCTGCATCATCTTATAAACACAAATCAATACCAGAAATTCAATCATCATGGCATAATAATTGGCATTAAAGAAAGTTGAATTGATACGATCTTTTGGATTATCTTCCACACGAAGTTCTAAAAAGCTGTAATCCAGACGATGAATAATTCTAAAATATTCCATCAATGCCCAGGCAAAACAGAATAAGGATATGATACAACAAGCATCCAGCAATAATTCAAATAAACGCTTGTTGATGATTGTACGATAATAGAAAATAAACAACAGCAATAATAAAATACCAATTGCACAAACACCGCCTAAATAGTTGCCATTCACAAATGCAACAAGCGATGTCAGTAAACAAAAGCCTATGGCCCATTTACTGCGGGGTACTTCATTTATGATATTTTTCCACCGTTTTTTTACCAACAGATATACCAGTGTACATGCAATGGCAATCAAACAACAATAGAATGGAAGAAAAATGGAACACACAACAAACATGATGATGTATTCATCTAACGTAAAACCATCCAGTTTTCGATGTAAAAAGGCTTTTAGTCTTTCCATAACCATCCTCCGATCCTTTATTGCTCTCCCATTATACCATTATGTAAAAAAAATAACAATTTCTACAGCGCAGTCTTACAAAATTGATATAAAGGCTGTAGAAACCGTCATTTTTAGGAGTGAATTAATATCTCTTTTTAATATCCAGGGTTTCCAGAAATTCATACAAGGGAACACTTTCATCTTTTAAAGCATCCAATATGCCATATGGATCTTCGATTTTCACATGATTGACTCTCAACATCTGTATTAGATTACAAATATCTTTACGATCATGTCTGCCATTAAGAGTTGCCCCGCCAAAACCACTTGGCATAATGATCCCATTATCAATAGGATCAATATATAAAGGCAGCTTTTCATTTCCAATATAGAGTGTTAAACGATACGTATACCAAGAATATCCCAGCATGCCACTCGCATGACACATCGCATCAAATACCCCTTTTTGTATATTCTGAAACGGTATTACACGTAAAAAAGGTTCTATAGTATCGTTGCACAATATGTAGCCAATAACTTTCCATTTCTTCATCAAAGGATAGGATGGAAGGATTTTCATACTGTGTTCATCAATATCAGATATCTGACTTTCTGCGACAAACATAGGCAGCCATAAGATGACCAAAAAGATTGTAAAAAACAATATACACAGAGAAACATTAAAATGAAAGCCATATTCTTCAAGTCCAAGCAATGCTCTTGATATCAATAATCCAAATACAATGCCAAACGCTGAAATCGCTAAAATCAACATAATGATCCGTTTACGATTCCATACGATTATTTTTTGAAATCTACGTTTTTCCATTGTATCACCTGTCCTTTTTAATAACGAATTTTTATATCAAGACTTTCCAAATAATCATATATCACAATCTCTGTGTTTTCTAACGCTTCTATCATATGATAGGGATCTTCGATTTTTACCTGATTGACCTCAAAGAATTTCATAATATTGCAGATATCTTCTCTGCTCTTTAAACCATCAAAGATGAAGCCACCTCTGCCACCGGGAATAAAGATACCATTATCCATGGGGTTGATCACAACCACAATATCACGATTATCTAAATAAAGCGTCAATACATAAGTATAGTTGTGAAATCCCCATCCTGCATAGCGACGATCCACACTGAATTCTCCATAATAGATAGCAGATAAAGGGATTGTTTCCACAAACGCTGAAATATCATCTCTGCACAGGATATGCATGATCAGTTTCCATTTCATAGCGATGGGATAAGGAGGGATGACTTTGATTCGGTTTTCATCAATATCATAAATCTGTCCAACGGGCATCCATAAGGGCGTACACAAAAATATCACCATGACCACAAACAACACAATCATGAATGCCATATTCCAATGAGAATATTCTTTTGTTGTAATGGATATCGCCTGAGCACAGCTGACACCAAGCAATGTTCCACAAAAGATTTCAATCAACAGTTGTGATATGATTTTTTTCCTGTTTATATTTAATTTTTTAAACAATCGCTTGTTTTCTGACATCCAATCATTCCTCTTTCGTTTTTATCAGCTTCTAATAGCGAATCTTGATATGCAGACTTTCCAAATAATCATACATCACGATATCCGGATTTTTTAATGCGTCAATCATATAGTAAGGATCATCAATTTTTATCTGATGTATCTCAAAGAATTTCATAATATTACAAATATCTTCTCTGCTTTTATATCCACTAAATACAAAGCCGCCTCTACCCGCAGGCAACAATACTCCATTGTCCATCGGATTGATGGCAAGTTTTACCTCGTGATCTTTTTGGTAAAGTGTTAAAAGATACGTATATCGGGAATAGGCCCAGGAACCTGCATGGCGGTCCACACTAAATTTTCCACCTGTAAATGATGATAACGGCATCGTTTCTATAAATGGAAAAATATCATTTTTACATAAAACATACAGGATAATTTTCCATCTTGTGCTGATATGATATTGCGGAATAACCTTGATATTATCATCATTGATATCATACACCTGCCCTTGCGGCATCCATAAAGGTGTCCACAAAAACACGAGCATACATACAAAGATAATAATCAATAATGGCATATTTACATCTGCTTCATCCACAATGGAAACAGAAGTAATCGCCTGATGACATACAGAGCCAAGGATTACTCCCAGAAAAACTTCTGTGATTAATTGGAAAAGAATCTGTTTTCTACCTACATTTAATTTTTTAAACATCATTCTATCTTCTGACATAGCCATCATCCTTTCTAACCATATCATACCCCAATTCTGAATGAATGTATGGATATTTGCAAATGTGGTTTAATTTTCAACATCATCGGTATTCAAAAAGGACACCGCTGTAGTAAAGATTCCATGTTGATCATCCACTTCACATAAAAGTTCTCCATGATATTTCTTCGCAATGCCTTCGATATTCTGCATACCAAAACCATGAGCGAAACGATCAGGCTTGCTACTTCCCTGTACAACTTCTTTTTCTATCGTACTATTTTTCATCTTCCAGATAATTTTATCATTTAAAATGCGCATACGAAGTAAAATAAAACGTTGTTCACATTTGATACAGCTCTCATATGCATTATCCAGTAAGTTACAAAGCACGGCACAGATATCCACAGCATCCATAAAGTCATAATGAATGTCTTCACTTTCTATATTACACTGAATATTTGCTTCTTTAAATTTTGGATGATATAACTGTAACACTTTATCAATCAGCACATCCCCTGTTTTTTGATACTGCAGCAGCTCTTCACTTTTTTCATAAATCTCTTTACGATAGTGTTCAATCTTTTCATTCTCACTACCCATCTGATCCAACATATCCAAATGCTTTTTTAAATCATGCATATTCTTCATGATAAACTCATTTTCTTTTTGTATGGCTTCATATCGTTCTTTATTTCCCACCATGGTATGTGCTTTTTCCATAGCCAGTATTTCTTTTTCCTTACTGACTTCCATACAAAAACAGATACGATAAAAGGAAGATACCAACATGAACAACAACTGGGTTGCCATCAGGATGATATCCTGATCAATATATTGATGATGTGTAAAATACACAAGAATGAACAAATAGCTGATAACCGCAAATATGACAGGATATATATACATCTGATCATATCGTTTTTGGCGATGACTGCAGATTGCCAGTTGACATAAAAAAGCACTTCCCAATATAAATAAATCATCATGAAATGCATAAGAATACAAGATTTCATGTGATCCCATATACACTCCAACCAGCTGATATGCAAAGACAGCGACAAGATAAGATCCCAGTAACCATCCTGTTGTTTTTATAAAATCTTCTTCTTTTCGATAAATCAAGGATGCCACAATAATCATCACAAAACATAAGATGTGATACGCCAATGCGTTTAATAAAATACTTGATAAAAAACAAACGACATAGATAATCAAAAACTTTTGAATCCTGGTGTATAAGGAACGATATCCACTTGTCATAATTTCATGAAACTGGTATACCTGTACTAGAATTAACGCAATTTCCATACCTAATACAAGATAGTTCATAAACTTTTCTCCTGATAGGCAAACCATTTTCGATTAATTTCTTCCACTCTTCTTCTCGCAAGTGGTAATGTCTGTCCATTCTCCAACTGAATGATTTCTTTTTGTATCATTTTTATATGTTTTAAATGCACCAAAATCCCCTTATAACACTCACAAAACATGGAAGCATCCAGCTGTTCCACCCATGTCCCAAAAGATTCTTTACTGATAAATGCTTCACTTCTTGTGTGGATACAGACCTTTCTGCCATAAGATTCAATATAATAGATATCTGAGCGGCGGATCCTTTGTGAAGTCGCACCATCTCTTGCGATGATATAAGAACCATGATCATACAACGATAATACTTCATCCAGCTCACTAAATAACAATGACTTTGCGACTGGCTTCAACAAATATCTTGCGGCCTGTATCTTGTAGCCTTCCATGCTATATTTTAGATAGGAGGTAATTACCACAATAATCATATCTGGTTCATGTATTCTTAATTTCTTTGCGATATCGATTCCATTTTCATTTCCTACTTCGATATCCAGAAACAATACATCATATTTTGTTTTCGATTTTAACAGAGATGTCCCATCATGAAAGACATCAAATCGATTGATTTCCATTTCTCTACAGTCAAAATATTCTTCGACCATGCATTTTGTATCCTGTGCACAAATTGCGTCATCATCTAAAATACAGATGTTTAACATGTCTGATCCCCTCGCTTTTCTGTTTTTTCATTATACCATGTCATAGATACGTTTTGTATCAGTTTTTGTATAGATGGTTATTGATTCCATAAAAAAACAAACCATATGCCCTTTTGGGCATATGGCCTAGTTAAACTTATTCAATTCTGTTGTTTTATCAGATACCTGAATTTCCAATGCTTCCTGTTCTTTCTTCAGGTTATCTAATTCATCTTTTGCGTCACTGATTGCTTTATCAAGTGATTTTACTTTTTCCGCGTATTTTGTATTTTCTGTTTCAAATTCAGTAGAGATGCTAGAAGCAGCCTGTTGTTTTTCCTGCATATCTTTCTGTGCAGCATCTAACGCTGCTTTATTTTCCTCAGTTGGATTTGCATCATAATTTGCTTGTGCATCTGTATAAGCCTTTTCTGCTGCTGCCTGATTGTTTTTCGCAGCCTGTGCTTCCTGACTTAATGTACTTACCTGATTCAGATAATTTGATTTATTTGTATTCGCTTCATCCAATGCTTTCTGTGCTGCCGCAACTTCATTTTTCTTAGAAGCCAGCTGATCTTCTAATGCTTTTAACTCACCACTGACCTTTGCCTTTTCCGCACTGTTATCGGTGATATTCGCATCAGATTTACCATCATTTTCATTTGTTTTATCATCATCAGTTTTTGGAGTATCTGTAGTAGGCTTGTTGGTTTCTGTAACTTTTGGATCATCTTTTTTCTTATCACTATCACCAGACAAGAATTTGCCAAGTGCATATTTCACACCAAAACCACCAGCTACTAATAGCAACACAACGACAACACCAATAATAACATACGTAATTATCTTATTCATTTTCTGATCTGCTTCAGGGTTTTTATCTTTTTTTGATTTAGATTTCTTTCGTCTTGGAAGATCATCATCTTCCTCCTCTTCTTCATCCTCATCATAATCGTCATGAAGATCACTAAAAACCTGTGTATGTGAAGAATTATCCATTTCTTCTTCCTCTTCCTCATAATCAGGTTCTTCATATTCCTCTTCTTCTACTTCTTCACTTTGGAAAGTAGCTTTTGGTTTACTATCCATAATAACCAAAGTCTTATCATAAGCACTATCGCCATCAAAACCGACTCTTGTCTTGGTTAAATCATCATCGGCCTGAATATCAGGAATTCCACTTGTCTTTGGCAATGGCTGCGTATCATCTGCTTTTAAAGTTGAAAAAGCAAATGTATCTTCTGTTTTTCTTGTACTTTCAGCTTCTGCTTTTTGTTTTTTCAACTCATTGATTTTCTTTTTCAATTCGTTATCCTGACTGTACGCGTTGATCATGTCTGACAAATCATCCTGATTTGCATTGTTTCTTTCGTCTTCTTCATTCCACATAATGAATACCTCCACATCAATATATTCAAACAGCATCTGCTGTAGTCCTAATAATGGAAAGAGTGTTCATAGAAATGAACACTCATATCGAATTATCTGCATCTCAAAGGAGGAGAGAGAAAATTCGTATGTAAGTTCACATACATTACTTTCATTGGCTAGATGAAAATATGCAATCTTACACATAGATTATACCATGGAATTTTCTAATCCGTCATTTTATTTCTTAAAATTTACTTACATTTAGATTAGATTATTTCCTAATATTAGGAAATCCATCCTTTAAGGGAACTTTTACGTACATTAATCATGGCCATATTATAAATATATGGCAATGTAGACAAAAGAACATCTGCGATTAAGCAGATGTCCTGTTTACTTAAATCCTAAGCGCTGATATTGTTCATTTGGTGCATGATTCTCTTTCATTGCTTTAATCATTAATTGTTCCATATAACTTATAATACTGGTATCCTTTATTTCCCTTGTCTGACCATAATCTTCTACAATATCAAATAAATGATCTGTATTTACATATGTTGGATCTTTTACTATCGCATTATGATAAGATGGCACTCAATGCAAAGGATATGGAACATCAGGTAAGAAATGCCCGCATTCTATTTCCTGGGGAATATCTTTACACCACAAAATTTTTAACAACTATCTACATCATTTACATACTATTTGGTATGTAAATCACATATTCGGAAGAAAAATATTATTACTTAGTCCTTAAGCTCAATTACCATATATGAATATTTTGTTACACTTCATCTAGCTTTAGAACATTTGATATCAGAAAAATGTCTTTTGTCTACATCAAATTTAGATAAAAGTTAATAGTAATGTGATTAATTCAGTTGTCTAGACAAAGCCAAAGATCAGATAGAAATTTATTAGAAGTTCTTTTATTTATCAAATAAAAAAGCCATAATTCATAACGCAAAAAAAGACTATCATTTTATATAGTCTTTTCATTTACTCTGTTCACTATGATATTTCAGGAAGAAATGATGTCCCATTTTGTGGTGCTTCCACATGGAAATAATCACAAACACTTGCACCTACATCTGATAGTGTGTGTCGCAAGCCAATACTGCAAGGTGCATGGCCTTTCTTATAAATCAATAATGGTACATTTTCTCTTGTGTGTTTATTATGCCCAATCAAAGGATCATTTCCATGATCTGCCATAACCAATAAAATATCATTTTCGTTTAATTTTTCTAATATCAAGCCAATCTTTTTATCCGCAATCACCAATAAATCTTTATACCATTCCACATTCTGACTATGTCCAGCCAAATCAGTTTCTTGTACATTCGTACAAATAAAGCCATAATCCATATTTGAAAGCTCTGCGATTGTTAAATCTAATACATCACTTGTGTCAACACATGAAACAGATTTTCCTTCATCATTTGCTACGATATCCGCAACCTTGCCAAATAAAGATACGGGAATTCCTGCTTTTGTCAATATCGTTGGTACTTGTACATTCTTATCTACACCATAGCCTAAATGCAGGCACTGATATCCTTGTTCATAAGATTTAGATTTTACCGCATGAATGCCTATGTAATCACTGCCTCTTGTTTCTTCAGCAGCCAAGATATCTTCAATCGTATTTCCAGTGCCACCAAAGACGATTACGCGATTTACAGTAGCGATTTCACGTACTAAACGGGCAATTTCTAATTCTTTTTCAAATGGCATCTGATCTAAAGGTGCAGTACAGTTATATGCCATACCCAAATCTGCATCGATATTATCTGCCACTGTACAATAATGATCCACCAATAAATAGCGTAATTTTCCATTTGTCTTTATTTCTACATCATGGTTTGCTTGAAGTAAATGCTCTGCGATTTCATCTACTTTTTCCTGAAATGGAATTGCTAATGGTTTCTTAGGCTTTGTACCCATAATTTCTTGATGCCCCATAAAGGTATCAGCGCCAAAATGCATTAATTCACTTTTTCCAAAAACTGCCTGATTGGAAAAATGCATATTCTTGCTTTCTTTTCCATATGCATTCATTAACCCTAATTTTTCCAGATTGGGAAGTTTTAAATCTGGATAGGTTTTTAAAATGCTTCCAAACGTTGTGGATACTTCATCTCCTGGTCGTTGTATTTTTGCATCCTTCATTGCTCCCATACCAAAACCATCTAACACAATGACGATAAATCTTTTATTCACAATACTTCCCCCTGACTGGTATACATTCCAACAATTTTAGGTGATCCCTGATGAATTCCTTCAATCAGACAAACATTGCTTCTGGTTACGAAAATCTGAAAACGAAAAGCCATTAATACCGTATCATTTACATTGCATATTTCATTTAATCCAAAATAATAATCAATACTTTCTAATGTAGGAGGTGTAACCTCGACCTCTTTCATTTGTGTATATTTTGTACCTACAAGCGCATGTTTTACATGTGAACGGCGATAGAATCCGCCTCCATAACAATAGGCATTCCCTTCAAAGTTATGTGAAATTTCTGATACATATACCACACAAGGCTTTTCATCACATGCACGATAGGCATGTAATGGTGTAGTCCCACTTAGTCCATGTCCCGGTTCCCCACTTGTGACATGATAAGGTCCCATCTGTTTTAAAGTTTCTACAGAAGTTGTAGAAGGTGCATTGATATTTTCGATTTCAATGCCATGAGATGACAGTATCTCTTTCGCTTTATATAATGTTTCAAAATTAGGTGTAGGATGAATAGATTCTTCTTTTTCATCATATAGGAAACATGGGAAAGATGTTACTCCTCTGATTTTCACATGATCAAGTGCTTTTACTTCTTTGATTAATTCATCTAATTCATTTAGATGAAACCCAGCAGTCTGACCACTATAAATCATGTCATTTTCTCCTACAACTTTTATCAATAATTTCTGAACAATGCCTGCTTTCTTTGCACATTCATTAATATCTTTGATTTTTTCAAGAGAAAATACAGTGAAATAAGTACAATGGTAATTCACCAATGCCTGTAACATAGCTTTTGGAGGCTGAACCAAATGCCCTACATTTGAAATCGGAATATCATGCTTCATCATTACCTGTGCTTCTTTAAAATCAACCACAACTGCCCCATCATATCCTAATTCGACCAGCTTTTTTGCGATATATGGATTTCTTCCTAACTGCTTCAACATAAAATACAAATGGATATTTTGTTTTTTCGCCTCATTTAAAATCTTTTTTGCATTTTCTAACAGCATATCCATATCGATGACATAAGTATCTGGTAAAATCATGCCTGCCTGATGAAGCTGTGTAGCTGTTTCAAGTAATTCTGGGTTGGTTTCAGCTATTTTTTCAAGGAACATGCTTTCACCTTCTTCATACTTTCTGTTAATATACGAATAATTGTATCCGCCCCAGTACGATTTGGATTGATACGAATCATACGATCATCTAGTGTAGGATCTTTCGCTCTAAAAGTTCCTGAAACACGATAGAATAAAGGACACATTTCATATTTTGACTCAGCGCCTACAGGATTGCGTAATGCGCCAAGTTCTTCTGCATATTTCAATACTTCTTTTGCGATTGGTTCTTCAAATTCTACCAATAATACTTTTGATTGTGCATTGGCAAGGAAAGCATCAGCGATACCCTCCACTTCTTTCTTTACGCATAAACGTTCTACAAGCTCTTCATTTACCATAGCCTGAATTGCCAAAGAAACAGGAGCATAAACCAATCCATGCAAAACATCCAATGCTTCCCAACCCTGTGTCTGACTTCCACCAGAATAGTGCTCTTTTACCAAAATATCAATATATGCTTTTTTTCCTACAATACAGCCAATTCCTTCTGGCCCTAATAGTTTAAATGTAGAGAAACATGCTAGATCTGCACCACATTGACTTCCTATTTTTTTCACTTTCATAACGGCATAATTATCATCTGTCACAATGGGAATATCTTTGCACCCTTTAATTGTTTGTACAACTTCTTCCATATTATATCGATCATCCATACTCTGGCGTGTGTATTGTACAAGTGCTCCTTTGATTTCAGGATGTTCTTTCATGACTTTTTTTATATCCTCTAAATCATTAAAATCAGCTTCTATTGTTTGAAGTCCTAACATAGAAATTGTTGTAGTGGTTGTGGAATATACAGGTGCTTTATGAATCAATAAAGTATCATTTGCATGCATTGTGGAAAACAACGCATAACGAATCGCTCCTGTGCCAGAACCTCTTACTAGAATTGCTGCTTCTGCGCCAAAGAAATTGGCAATCGCTTTTTCAGCTTTCAGCGTCGTTTGGGGTTTATTAATGCCTGGCACAACCCCTAAATCTCCGCGTGTCAGGATTTCACTGCCTTTAAATTCTTTTGTAATACAATCTATCATACGAAACTGAAATTGCATTGCTTCTTCCAGTGTAATGCTTTGTAATGGGTAAGTCTGTATCATCATGTATGACCTCCTTTCCTTTTCGTTAATCATACATATCTAAATTACTAAAATATCTTTGTACCATTTTCAATGGCTCACTTTTTATCATTTCTGCACATGTAACCATGCAGTTTATTTTTTCCAGTTTTGACTCACAGATTAGTAAATATCCTGTAGAAAGGGCACTTGATGGAACACAGATTGCTGTTGCATTTACCATATTGACAACTCTTAATAAACCTTTTCCTGATTTTCTTTGTGATGCTTTGCAATCATCACCAAAGCTGCCAAAGATACTATCGCCTAAACCTTCATAATCAATCGGACCTTCTTTAGATATCAGAAAATCACACTGCTTTAATGTTTTCTTCAAAAAACGGATAAGCTCCATTCGCTCATTGAATATATCTGGAAATGCGATTTTCTCAACATCAAATGGATATGATTCATTATCCAATGTGGATATATAAACGGTCTTTGGCATCTGAAAACATATAGGCATAATCACATCTATTGCTGCTTTTAATTCTGGATATGTTCTACACATAAAGCCAAGTGATGGTGTAAATTCTATTCCATCTGTGGATACTTTTTTAAATTTTTGCATATATGTTTCTTCAAACAAATTTGATATCATGCCATATAAATTTAATGACATAGCCGGAGCTAAAACAGAACCGCCGCCATCCGTACCGATTCCTAAATCATTTAGATAACAGAATACATTTACAGCTGTTCCACTGCTGCTGCCACTCATAATATTTCCAGTAACAGGATGCTTGATATTGATATCAACAGCTCTGCCACCCCATGCATGCGCATCATATGTATGTAAAACGTAATTGCCCTGGTCAATAAAACGTTTCACAAAATCTAATGGTATCTGTTCAACATCTTTTACACCAATATAATTTTTATCAACTGCCTGTTCCAACACTACCCGATTAACAGAATGATATGGATTTTTTCTGGCAACTTCTATTCTTTTTTCTTGATAAGTCATCATTCCATAATTCTTTTTGGATTATTTACTAACATATCTGTGATAAATGATTCACTTATGGCAGCTTTTCGTGCAGCAGGTAAAAAGCTTTCAAACAGATAGGCATATCCAATACCGCCTTTAAACGCTAAATGCGATTTTCTTGTTAAATCTTCTGATAATACAACTTGAGATGTATAACCAGTTTTCTCTAGTTCTAACAGATGTGCAATACGTTTTTCATCTGGTAAATAATTGTTTTTTCCAATGGTATCAAAACCAATGGTAACGCCTGTTTTCAACACTTCCTTGATATAGTTGATATCCTCGCATAAATCTACATGTCCAATCACAATTCTGTGTGGATCAACGCCATGACTCACAAGATATTTAGCCTGCTCCAGCGCTAATGTAGATAATGTTGTATGTGTATATATTGGTCGATTAGTTTTTTTATGTGCAATAATGGCTGCATCAAATAATCTGCGTTCACTATCTTTCCATTCATTTTTACTAGTACCAATTTCTCCGATCATCATCGCTTTTACATTGGTTCCTTCGATTCCGTTTTCGATTTCATCTATCATGATAGAAGCCAGTTCTTCTGTGGTCTTATTAAGATATTCCTCTGGTATAAATGGCTCTTTATACCAGCCTGTTGACTTTAATATCTGGATTCCAGTTTCTTTTTCAATACGCTGGATATAATCAATATCCCTACCCATACCGATATTACTGACTTCCACAATATTTCTTACACCATAGTGATATAACTTTTTTAATTCTTTTACTGTTTCTTCATAACAATCCAAATGGCAGTCTTCATCTTTTTTTACACCAGATAAGTCAATTGTCATATGCTCATGCATATAAGTATAGCCATCTATAAGTTTCATCATATACTCCTTATGCTGCCAAAGTAATTAATTGACACAGCATTAATACATTTAATAGAATTCCATAAAGTATACAAGCGACTGGTCCGATTGCAAGTTCTACAATTGGTTTTTTGGAAACACGATTCAGTAACAAACAGCCAATAACAAATAAAGCACCAATACCTGATAAACCAAATGCAGCAGACATTGCTTCTGCGGCAGTCACACCACCAACTAATAAAGCTACTTCCAACACTTTATTCATAGATGTACGAATATGTTCTCCCATATCTTTTACACCTGGGAATTTATCCATACCTTTTGCGAATACGTTAATCAATAATAATTCAATGACCATAATCGCTGCACCTAACACAAGTGCAATGATTGGATTTTTCACAAACATTAAGCCAATTGCGAATACAAATGTACATCCTGCAGGAGCATATACGCCTGTAACGATAGCCGTTGTAAATACCAATGGAATAAAACCGATAGCTCTTGCGAAAGCGGCAAGTGCTGCTTCTGAATATGCTCCATTACTTGCTAAAGCTAGAGAAATAGGGTCACCACCAATAATCAGCATACTTGTTCCACAAGCAATCAATCCACCCATTATCGCAAGTAAGAACCAATTCTTTCTGATTTTAGAAACTTTCTCAGAGAACACACTTACTAAATCAGAATTTGCACTGCTGTTATCCCCTTTTACAGTTGCGGCAAAGATTAACATTACAACTGTTCCAGCCAACATTGCCATACCTTCTCCATTTAATGTTAACGTTGCATCACCAATTGCAAACGTACCAAATTTTTTAACAAGGAAGAATGTTAAGACAGTGATAATACCTGTGATCACACCTTTTTTAAAGCCATGCTGATATCCAACTGCTAAAGATGGGAAGATTGCGAAAGCAACCATAACATAAGCAGATACACTTCCTAAAGCATTTAAGAAATTGTAAGGCAAATATGAGAATAATTTAACAACAAAATCAAGACCAAGTACTAGTAACACTCCATATAAAGCCCCGATAACACCAGCAGCAATCGTACCAATCTTACTATCAGGACACCATGTCCCAATGATATCTGTTGTTAATAATACACAGTGAATTAAAATAATAGTAGCTGCAATTGATGTAGGAATACCAAATCCAATTACCAATCCAAAACTGATAGCAAATGACATTGCCGCAAGTTCTTTTCTACTAATACTTCCTTCATAATACTGTGGTACAATTGGTCTGAAACCATCATTAAATACTGCAATACCTTTATTCGCCAGAATGGAAGCTAAAGCTCCAATAGCCGCAATTACTATATATTCCATTTAATTAAGCCTCCTCTTTTTCAGCCAACGCTTTCAATAAAACAGGTAATACCTGTGTAGCATGCTGTGCTGTAAATCCAAAAGCAATTTTACCTGAAGCAACCGCTGCCTGAATTTCATTATCACTGCTGATTTTTCCTGGCATACTGATGGTCTGACATTTATCTTTTCCTAGTAGTGCGATTGCCATGGCAAGCGCTCCTCCACCACCAGTGTTACAAGCACCTACATAATAATCGTATTTCCCCATTTTGATTAGATTTACTGCATCTAAATCATTTTTAATCGCAAGCTCTACGTTTCCCTTGAAATAATCATTGATAAAATCGTGAATTTCCTGTTTGTTAATTTGTCCTCCAACTACTATTTTCATCATCATTTCCTCCTATCGTATTTTTTATTGATGAAGATTGCATAAATGCATCATTAAGAATCTTTTTTCTCCCTCTGGAAATTTACATGGTGCCATTTCTTCAATCGTTATGAATGTTTGCTCGGCTAAGTCATAACATGGAGATTTTAAAACATCATTCCATATAGCTTCATCCAATTGCTCAACTTCATCTTGATTTATAATCCTTTGTGTAGCCATAGCAAGATGAGTAGTAAACATTTCCATTCCACTTTCTTTTTCTGAAAATGAAGGTTCCAAAAGATCAATTACCTGTTTTACATAATCGCTTACTTCTTGTGATATGACAGAAGCCTGTTGTAAAATGTCCATTCTTTCCTTTAGCATATGTGCCCTCCTTTTTTATTGTACATTTTTTTGTATATTGATTGGTTAGACAAGGACTTGCATCATGCAAATCCTCAATATACATTTTTATGTATTTTCTTTACACCTATAATTTAACATCATTCCCAAGGTATGTCAACCAAAATTTTGTATATTCACAAAATTAAATTAATAACTCGGTGTAATCTTCCCATCAAGTACCAATTTTTGATTAGATAAGACTGTCTTTATATCAATCATATCATTCAATAACATTGCCATTTCTTTCTTATTACTATCCACAACCAATACAGCTTCAGTATCTGCAGTATCATTTAATTGAACAGGCTGATAATTGATAGATACCAGTTTATCCGTTACCTCATCCTCATTCCATATCGCAGCATCCACTTCTCCATTTAAAGTTTTTTCCAATATCTGATTATATGCTAAAGGCACAAAAGTAACTTTTTTTCCTTCACAAATACGCATTGTTAATTGCGATTGGTCAATTGAATCCTTATCAATGCCCACACGCATCCCATCTTCAATTGCTTTTTTAGAAGCATCATGAAAAACTGTAATATGATGAGAAAGATAAGAATATTCACCAAATGATTTCACAATCTGAATATCCATTTTTTTCTTTTGCATTTCCAAAGCCGCAAATTTAGAAATTATTGCGAAATCATAACGATCAGATAACAACATACTGATTCTATTTTGAGCTCCTCGCATATAAGCCATGGATACCGGCATTCCATATTGATTTTCCATCGCTACAATAATGCCCGTCGCAAAGCCTTCATAACGTTTTGAATATGGCAGTGGCATAACGCCAACAATGGATGTGATTCCCGCAAATTCTAAAAGTATTCGCATATCTTTATGTTTTAAAAAAGTACCTAAATGACCTCTTGACTCCAAGCGGATAGCACCTTGACTTTGTAGCATTTTAATGGAATTTTGAATGGTACCTCTTGCAAGATCAATTTTATCATTCAACTCAGTAACTGTAGGTATTTTTTCCCCTTCTTTTAAACCTAAAAACAGTTTCGCAAGTGCCATTGTGGATAATCCATTTTTACTATATAACATTTCTTTATATTTCATATCATCCCTCCATCATTCTCACCTACATTATAATATACAAATTATTGTATGAAAAGAATTTTTATTATTTTTCATAAGAGAGAATCTAAACATTACTTTTTTTGTCGAAAAAAGTCAAAAATCCATGATATTTATGTAAGCCATTTCATAATCCCATGATATAATACTAGTACAGGTAAAAATGTACAGCAATATAGCGTTTAAGAAAAGAGGATTTTGTATGGAAAAAAACATAAGTGTGGAACTTGGATGCGAGCACATCCGCGTCGCTTGTGTTGGCATAAATGGCAAGATATATCAGATACTTAGCAGACCGACACAGATACATGAAGGAAAAGAAGGATTAGCAAAACAAATCATCTCCATGATTCATGCATTAGATGATGCATCAGAATGTAAACACATTGGCATTGGCGTACCAGGACCAGTAGACACAAAGAAAGGAATCATTCGTTTATGTAATCATTTCCCTGAATTAGAGAATTATGCAATTGTCGAACGTATCCAACAGGAGATACCTCTACCATGTACTCTGGTAAATGATGTCAATGCCGCTGCTTTGGGAGAAGCATATTTCGGTGCTGGCAAGAATCATGAATCCATCTATTATATATCTCTTTCCACAGGAATTGGTGGAGCTTATATTTATCATCATCGTATTATTTCCGGAAACAATGGATATGCTGGTGAAATCGGCAATATGATTGTGGATCAGAATCGTGATAAAATCAATAAACTGAATGTTGGTGCGATTGAAAATGAAGCAAGTGGACATGCGATTACACGGGAAGGGCAATATGTTTTTGGAGAAGATATGATACATAATGCTGGTGATGTATTTGAACAGGTAAGAAAAAAAGACCCTGTGGCCATCCAGCTATGTGAAGATGTCAGTAAGGATCTTGCGGTTATGTTATCTACGATTGCTTTGGTATTAGACCCACAGGTGTTTATCTTTGGAGGGGGCTGTATGAAAAGTGATGATGTATTTTTTCCTTTGATGGAAGAACATTTCCGTTCTTTGATTTATGATGATATGCAGGATATTCAATTAGTAAAAGAAGAACTGGAAGACCCTGAATTATTAGGGCTTGCCATGTGTGCGAGTGATAATGAAAAGAAGGCATAAGTTGCCTTC
This sequence comes from Absiella sp. AM09-50, assembly GCF_003433845.1. Classification (NCBI taxonomy): domain Bacteria; kingdom Bacillati; phylum Bacillota; class Erysipelotrichia; order Erysipelotrichales; family Erysipelotrichaceae; genus Amedibacterium; species Absiella sp. AM09-50. The sequence continues at coordinate 27,359 of NZ_QVFI01000013.1, forward strand.
TTATTTTTTATGCATGTTTTACACGATCGTGTTCTTCTGCACGTTTTGCGTCATTAAAACGATCAACTGTGCCTACCAGATAACCTGTGATTCTTCTGATCTTTTCAAATCCTTCCGGCTGTAAGTGATATCCTAAACCAACTTCTTCACCATCAAATTCTAAATCGATAGAATCAATTTCCTTACGTGGATTGTTTTTACGTACATAGGCAATATAAGCCTTTGCAATCTGTTCACTGATTTCTTCATTTGAATGAATCGTGATACCTTCTACTACCTTTTCAAATTTCATAACATTCACCTTCCATATATTCATTATAGAAATTAGATGATTGCTTTGCAACTACAATGCCCTATTCCCCATTTCCTACAATCTTCATTCGATTAAACGGGAAGAATACATAAACATCTTTGCCAACGATATTCTCGCCTTTAAATGGTCCCACCATACGAGAATCTGTCGAATTCACACGATTATCTCCCATGAGGAAATATTCATCTTCACCAAGAATTACTTCATCAAAATCCGCTGTAAAATTATCTCCGCGTTCACGAATCTTATTTGCATAATCGCTATCCAAGTATGGCTCATCAATTGGTTTTCCATTGACATAAACCACATCATCTTTCGCATATATACGATCTCCTGGTAATCCAATCACTCGTTTTACCCAGTCCTCTTTCACCTTATCGTTATATACAACCACAACATCATATCGATCAACACCAAACATTTTACGAGATATTATATTCATAATTCCGATATCATCATCTTCCAGGGTAGGATACATACTACGCCCATCCACACGAACTGGTCTAATCAAGTAGGTTGTAATCAAAAATATAGCGATAAAACAAATCACAAAGGTTTTTATCAAATCGAATAATTCATATTTCCACCCGCTTTTTGGGGATTCCTCGGGTTGCTTATCATCTGGTTGTGTATCCGTATGATACTGTAATTCTGTATAGCTGTCGTCTTCCATAAAGCCACTCCTTTTACCAATGGCTTTATTATATCACTGAACATTCCAAATAGAAACAAAAGAAACCGTAAGAAATTCTGTTTTTTTAAAGATTTTTTCATATGATATATAAAAACCCTGTCCTGTGAAATTAAACAGGTTCTTTTCTATGATTCTAATTCACTATTTCCAACATTTTCATCTCATTAATATTCCTATCGGATGCATGTTTTTCCCCTGTACGTTCAATATCATCATGTAACATATTGAAAATCAGTATATAATCATGGAATCTTTGTAATCTTTATATTTCCTTCAAACTATCATGACGAATTTATGATATACTTAAATTAAGCAGAATCTATAAAATCTGAAGGGAGAAGCTTATGTATCAAGATGAGTTGTTTCAAAATTATAAAAACATCTTAAATGCTATTACAAATCCCATCATTATCCTTGATTTAGAGAAAAGAATCAAGTTTGTGAATACAAGTGCACTGAATATCATGCCAAAGGATGCCGGAAATGTGATTGGTAAGAAGTGTTCTTGTATGAATACTCCATATTGTAATACAAAGGACTGTTGTGTGGAACGTTTTTTAAGGGGAGAAGCCGGCATGGTCCAAAAAGGACCTGGAAAAATCGCAAATCGTGTTTCTCTTTCAGAATTAAAAAATGATAAAGGAGAGCGCATTGGCTATATTTCTGTATCGACTGATGTTCATGAGCTGATGGAAACACAGCGAGAATTAATGATCAATGAAGAGCGTTATCAAATTGCCTTAAAACAATCGCAGAGTATCTTATGGCAATATGATCCTTATGCCAAAACCATTACACGTATTGATTCAGGTAATCAACATACCTCAAAAATTCTTCATAATATTCATCGTGTAGAAAATTTTCCTGATGTTCTATGGGAAAAAGGAATGATGGATAAAGATTCCTTAGCAGAAGCGAAAAAGACATGTGAAGATATTTTAAATGGGAAAAAAGAATGTGAATGTGTTTTACATCTATTTGATGAGCATCATGATTCTCACTGGTTTCATATTTTTAGTACGTCGATTTTTGATAAAGATGGCACTGTATTAGAAGCGATTGGTATTAGTAAGGATATTACTGATTTGAAGCAGCTGGAATTAGAGTATCATAATGAAAAAGAATATCGTGATATCATTTCTTCAGATTTTGTCAGTGTATTTGAAGTCGATTTGACCGCAGATAAAATGTTAAATGTCAATAAACGCTGGATGGAAGAAATGAATTTAAAAGAAGATGCGACCTATGATGATTTGACACAACGCATTGTAGAATATATGCATCCGGATTATAGTTATATTAAAGCGATGAAAACCAGAGAAAATATGCTGGAATGTTTTTCACATAATCAAAAAGAACTTGTTTGTGAATATCGTAAATTAGTCAATGGAGAATATCGTTGGATTCATAGTGTGACCCGTATGTATCAACATAAATCCAGTGGACATGTCATCGCATGTACAGCAATGAAAGATATTGAAGATGAAAAACGAAAAGAAGCTCAATGGCGATATAAAGCCGAACGTGATTTATTGACTGGTGTATATAATCACTCCACCATTGTTTCTATGATCAATGCGAAACTAAAAGCTGCACCTGAAGTAAAACATGCGTTTATTATCATGGACCTGGATAATTTCAAGGATATCAATGATTTATATGGACATATGTATGGCGATCTTGTGTTAAAGAATGTATCTGCGCAATTATGTGAATGCTTCAAAGAGCACAGTATTATCGGGCGTATTGGTGGAGATGAATTTGTGGTCTTTTTATCTGATCTGCATGATCAGATTTCTGTGATATCACAATGTGAAAAATTCTGTGATGATTTGTCCTCCTCTACATATACCTATTTGAAAAATGCCCATATTTCTGTATCTATCGGACTGGCATTCTATGATAAAAATCAATTATGTTTTGATGATCTATATCACAAAGCGGATATCGCCATGTATTATGGTAAATATAATGGAAAGAACCAGTGTAGTGTTTATCAAAACGGCATGTTTGACTATACGCAAAGCAATCCTGTAGATCTTTCTCCCGACGTGAGTGGGCCTTTAGAAGGCAACATACGTGAATTTATATTCCGTACGCTATTCACCTCATCCTCTACTGATTTTACACATAAACTAGATGAAGTCTTACGCCTGACTGGCCACTTTTTCCAGTTACATCATGCGGTGATTTTATCTTATGATAATCAAATGGAAGAGATATCTGTTTTAAATGAATGGAAAGATTCTAGTATGGGACATGAGAAAATGAAATATCATGTTTCCTTGATGAAAGAATGTTTATCAACCTATCCTGATATTAGTGAACATGCGGTATTTATCTATGAAAATAAAAATAATACACCGTTTGAAAAAGCGATATTGGCTTCCGTACATGCGAAAGCCATAACCGCGATGTCCATGGCTTTGGATGAAGTAAATTCTGTCATGGTTATCTTTTGTGATAATCTTCGTGCACGAAGTTTTACACGCCAACAGCGTAATGATCTTCAGACCATCATGGAAATCATTGAGATATTCTTACAGAATCAAGCGCAGAAAACCCGACAGAATGAACAGTTGAATATGATGATGTATTTATTAAATCATATTGGCAGTGCAATCTATATCATTGATCCTGCTACGTATCATCTTATCTATTTTAATGAAGATACCAAACGGCTATTTCCATATGCGGAATATGGTTCTATCTGTCATAAATGTTTTCGTGGCAGTGAACATCCATGCGAGGACTGCCCAGTTAAATTATTAGAACATCGTGATCAAAACGATCGCAAGGTCGTAGATATTTATAATAGTGTTGTACATCAATGGGTACGCACCACTGCTTCTTATATCGACTGGCCGGATGGTCATCTTTATATCCTGTTATCTTGTACAGATATTACTGATTATATGCAATAAAGAGGAAGATCACATGCTTCCTCTTTCTTTATGTTATTCCATTTTGAAATCTTTTCTTTCTATTAAAATAGTATGAAACTTGGTTTTATAATTTTTAGTCTGTGTCATGCTTGTGAGTATATCATCTACTGGTTGATAAGAATCCGCTAATGAATGGTAGGTATAAGGATATTGGAACCAGCTGTCCTGGTAAATGATATTTGTGGCAAATTCCATCATTTGATCATCAGATATATCATGAATAGAATACACATATCCACGATGATGCTTTCCTTTCGCAAAGTTAATATCAAACGACTGGGATGATTCTTTTCTTCCATATGTTGTATCGCCTTGATCATACAAGAATGCGACCTCTTTATCCAGCATTACACCATTTTCTCTACTGGTATTCCATACAGGAATAATACTACAGTTTCCATTAAAATCTACTTTATCAAAGTTGATCCACATCAGATGATATAAATTTCCATCCTGATCAACCCCTACATATTCTTCTGTTTGTGGAAAATCTTGATTCTGATTTTCTTCATAAACACGGAAAGCTTTTACTTCTGATAATGCTTCTACTGCATCATCGCTTAAATCTTTACTAACCTGTTTTGACAAGCCTTTTTGAACCAGTGCATCTCGTTTTTCACCTGTACTTATTTTCCACACCTCATAATCACTTGTTAGATTTCTATGTACAAGATAGCTAGAAGTCATAATGATGGCGATGATCACGACGATATAGGTTGCAGCTGCTGGTATAACAGGCACAAAGCAGCATGTAAATTCTTTATTTTTCACATGTTCTTTCACAATGGAATGTATGCGATAGATCTGTACAAGAATGACAACCAATAAGATGATTCCAAAGTATATCAGCGAAGTTGGTACTACTATTGTAAAATACATAAGTCCAATATAAGCAAGATATTCCTTATAGATACTTTTACATTGTATTATGCTTTTCCCACCATATGCCAGATTTAAATCCTGCATACCTTTTCCATATTGATATAATAATACCAGCATACAGATTGGCTTCACTACACTGATAGAGGATAAACCTATCCATGGTGTTGCTCTTATGATTTCCACAAAGGTAAAAATCACAAGTATACAGGAAGTCAAAACAAATGATTTTCGCAGGGCTTCATTTTCTTTACGCAAAATATAACAGCCATACCACATCAACAGCGCAGATATTCCAGTTGTAAAATCTGTCAGATAAGAAATTTCTAAATGGATAAAACTGAATAGAAATCCTACAAACATGATATTTGAAACAGTGGAAAACCGATAACTTTTCGCTTTCATTTCATCACCCTCTATCTCTACTTTCAGTATATCATAAAAGCATAAGAAAAAGGCAGAATATCAATCATATCCTGCCTGATTTTTTTATCCTCCGTATACTTTAATACGGTTGATTGCTTTCGCAAGTGCAACTTCTGCACGTTTGATATTGGTACGGTTGTCACGTTTCGCAAGGCGTGCTTCTGCACGTTCTTTCGCACGTTTTGCTCGTTCAATATCGATTTCTTCCCGACCTTCAATTGCGTCTGTTAATATGCGCATTTCATTATCTTTGAACTGCATCATACCACCAGCCATCGCATAATCATGATAGTCGCCTTTTTCTTTTAAGGAGCACTTACATGTTTCTAACATGGCAACCAAAGGAATATGGTTAGGAAGAATGGTGATATCACCTTCCACGGTACGTAAATGAACAGCTTCCACTTCGCCTTCTTTATATAGACCAAGAGGAGTGATGATTTTCACTTTGATCATAGATTAACCTTCGTTCAAAGTTTTAGCTTTTTCCACAGCCTGTTCGATGGTTGAAACGAACATAAATGCTGCTTCTGGAAGATCATCATATTTACCTTCCAACAGTTCCTTGAAGCTTCTGACTGTATCTTCACGGGATACATAGCATCCTGGAATACCTGAGAATACTTCCGCAACGTGGAAAGGTTGAGATAAGAAGTTACGTACACGACGTGCACGGTTTACAATAATCTTATCTTCTTCACTTAATTCATCCATACCTAAGATGGCGATGATATCCTGTAATTCTTTATAACGCTGTAGAATTTGTTGTACACCACGAGCTACTTCATAGTGTTCTTCTCCTACAACAAGTGGATCAAGAATACGAGAGCTTGATTCCAGAGGATCAACGGCTGGATAGATACCTAATGCCGCAATATCACGGTCCAATACAGTTTTCGCATCCAGATGCGTAAATGCAGTCGCTGGCGCAGGGTCTGTCAAGTCATCGGCAGGCACATAGATTGCCTGTACAGATGTAATAGATCCATTCTTTGTGGAAGTGATACGTTCCTGTAACTGTCCCATTTCTGTCGCAAGGGTTGGCTGATAACCAACGGCACTTGGCATACGCCCAAGCAGAGCACTAACTTCAGAACCTGCCTGTGTGAAACGGAAGATGTTATCGATAAACAGCAATACATCCTGATGATCATGATCACGGAAGTATTCTGCCATGGTAAGTCCTGTTAAACCTACACGCATTCTGGCACCTGGAGATTCATTCATCTGTCCATATACCAATACGGTTTTGTCAAGGACACCGCTGTCCTTCATTTCATGATACATGTCATTACCTTCACGTGTACGTTCTCCTACACCAGTAACAACAGACATACCACCATGTTCTTTTGCGATATTGTGGATAAGCTCCTGAATCAATACGGTTTTACCTACACCGGCACCACCAAACAGACCGATTTTACCACCTTTTGAATATGGACACAACAAGTCGATAACCTTAATACCGGTTTCCAGCATTTCTGCGCTGGTCTGTTGTTCATCAAAAGTAGGTGCTTTACGATGAATTGGCCATTTTTCATTTGTGGCTGTTTCACCTAATCCATCAATTTCACGTCCTAATACATTGTACATTCTACCCAGTACTTCTTTCCCTACAGGGACACTGATTGGTGCGCCTGTATCAATGGCATCCATACCACGTACCAAGCCATCGGTACTTCCCATGGCGATACAACGTACACGGTCATCCCCAATATCCTGGCTGACCTCAACGATTAAAGACTCTTTATCTTTCATAGGAATCTCGATCGCAGTCAATAAGTCTGGCAGTTCTCCATTTTCAAAGACAATGTCAACGACCGGACCAATGACCTGAACGATTTTTCCGATATTTTTACTCATTCGCTACACTCCTTCCAGGGCATTGACAGCACCAACAATTTCGGTAATTTCCTGGGTGATGCTTGCCTGTCTTGCCTGATTGAATTCCAATTCCAGGGTTTCTTTGATTTCATCCGCATTATCTGTCGCACTTTCCATCGCCATACGACGGCTTGCCTGCTCACTGGTTTTTGTTTCTAAGAAATAACTGTACAATAATGATCTGACATACATTGGTACTAATGTATCCAAAATCTTATCTCCAGCTGGTTCAAATTCAGTTAAGGCATTTCCTGAATGTTCACGATCATCTTTTTCCACAGGCAGCAAGGTTACTAGCTGTGGCTCAAAGGATACAGAATTAATAAATTTTGTGTACAGAATACGGATTTCAGATATTTCTTTTTTGCGATATAAATCAAGTGCCATATCCGCAATTTCCACCAGTTCACTGTAACATTCATCTTCCAGATCTAGTTCTTCACGAATCACATGATATCCTTTATTGTGAATCCATCCGGCTCCACGAAGCCCGATCATTACGATATCATCATCTTTACTGACAGTATTTTGAAGCATACGATAAATATTTGCATTATATCCACCACATAATCCCATATCACTGGTAAATACGATGGTAAATGCTTTCTTCGCATCATTTTTCTGTAAGTATGGATGCATGCTGTTTTCAATAGAAGATAAGATTTCCTGCACTGTTTCTTTTAGATAATAGGCATATTCTCTGTTTTCTTCCATGAACTGTTTCTGTTTTTTCAGTTTACTGCTGGCAACCAACTGCATGGCTTTGGTAATTTTTCTTGTAGAGTCTACAGAACGGATACGAGCCTTGATCTCTAATTTACCTGCTGCCATAGACTATCCTTCAATTAAATTCTTGAATTCTGTCGCAAACGCTGTCAACGCCTCTTTGATAGATGCTTCCAGTTCACTGTCTAAAGCCTGCTTTTCATTGATTGCGGCAATGATATCTGCATGCTCTCTTTCCATGTATTTCAACATTTCTTTTTCGTAAACTTTCACATCTTCTACTTTGACAGGTTTCAGGAATTTATGTTTTGCGGCAAATAAAGATAATACCTGATGAGCGACTGGCATTGGATCATACTGATTCTGGATCAGCAGTGTTGTTAAACGTTCTCCATGCGCCAATGTTTCGGTTGTTGTCGCATCCAGATCACTACCGAATTTCGCAAATGCCTGCATTTCACGATACTGTGCAAGCTCCAGTTTTAAGCTTCCACTAACCTGTTTCATTGCTTTGATCTGTGCGGCACTACCAACACGGGATACAGATAAACCACTGTCTACCGCTGGTCTTACACCACTGTTGAACAGCTCTGTCTGTAAGAAAATCTGTCCATCGGTGATAGAAATAACATTGGTAGGAATATATGCTGCGATATCTCCGGCCTGTGTTTCGATGATAGGAAGTGCAGTTAAACTTCCTGCACCTAATTCATCATTTAATTTTGCGGCACGCTCTAATAAACGAGAATGCAGATAGAATACATCACCAGGATATGCTTCACGTCCAGGTGGACGTTTCAACAATAAGGACATGGTACGATAAGCAACCGCATGTTTACTCAAGTCATCATATACGATCAATACATCGTCCCCATTTTCCATCCATTCTTCACCAATCGCACAACCTGCATATGGTGCAATATATTGTAATGGAGCTGGTTCACTGGCAGTTGAAGATACAATGGTTGTATATTCCATAGCGCCATGACTTCTTAATTTTTCTACAATTTGCGCAACGGTACTTGCTTTTTGTCCGATTGCGACATAAATACATTTTACGTTTTGACCCTTCTGATTGATAATAGTATCGATGGCGATTGCCGTCTTACCTGTCTGACGATCTCCAATGATCAACTCTCGCTGACCTTTACCAATAGGAATCATAGAGTCAATGACTTTTAATCCGGTCTGGATTGGCTGGTGTACACTTTTTCTTGTCATAACACCTGGAGCTACACGCTCTACTGGGCGGAATTTATCTGATACGATAGGTGCACCACCATCAATTGCCTGTCCCAATGCGTTGACAACACGACCTAGCATGCCATCCCCAACTGGTACTTCGACAATTTTACCAGTACGTTTTACTTCGTCACCTTCTTTAATGGAAGCATCATCTCCCATTAATACGGCACCGACATGTTCTTCTTCAAGGTTTAATACCATTCCATAGACATCACCTGGAAATAACAGCAGCTCTCCAGCCATTGCATTTGCCAAGCCATGAACAAGGGCAATACCATCACCGATCGTGATAACGGTTCCTGTTTCACCAGTTTCCAGTTCATCATCATAGCGTCGGATCTGTTCTTTGATCAGTTTGCTTATTTCTTCTGGTCTTAAGCTCACCACATTCACCTCACTTGTTTGCTTCAGATGCAACGACTTTCTTCAAACGTTCCAGTTTGTTTTTCGCTGTATTGTCGATGATCTGATCATTGATTTTGATACGGATACCTGCCATCAAGTCTTCATCTACTCGTAAGACAAGCTCCACTTTTTGATTTAGTTTATTCATTAATGCTACTTTCAGTTTCGCAATCTGTTCATCATTCAATGCAGTTGCGCTATTCACATAAACTACTTGAATGTGGTTTTCCACATTGTAGCATTTCACAAATTCTTTTGTGATATCCGGCAGAATACGGAAACGGTTTTTATCTACTAAAATCTTTAAAAAATTTAACAGCATGTGTTCGATACTGTCTTTATAGATTGTTTCCAGCAGCTGCTTCTTTTCTTCCTTGTGAATTTTTGGATGGTTCATCACACTTACAAATTTTGTATCTGATGCCATCGTACTTTTCACAAGCAATAATTGTTCTTTATAAATATCCAGCTTGTTTTCTTCCTTTGCGATTTCAAACAACGCATCACAATAGCTTTTTGCTGCTATGCCTGCCATGTATCATCACCTGCATGTTCAATAAAGTCATCCACATAACGCTGCTGATCTTTTTCATCCAGTTCCTTCTTGATGATTTTTTCCGCAGCTTCAAATGCAACATCCGTAATCGTCTGTTTCATTTCTTTCTGTGCCTGAACTTTTTCGCGTTCAATATCCGCTAATGCTTTCTGCTTGAGGTTTTCCGCTTCCTCGCGTGCTTTCGCTAACACTTCTTTACGCTCTTCATTGGCATTCTTTGCTGCCCCTTCTAAAATTGCGTGTGCTTCACCTCTCGCACTTGCAAGCTGAGTTTCATATTGAACTTTATATTCTTCTCCATCTTTACGTGCCTGTTCACCTGCGGCAATATCGTCCGCAATTGCTTTATGACGTGCATCAAAATAATCCAGAATGACATCCCAGAAAAAATGCTTTGCCACCAAACAGATGATCAGTGTAGAAATACAAACAAGAATTACATCCACCAGGTCTAATCGCAGGTAATTTGTTATATCAATATTCATGTTCCAAAACTACCTCCTTGTATCAATAATTCTTATCCTTTCATGAAGATCAAAATCAATGCGATTACTAATGCGTAAATACCAGTTGTTTCGGCCATGGCGATACCAAGAACCATGATACTACGGATTTTACCAGCTGCATCTGGATTTCTGCTGACACCTTCAGCACCCTTACTAGCCGCAATACCCTGTCCAATACCAGGACCTAAACCAGCGATCATTGCGATACCAGCACCTAATAAAGCCATACCTTGTACAAAATATTCGTTCATTTTTCATTTCCTCCTAGATTGTTATGTACGTAATTGTTAATCTTCACTTGGATATGCATCCGACAAGAAGAAGCTTGCCAGTGTGAAGAAGATATAGGTCTGAATAAGACCTGAAAAGATATCGAAATATGCATGCAGGAATGGTGTTAACGCATATCCTAACACACCTGCAGGCATCATACCTCTCATTAAGGAATAAACCATTCCTACAATGATGGTACCTGCCAGCATATTTCCAAACAGACGCAGAGATAATGAAACAGGAAGTGCCAAATCACCTAATACATTTAATGGCAGAAACAGGAAGAATGGATCGCACAGACCCTGAATCTTTCCTTTGATTCCCTGTTGTCTGATCTCTGTGTAGCGTACGAGCAAAAACATCATGACCGCAAGTGTCGCATTCACACTTAAATTGCTCGTTGGTGGCTGTAGCCCAATCAATCCTAAAAGGTTGCTTGGAGCCATCATAAATATCAGTGTACCAAAGAAAGGCAAAAACGTTCTTGTCCGCTCCTTCAGGTTATCACCGATAATACTGATTCCAAGATTGGCAACACTTTCGCATACCAATAGGAATCCTTTTGGCGCCTGCCTTGGATCTGCTTTCTTTATCTTTTTGCCCGCTAAGATAAAGAACACACACAGAATGACACAAAGCAATAGCCAGTTCACAATGGATTGGTGTATAAATAAGTGGAATCCTCCAATCGTGATATCGATAGCCACTAACCTACCTCCTTTCTATGCAGAATCGCATAAATAACGATAGACGCTTTATGACACAGCATCCCTACCAAAAGTGCCAAAGGATGGACACCTTTATATATACTTAACGCAAAAACAAGGGTATAAAGTGCGTAACGTTTCACATAAGCACCCTGACCTCTGCCCTTTGCATTTGTATATAGTTCAATATTGGAGCACATACGTTCAATCATGCCAAAACCCAGCAGACCACACATTGCGCCAATGATGATACCTAAGGTAATGCTTTGAAAGCTTCCTTGAAATACCAGTAAAGATAAGCCACTGATCACAAGCATCAAAGCCAACGTAATTTTGCGAATTTCATTTCCCTGTGCTTTATCAATCATCTTTACTCACCGCCTTCCACAATAAATAGAAATTGGCTCCAATGGCATACGCAAGCAATACCAGTAAAAAAACCGGTGCGCTATGAAGCTTTTCATCCAGCCAGACTCCCGCTAAGACGCAAAGAATACAGCTGATTAATAATGTCATAGTAAAGCGTATCGCTTTTTGGACATCTTTCATTATTTTGTTCCGAAAATTCGATCTCCGGCATCACCCAAACCTGGAATGATATACCCATGTTCATTCAGTTTTTCATCTAATGATGCCAAATAAATATCAACTTCAGGATGTGCTTTCTCTACTGCTTTTACACCTTCTGGTGCACCAACCAGACAAACTAGGCGAATATTTTTAGCGCCTTGTTTCTTTACCATGTCGATGGCAGCAATTGCACTTCCTCCTGTTGCTAACATTGGATCAACAATCATGACAATTGCATCCTTCACAGCCTTTGGATACTTTTCAAAGTACGTATGAGGTTCTAATGTTTCTTCATCACGATACAACCCAATATGTGCAATTTTTACCGTAGGAATCAGATTACAGATACCATTTACCATACCTAAACCTGCACGCAGGATTGGTACCAAAACGATTTCCTTTTCCATTTCATACGTCTTACACGTAGCAACCGGTGTTTCAATTTCCACTTCTTTCAGTGGAATGTCACGAGTGATTTCATATGCCATTAATCCGGCAATTTCATCCAAATTCTGGCGGAAATCCTTCGTACCACAGTTCTTATTACGCATTTGTGTCAACTTGTGCGTAATAAGCGGATGTTTTAAAACTTTTAACATAGCCCATTTCTCCTTATTTGCGATACGGCAAATATTTTACCATATCCTAACCGATTGTGTAACCAACATTTTCATATATCTGTATAAAATGTTTACACTGTAAATATTATACCATGATTGCCCTCTGTTTTAAGCACTTTCAGGCACTTTTTCTTTGTTTTCTCCTGTTTAGTATTTTTGCTTTCTTATATATTATACATATTCTTTCAGATATCGTAACGTCATATCATTTTTTATGATGAAAGATGTTGTGATTTTATATATACGGTCTTTAAAATCATATCTTATAAACATCATAAAAAGAAAAGCAACTGATCTAATCAATTACTTTTCCACCTTATCCATAAACTATTCTAATGCGACAACTGATTGTAGTGGTTCATATTTACCACTCACATTATTCTTCACCCTGATATCATCACGATCTGTAAGATGATCAGGATCTTCAACTTCGCGCATACCATATGCAAAACCACTGATTGCATATTCATTTTCTTTTTGAGATGATGTATGATCTAAAAACACAAGATATGTTTTATTCTTTTCTACAGGGATATCATGTTCATACTCACTAACAACAGATGTGTACCCTGCATCTTCTAACATATCGACCTGTTTTTGAAGCAATCCTTTCTTCCATTCGTTATAACTTAACTTCCCACCTAATCGAGTAAAAGCAATCTTATCATCAATTTTAAGATTGCCTTTATATACGGCTTTCACTACTGCTTTTCCATACGTATATATATCTACATAGATTGCTAACTTATCGTTATAATTAGATGTACCACCAATATCTGTAATTTCAACCAAAGCAATATCGTTATGATGTTTATTCAGCTCTAAATTATTACTTAAATCATACGCATAATCAGAATCAGAATCGATTGTGAGTACTTTATCTTTTTTTTCGCTTTTTTCATCAGTTGAACATCCAGATAATACCATCAACCCTAACAGGAATAGGCAAATTATTTTTTTTAACATTTTTCCTCACATCCTTTTGTTCTTCTAAAAGACTTAACATCTTGAATATCTTTATTGACTCATAATTAGATATATCCCTTATAGCTTTTTTTAGTCAGACATTAGTTGTGAATCTGTATCATTTCTTCAGTTTAGAATCTTGTTGAATGCTTTTTTATACATATGATAATCCCCAAGCTGCCACCATATATATGAATACAGAAAGAAAACCATAGAACAATAAGAAAATTATTGGAGTTTTATTGTCGTTCTTATATTTTAAATTTACTTTTGATTGTATTAAATTTGAAATCATATATGTGATTAGGCAAATGATTACTTTATTCATCAAAACTTCGTTATACATAAATGACGATAATACTATTTCAAAAAGGATCAATAAAATCACAGAATTGGAAAAATCTATGATTTTCATTCTATTGAAAGGGACTTTTTGTTTCATGTCAAACCAACTTTTATATGCAGATAATATACCACTTGATATTAAAAATAACGGTATAGATAATTGAAATATCACATCTTCACTCATAGCAATTAAATTTGAATTTTTGAAAAAGATTAATAATATACAATAAGAAAAAATATATTCAATATAAATACTTCGTGATTGAAATAGTAATAAAAAATAATTTTTTAATATATTCATATTACCATGTAATAGCAATGGTTTACTATCCTTCACATGATTTCTTAATACATAAGCACTTTCTATTTTACTTTTTGTATAAAACAAATAAATTACAAATGATAATAGTACCATTACACTAATAATCACAAAAAATGGTATACTCATCACTGTACCTAAGCTCACATATTTTACAGGTAAATAGAACAAGAAAGCGAGTATTGTGGCACTTATTCCCTCAAAAACTGCTATATATTTTGTTTTTATATATTTCAGAGAAAAATTTACCACACCCTGATAAATAAACAATAAGATAAACAATATTGAATCAAAGGAAAACAAAAATAATACTATAAAAACAATCGAAGAAAAAAAGTTTGAAGAAGTATGCATAAGCAACTCCGCTAATATTACGAAAAACAAACTATCTAACATCATCAAACAAAGTCCCATATTTGCTAAAGAAATATCTTTATAAGATATATTAAAATGTCTATACTTTTCATAACTTCTATTATTAATTTGTGTAATCATGATATATAATGGCGCAGATAAAATAATAGTATAATAAAGCAGCTGATGAAAAACTGCGCTAAAGGATTCAATCAATTTTAAAATATCTGAATTTATTGAAATACTTTCTAAACCATTTGGCATAAATATTTCCGCAATAAAATATATTACAATTGGAGTTAAAATCACCAACGATATATAATATGGACTATCTGCTAAGTGCCTAATAATAAAATTACTAAAAGTTTTTATTCTAACACGAGCAATCTCTTTAGCCTTGCCCATATGCTTGCTCACTTTCCATTGATTTTGCATTTAGGAATTCCGTTTCTAAATTCAGAGAACTATCATTTATAATATCTTTTACAATCTGGTGATGATTAAATAATAATATTCTATCACACACATCCTCTAAGAATTGTGTATTATGACTAGATATTATAATTGTAGAAGAAAACGTATTATGTTCTTGTTTTAGTAATTTTTTTAATGAAATGATCATGCCAATATCTAATCCATTTGTTGGTTCATCAATTAATATAATATTTTTATGTAAAAACAATTCACCAATGATTTGAATTTTTTTCTTCATACCAAAAGAGTAATCTTTTATTAATTTTGATTGATATTCGCCAGATAAATCAAATAGATCTACATAACGCATGATTTCTTCTTTCTTATTATCATAATCTAATTTTTCAATATGACATATGAATTTAATATATTGCTCTGCTGTTAAATAATCAAGAAGATTAGGTGTATCCTGTATATAAGATACATTTTCTTTGATCATTTGATTATCAATTACTGGATTCGTTGACAATATTAAAATAGCTTCTTGTTTCCCATGAAAACCATATAAGGAATCCAAAAAAGTTGTTTTCCCAGAACCATTTTCCCCCAATAATCCTATAATTTCTCCCTTTGCGATATGGAATGAAACATGCTCTAAAACTGGCTTATCCCCATAAAAAAAACTAAAATCATTTACATCTATTACATTTTCCATTATGGTTTCCCCTTTCATTTTTTGTTATAGTTTGTAATAAGATTTTTTGTAATAATCGTCATTACTATAACAACAATTAATAATATAAATCCAACGATAAATGGCAAATAATCATACATCATATTTTTTACGATGGTTATTTCATATCCTCCATTATTATATATGCTTCGAAATTCTTCAACTTTTATACCAAATAGTTTTACTGTTTGAACAGTTTCTTCTTGTATATTGACCATTGCTGCTGTCATATCGTAAGATCGCTTAATAATTAAAGCAATCGTACCTATAAAACCAACAAGAAAAACAATAATCGCCATAACAATAATTTTTAAAATTTTTATTAACATATTTTTATTCAATGTCACCAACTCCTTTTTGTACATAAATTCTAAATAATAACATATACACTCACCAATAAAAACACCAGCAGTATCTCCCCTTGATGACAAGAATGCGTTACATTTAATGTCGTATACATATCTCTTTTTTGCTTATACACTCATGATATCATATATTTTTCATATGGCAATATAAGTGGGATATAACGTAATAAAAGTTATAAATTAATTTGTTTTCATGTATGAACTTAATACATTCTTATTTATACAATAAAGGATAATATAAAAAATATGATGTATATTGTAAATTATCATCTATTATTCCATTATAAAAAAGATAGAATTTTCAAAAGTAATGAAAATCCATATCCTTTTTATTCAAATTTTTCCATAAATCACCTACTATAATTTCTACCACTCATCAAGTAACACCCTATTTCTGTATTACTTCACGCTTTATATACTTCCATATCTATTTCTTTAACAGTGATATTCCCATGCCCATCACTTGCTTTAATGAACACTTTATACTGACCTGGATATTTTATATCCAATGTTTGATTCATTATGCCTTCTTTCGCATCCTTTATCTTTTCCTCATCATTGACAGGAGCGTATGTTATAATATAGCCTGGATAAAACTTACTGAATTGCTCATAAGCTTTAATATCTACCTTTTGTTTACCTTTAATATCATAAACATTTAAATCTTTATTTATATCATATGATCCTTGTACCTTCATTCTATTTTCGCCACTATATTCAATTACAGGCGCTTTGGTATCATCTATCAATATCGTAAATATCTTTTTATAATCTTTATCTTTATATTTAATAGAAACTTTCATGTCTATGATTTTTCCAACATTATCTTCATCATATTCAAATTTTGTTTCACAATCTTTTTTATTAACACCTTCTCCTAAGCTATAGTACATATCTTTTGATTGTATATCCTCTCCCCATTCTATAACTTGTGTACCCTTTCCATCTATTCCGCCACCAATTGTAGAGAATCTAATAGGTTCTTCTATTTCTGAATCCTTATTTTGGCATCCGAATAATAATAAGCAGCTTGGTATCACAAATATTAGCATTGTTTTTAATTTTTTCATGATTTGTTTTCTCCTATTATTTTATAAACATCAAATATAGTTCGTAAGTATAGTTATGATAATTACAAGGTAATAACGATTTTCCATGCTCAAAATATCATAAGAGAATGTTTTTAACCTAACTTTCTATCTAACATAATTGAATAGTTCAAATATTAATATACCAATAATGATACCTATAACAAGTATAATAATTGACTTTTTATTCATAATTTTTTCCTCCCTTTTTTACAATATTTATATATGAATGAAATGATAATATGCTTAAGTAAACTGTAATCGTGATAACAAAGCATCTTAATATTGTTTTCGCATGATAGCCTTCATACTCACTTCTGAAAACATAATAGAAATGCTAATGTTTCCACATAAGTCTTTGATATAATGCACTACCCAATGATAACTGCTATTTCCAGAAATTCACTCATCATAATTTCTAGTGCATAGCGAATATCATCGATTTGATTTTCCTCAATTACTTGATGATGATATAACAGCTTACCTAAAGCAATCCCTATCCTTACGATCATATATCCTCCTTTTTCTACTTTCATTATAATCCTAAAAGAGAAAAAATCTATAATACTTGCAACGAACGGCTAATTTCTGCAACGAACGGCAGCTATTTAAAAAAGCAACAAAATACATTGTTTATATTCTTCATTTTCACTAACATCAAGATCTCCATTATACTTTTCTATGATACTTTTTAAATAATCATCTTGGAATTTATTTATATACTTTGGCTCTTTAACCATGCAGATTGGAAAATGTTCATAAATTTCTAATTCATTATCAAAATATCTAATTTCTAAATAGTAATCAGATTTCTTATTTTTTCTCAATAGATTACAGCTACGATTTATTAATATCGTTAGAAAGGCAATTAGGTCAGTCGTATTCATATTGATGATTTCAGGAACATTTATCGTTAAATGAAACGTAATATCAGAAAATTCGTCTATTTTAGATTGTAGAATATTATTAATATAGACATTTAGACAAATTGGTGTACGGTAAGATGAATAATAATTTACCTGCCATTGCCTGATGTACGGTTTAATTTTTTCTATTTCATTTTGATCAATCATCATTTCAATTTCTAATAATTGATTTTTTGTATCATGAATTAATTTTTGAATTTCACGTTGTTGTATTTCAATCTGATCTATATTCTTTTCCGTCATGGCAATTAATTCCTTGAATATTGTCATATCATATTTCTTTTTTAATATAATGCGATAATATAAAACAAAACATAATATAACAAAAAATATAGTTTCATACAAAATCATTAAAAATAGAAATTTATCATTTTCCTCTGATAATTGAAGGATACGAGATGATATGAATGTACCAACACCTAAACAAATGATTATAATCATAAAACTTTTTCTTTCGACTAGCACTTCTGTTTTTTTTATTTGCATAACTTCAAACCACATTAGTAAAAACATGATAACTTTCAAAATCAATGTAAATATCAACCTGAATATGCCTGGCTCTAGCGACAGTCTTAAATCAATGTTCAATAAATCTGCCATTGTAATACAAAAAGATAAAGTAAAGAAAAATAATGTATCGATTATAAAAGCATTTACTATATTTTTGAAATCAATCTTTTTAGAATATGCAATCAAAAAAAACATAAGTAGAAAATTATCTTTCAATGACGCATACATTCTTGGTAATTCAACAAATTCACTTACATATTGAATTGATGAAAAAATGACCACTGCAATAATAAATTTTACTTTTTCTATTTTCTTGTTCGTTAGTAAGTGAAAAAATAATAAAACATAGCAATAATCTATAACGCTGAACAAATATTCACTCATGCGTATACCTCAATGAATGATATCTAGATTTAAAATCATTCCATTTTTTATCACTTACTTTGATTGTTTTGTCATCTTGAGTCATTAATTCATATCCTCTAGGAACTATTTTTTTTATTTTCATAATATTTACAATCGTATTTCGATTTACTTTATAAAAATTATCAGACAATTTATGATTTATTTCCGATAACGATCTTGCGCTAAGATAGAGAAAAGATTTTCTGTTTTCTATTTTCATACATACGGTATGATCTGAATACATAAAATATAAGATTTTATATTCTTCGATTCTTATATCACCATCCAATGTTTTAAAATTATACAATTTATCTTTTTTTATTTCCTGTTCCACTTCATTTACCTTATCAACTAATAATGCATTGATTTTGTCTTTTGGTATAAAACCTAAAACATTAGAATGAAAAGCCTCACCCATCATCTCAGGATAAGATGATACATATACAACATATCTATGTTTCTGAGGATTGTTTTTTATATATCTAATTCCTTTTTCATCTTTTAACTCGATATCTAATAACAACAGCTCATAAACACCTTCACTTCTTTCATAATCTCTTATATTTTCAAAATCTGAAATATCATCTTTTTTTCTACATTCTTTCAAAACTTGTTTCATTTTATTTCTATGTAGTTTATTATCATCAACAATCGCAATCCTCATAAACATCACACCTTTTTCTTTTATGATAGCATATATTTTTCACATAGCAAGAAAAGTGGGATATAATGTAAAAAAAGTTATTAATTAATTCCTATTCATATACGAACTTAATACAAGTAAATTATATTATATTTCATCGTAACTCTATTATATAAATAACAGCATATACAAAGGATAGCACTTAATCTTTTCATTTACATTTGTATTATTCGTAGACAATTTATAGCCTTTTGTTAGATAAAAGCGTTCCATAGAAGCTTGTAGGCTTTTAGACTTTGTATTACCTGCCGATTTCACTTCAATCGGCACAACTCGATCATTATCATAAATCACAAAATCAATTTCATATTGACTTCTATATTCATAGTAGTAAATATTTTTATGATGCGCTTGTAAGCATTGATATACTACATTTTCAAAGATGCCCCCTTTATATATTAATAAATCATCCTGCAATATCATTGCGCCAACATTTTGTTCAAACATCGCCAACAATAGACCTGTATCATGAAAGTAAACCTTGAATGCACTTAAATCAATATGGGCTTCCATAGGTTCTTCTAAAGTATCTAATCGATATAATCGATGAATCAGTCCACTATCAAACAGCCATTGTAAACTACTTTCATATATTCTTGCGTTTCCGCCTTTTTTCAAAAGTTTATATTGGAACTTTTTATTGTCTTTTGCTAGTTGTTTTGGAATAGAAGTAAAGCATTCATGAGCTTTTATCTTTTCGCTTCCTTCTCCATACTTCACAATATCTGCATAATATGCATTCAATATCTGTTGCTGCAGTTGTTTTACTTTATCAAAATTCTTTGATGTTATATATTCCTTTACGACTGCTGGCATTCCACCAACAACAATATATTCCTTAAATAACTGCATCATTTTTTTGTGTAAAGGTTCCATTACCATTGTACCTTTTTCATAACATTCTTTTAGTTGTTTAAAAATTGCTTCAGGTATTTGATTGGCAATAAGGAATTCTTCAAAGTCCATTGCATGCAAATCTACCATTTCTACATAGCCTACTGGAAATGATGTTGTATGCGCAATAGAAACACCTAATAAGCTTCCACTTGCAATGACATCAAAATCTTGATTCGCAAAAAATTTCAATGATGTTAAAGCACTACTGGAAGATTGTATCTCATCAAGGAAAAGCAACGTATTTTGATCAAATATTGTTTCTGGATGTTGAAGTTGATACATGGCAATGATATCTTCTACTTTTCTTGTTTGTTCAAAAACTTCTTTCATGTACATATCTTGTTCAAAATTAATTTCTATTACATGTTCATAATTTGCTTTCGCAAACTTTAAAACACTGTATCTTTTTCCAACGAACCGTGCGCCCTTAATAAGCAATGGTAAATGATTATTCTTTTGTTTCCATGCGATAAGTTGATCATCAAATTTTCTATACATTGTATCATCTCCTTGTATCTTTTTATAGTAGCACATTATTCTCCGTGAACAAAATAAAAAGCAGATAAGCCTGAATTTTTGGATATCTAAATTATCGTAGGGATAAAGGACACCTCCAAATTATCATAGGGTTTAGTAGAAGGTTGGCTCTAAATTTTTATAGGGTCAATCTTTTTGTTCATTCCTATAAAAATAAAACCTTTCGCTGTACAATGTAATCGTCAAACAACATTTAGCGAAAGGAGTGGTTTTCCACTATGGATATTATATCAGATTTTCTTAACCTTTCTCAAGATTCTGTATCAAATCTTTCTTCTTACATTGAAAATGATATTCTCATAATCTGTTTAACTTTAAAACCTTTTCCTTGTTCTTGTCCTATTTGTAATTCTTCCACATCTCATATCAAAGAATACAAACTAAAAAGAATTAAACATTCTGCATTAAATCATCAAAAATGTTTGATCGAATATCGGGCTCGACGTCTTGTTTGTGATAACTGTGGAAAAACTTTTTATGAGAACAATCCTTTTATTCCTATAGGTCATTCACTCAGTAATTTGACTGTTCTCAACGTTTTACAAGAATTGAAAGAATCCAATGCTACCTTTGCCAGTGTCGCTAGACATAATTTCATTTCTCCTACTAAAGCACAAGAAATCTTTGATCTGTATGTAAGGATTCCTAGAAGCTCTTTACCAGAAATCCTTTGTATCGATGAAGTATATGCTTTAAAGGATAACCACAGTAAATATGTATGTATTCTATTGGACTTTTTATCTCATGAAATGGTCGATATGCTTCCTGATAGAAAGAAATATTCTCTTTTGAATTATTTTGACAGAATCCCTATTCAGGAAAGAAATAATGTTAAATATATTATTATGGATATGTATAGCAGTTATCGTGATGTCGCCCACAGTAAACTCAAAAAGACTGTTTATTGCAGTTGACTCATTTCATGTTATCATGAATATCAATAAAGCTTTAGACAAGGTAAGAAAACGTATCATGAAAGGCAAAAAAAGTGATAGCATAGATTATTATCTGCTTAAAAATTTTCATTGGTTATTACTCACAGATGAAGTAAGAGAAAACAAACGCAGATTTAATAAGCGATTACAGAGATATATTAATTATCCTCAGATTCTTGACCTACTATTAAACATATCACCTGAACTCAAAGCAGCATATGAATTTAAAGACTTATATCTATGTTTCAACAGGATAAGTGATTATGATCATGCAGAGCATGACTTTCTTGATTTCATGATAAAAGTCAAATACTGTAAAATCCCTGAAATGGTCGAGATGATTAAAACATTGAATAATTGGCACGATGAAATCATCAATTCATTCATCGTAGTAAACGGTAAGCGTTTATCAAACGGCATAATGGAATCTCGAAATTCTATCGTGAAGCTTATTAAGAAAACAGGTAATGGTTATGTTAATTTCGCTAGATTTAGAAATCGTTGTATGTATTGCATGAACAAAAATGCTAAGCCTAATATGGCCGGTTATGATGTACCATTAAAAATGAAAGGACATAAACGAGGTAAATATAAAAAATAATGATAAGTGTTGTTTGACTATTATAAAAGGCAGCGAAATGTTCATTTTCTAACATTTCTACTGCCTTTTTGAAACCCTACGTTAATTTAGAGCCCCGAATTTTTCCACTGCTTTAACTGCTTTTATAACTCGCATAATTATATCAAATAGTGGTAAATTATACACGTTTGAATTTATCAAAACATCACGTAGCTATTTAATATAGATTCTTTAAGACTTGATGTACCTGTAAATAATTACTACTTTATTGAATACTAGACCAATGTTTGTACAATTTCGTATATAAAACGTAGTTAGTAAAGCATAATTACAAAATGATAACAATTTTCTCCTAATCAGGAAATCATAGGGGAATGTTTTTCACATAACTTTTCATCCAACATATTTAAAAAACTCAAATATTAATATGCCAATAATGATACCAACAACAAGCATTATTATCGACTTTTTATCCATATTTTCCCCTCCTTTATTGCTATATAATTTATTTGAATTATCATATCAAACTTCATGTTTTTTTGATAATCAATTCTATATAGTTTTACTAAAAGGTGTTAATCTACTGAAAATTTGCATACCCATGAAGCTTTAGGATTAGGTCTTACACATTCTTGCCCACCTAAAGTAGAATATCCTATAACATATTGTCCATCACTTGCGACACTTTTTAAATTAGCATTTCTATTACAAAAATTTTTTACGCTTGTTAATCCTGCTGCAGTCCACTCTGCAGCACTATGCCCTGAATAATAAACGATGACTCCATCTATAAAATATCCAATAACAATACCAGCTAAAAAGATTAGAATGCCACCATCTCTAGGCTCAATCAAATAAGTAGGTAGAATTGGATCAATTTCTAATTTATTATCAACGAAAACCAATTCGTCTGTATTTAATAAATTCACATCCTTTTGTTTGGCTTGAATATTACTTGTTAAAACAGTAAATAATGATAATACAATAGCTATGCAAGCAAATCGCTTAAAAAATTTCTTTATAAACATAATTTTTTTACCGCCTTTTCTTAATTTATATTGATAATTCCCATCAATTCATTTAATTTTTCTAGGTTTATAATAACCTCTAGGTGATACATTTCCTTCATAGTGTTTGCTAACTGAAATCATCAAATTAGCAATTGACTGAATCAATCTATCTTTCATAAGCTCTCCTTTCCAGGATGTATGATAGTATAACGATGAATTGCGTAAGACTCAAAATCTGAAAGATACTAGCGTAACCAAGTTGATATAATAATATCCCTGCAAGATGATATATCATTGCCACAATGATTGGTCTTTTCTTTTTATCGTTCAAATAATATTGCAATTGCTTCATTATGATAAAGATTATCATTACCATATACATACCAATATTTATATATGAATGAAATGATAATATGCTTAAGTAAACTGTAATTGTGATAACAAAGCATCTTAATATTGTTTTCGCATGATATCCTTCATACTCACTTCTTAATGATTAAAAACATAATAGAAATGCAAATGTTTCCACATAAGTCTTTGATATAATGCACTACCCAATGATAACTGCTATTTCCAGAAATTCACTCATTATAATTTCTAATGCATAGCGAATATCATCGATTTGATCTTCCTAAATTACATAATGATGATATAACAGCTTACCTAAAGCAATCCCTATCCTTACGATCATATATCCTCCTTTTCTACTTTCATTATGCATTATAAATTAGACGATATCAATAAGAAGTCTATGAGTGGTCAATCTTTTCTTTAAACGGTCGATTTTGAAGCAAATAACAGAATTAAACATTCAAAATTTTCTGAATGATGAATTTGCAAGTCGCCTTCATATTTGCTTACTATGTTCTGAAAAAAGTCATAATTGAAACTTCCTGATTGTAAAACAGCCTGTGGATTTTTCACTGTTCCTCTTGCTCTAATAGATAATTCATTTCCATTCCATTGAATTTTTAACTCTAATTGTTTTTCAAGAATGTTTGGACAAATTTCATCTAATAACAACGTTAAGACCATAACCATATCTTTTGAATTAATTGAAATATTTTCAGGAATATTTTGAATCAATATAATTTCA
Source organism: Absiella sp. AM09-50 (assembly GCF_003433845.1). Classification (NCBI taxonomy): domain Bacteria; kingdom Bacillati; phylum Bacillota; class Erysipelotrichia; order Erysipelotrichales; family Erysipelotrichaceae; genus Amedibacterium; species Absiella sp. AM09-50. Next base: position 52,291 of record NZ_QVFI01000013.1, read on the forward strand.
CAATCAGGATATTTATTTTCTTTTTGCCTGATAACTGTGTCTAAATATACATAAGCACTTTTCATTTGATAACTCATAGAACTACTTTCATACAAATACTTTTGCACTTTTTCCTTTGCTAAATCATATGATTGATGATCTAAATCAATGTATATATCTAAAAACATATTTTTTGTATCATGGATAAGTTTACGTGTTTCCTTTTGTTCGATTATAAAATTCTGCATCTGATTTTCTGTTAAATCACTCATTTTTTTATATAATTCAACATCATAATTCTTTTTCATTAAGATACTATAGTTAATCAATATATATAAAATTAAACACGCAATTCCAATAAGTATTACCATAAAAAATTTCATTTGCATATGTGTTGAAAACTGCGATATCAATGAAGTGATAATTTCACATATGATAAAACAGCTAATGAAAATACTATAATTTTTTTGACTGATGAGTATTCTTTTTTTCTTAAACTGTATAACAGTCATGATCAAACAGGAACAAACAAACACTTTTAGTACCAATGTAAAACATAATCTATATAATCCAAAAACAAAAGTTTTCATGATATCTATAGAGCATAGTGTAGCAATAGTAATTCCTAATGTTAGAAATAAAGCAAATAAAGAATCTATCATAAGTGCATGAAGGAAAGTTATTTTTTTAAAACTTTTTCCAATTATCAATAAAAATGAAACAATCAATATACCATCTTTTAAAGAACCAAAAAACAGTGGTAGTTCTATAATTTCTGTTAGTTGTTGAATAAGTGCAACTACCATAATCGGCAATATATTTTTCTTGAATTTTATCTCTTTTCCTTCTAACAACAAGAATGCTAATAATATATATGTATAATCAATAACACTAAAAGCATATTCATATAAAATTTCAATCATTAGAATACCTCATCTTATTATATTTTCCTTTGAATTCTGTCCATAATCGCCTGCTTACTGTTACACAGTTTCCATCTTCCATCATAATTTCATGCGTTTTCACATCTATATATTGTATTTTCATTAAATTCACAACATAGTTACGGCTTACTTGATAAAAAACAGTAGATAATTCTGATTTTATAGTGGATAAATATTTTGCTGTAAGTCTAAGCAATTCTTTTTCTTGTTTGATTTTAACATAAACAATTGTATCTCTAAAACAAAAATATAGTATATCTTTTTCTTCGAAGATGATATTTCCATTTAGTGTTTTAAATACATATTTTTTTCCTTTTTCTAATTTCTGTCTAGCGTTTTCAATATTTTCAATCAACAGATTTAATAATTGTTCTTTAGGTATAAAGCCTATCACATTTTCATGAAACGCATTGATCATTAATTCTGAATGTGATGTAATATAAATAATCTTTGAATTTTTTTGTAAACCATGATTCACATAAGCAATTCCATCTTCACCTGGTAATTCAATATCCAGTAAAAGCAAATCAAAATACTGATTGTCTTGTTCGTATTCTTTTATGGAAGCGTATGTTTCTATTACATCTTGTTTCCCATTATTATGCAATATTTCTTTTATATTTTCCCTTTGTGTTTTACTATCATCTATAATTGCAATTTTCATATACATCCCTCTTTTTGCTTATATGCTCATGATATCATATATTTTTCATATAGCAATATAAGTGGGATATAATGTAAAAAAAGTTATTAATTAAGTTCATATTCATATATGAACTTAATACAAGCAAATTATATTATATTTCGTCGTAACTCTTTCATATAAATAACAGCATATACAATGGATAGCATTTAATCTTACATTTACATTTGTATTATTCGTAGACAATTTATATCCTTTTAATAGATGAAAGCGTTCCATAGAAGCTTGTACGCTTTTAGACTTTGTATTACTGTGCCAACATTTTGTTCAAAAACTTCTTTCATGTACATATCTAGTTCAAAATTAATTTCAATTACATGCTCATAATTTGCTTTCGCAAAGTTTAAAACACTGTATCTTTTTCCAACAAACCGTGCGCCCTTAATAAGCAATGGTAAATGATTATTCTTTTGTTTCCATGCGATAAGTTGATCATCAAATTTTCTATACATTGTATCATCTCCTTGTATTTTTTATAGTAGCATATTATTCCCCAGTAAAAAAGTGTTTTTTTACACATTATTCCCCATGAATAAAATGCAGTTAAAAGAAAAAAAGCATAAAGACTACTCGTCTCCATGCTTATTCCATACTCTTACAAAGATGATCAATCGCACAATACCTAATACTAATAACGCAATTCCTATGATTGACATTGCTATCTGATCTGATGTAATTCCATAGTAAATAAAGAATATAGAAACCAGAATCAATGCAATCGCCATGCCCATAGCACGGAAAATCATCTTGCTATCCAATTAGCTCACCTTCGTTCCATTTGGAAGATCTTTCGCAATCGTCACAATATCCAGGTCATTATCATTGCTTGCACATAGAATCATACCCTGGCTTTCTACGCCACGTAAAGATACAGGTTTTAAGTTTGTCACAACAACTACTTTTTTACCTACCACTTCTTCTGGCTTAAAGCTTTTCGCAATACCACTGACAATCTGGCGTGTTTCATCACCAAGATCAATTTGTTCAACTAATAAACGATCTGCTTTTGGATGTTTTTCCGCAGATACAATCGTACCGACTTTTAATTCCACTTTTGTGAAATCTTCAATACCGATTTCTGCTTTTGTTTCATCATCTGCTTTTTTCTCAGCTTTCTTAGCTGCCTTTGCTTCTTTTTTCTTATCTTCTTCTAACGTTTTCATAAATTCTTTTACATCAATACGTGCGAATAAGATTTCAGGTTTTGGATCAACTGTGTGTCCACATTCCAGATTGCCAAATTCTTCAAGACTAGCAGCATCACGTTCACTCGTGCTTAATTCATCCAGAATCTTTTCTGCTGTTTCAGGCATATAGCTGCTTAATAATACTGCCGCAAAACGAATGCTTTCCAACAGATTATAAAGTACCGTTGCCAAACGATCTTTCTTCGCTTCATCTTTTGCCAATGCCCAAGGTTCTGTTTCATCAATATATTTGTTACATCTCTTTAATAATGTAAAGATTTCTTCAATCGCATCTCCTACATGTAAGGTATCCATTTTAGCTTCTACACGTTTTGGCGTATCTAATGCCAAGTTGATTAATTCATCATCAATTGGCTCTTTTTCAAGTGGATTGCTGATGACACCATTGAAATATTTATTCTGCATAGAAATCGTACGATTCACAAGATTTCCTAATACGTTTGCTAAATCAGAATTTACACGTTCTACCATTAAATCCCAAGTAATTGTTCCATCTTGTCCAAATGGCATTTCATGTAATACAAAGTAACGAACAGCATCTACACCAAAATAGTGTACCAATTCATCTGCATAAATTGCATTACCTTTTGATTTAGACATCTTGCCATCACCAACTAACAGCCAAGGGTGTCCAAATACCTGTTTAGGTAGTGGTTCCCCTAAAGCCATCAACATGATTGGCCAATAAATGGTATGGAAACGAAGGATATCTTTTCCAATGATATGTACATCTGCAGGCCAGAATTTCTTATAATTTTCTCCATGATTGCCATCTGCATCATATCCTAATGAAGTGATATAGTTACTTAAAGCATCTACCCATACATATACCACATGTTTTGGATCAAAGTCTACAGGAATACCCCATTTAAAACTTGTACGGGATACACATAAATCCTGTAATCCTGGTTTTAAGAAGTTATTGATCATTTCATTCTTTCTTGATTCTGGCTGAATAAATTCTGGGTGTTCTTCAATATGCTTGATCAATCTAGGTGCATATTTCTGTAAGTTAAAAAAGTATGCTTCTTCTGTTGCTTTTTGTACTGGTCGTCCACAATCAGGACATTTGCCATCAATCAGCTGACTTTCTGTCCAGAAGGATTCACATGGTGTACAATACATACCTTCATATTTACCCTTATAAATATCTCCCTGTTCATACAGCTTCTTAAAGATTTTCTGTACCTGTTTTTCATGGTTCTCATCTGTTGTACGAACAAAGTAATCATAGCTTGTATTCATCATATCAAAGTTCTTACGAACAATGCCTGCGACATTATCCACAAATTCTTTTGGTGTAACACCAGCTTCTTTTGCTTTTTCTTCAATTTTCTGACCATGTTCATCTGTTCCAGTCTGGAAGAATACATCATATCCTTGCTGACGTTTATAACGGGCGATTGCATCTGTCAAAACGATTTCATACGTATTGCCGATATGTGGTCTACCTGATGTATACGTGATTGCGGTTGTGATATAATACTTGCCTTTTTTGTTGTTACATTTTTCACACATAGTTATAGCCTCCTATTCATATAAAAAAACTTTCGCCAAAGGACGAAAGCTCGTGGTACCACCTTTATTTGTGCATTGCTGCACCTCAAATCGTTAACGCCGACAACGTCTTTTCCTAACTATTCGGAAAAGCGGTTCCAGGTCCATGTTCATCTATTCATCCATACAGATTTCCACCAGCCATCTGCTCTCTATCATTTCCAAATAGACTACTTTTCCTGTCTTTACCTTTTGGTATCATTATATAGAATTATAGCCATATTTACAAGGGCTAAACCGAAATTTTCAATTATCGGCAAATCTTTTTTTGCATTTCCTTCATGATCCACTGCATAATGATCATCACAATATAATCCTGTTGTTTTTCAGATAAGTGTCCATGCTTGGAAATCGTATGCCATTTAGATAAACATCCCCTACAACAAGTCGCTGTAGCATGTTGTGCCACAAACACAGGATGTCCTCGCATTGGTGTCTGTTTCCCATCGTTTTCAATCACTGCAGGTGCTAAACGTTTTCTAATAAAATCACGCGCATGTTCTTCAATTGTATCCATGCCTTTTTCTTGAATATATATTTTATCTTTATCACTTAAATGAAATTGGGAACGAAACGTTGACTGGCTTAATTTAAAAAACAACTGATTCATCCATTCTTGTTTATCCATGTAATCACCTTCATAAAACAGTATATCATGGTTTTCAATGAATTCTATTATTTTTGGATACAAGTTGATCAAAAGATGCACGAATGATTTCTCTTGTATCTTTTAATTCCGCAAGCCTTTGATATCCTCCCTCATTAGCCTTTAAGTCCATATCCGTATATCCTAATTCTTTCATAATTTCATAATATTTATCTTTATTAAAATCAAGCATATCATATTGCATCATATCTTTTGCCTTCATTTCAGAATCATATACTTCCATATATGCATCTTGCTCATAATTATATTTTCCATATAAAGATGATATATATTGGTATCGCTGATCTGCATTTTCTTTCAAAAACAATATATATGTTTGATTTTCTCTCATTGGCAGACAAGCACCAAAAATATTAATAAAATCTTTCTCCTGATATCCAAATGGCTCATAAACTTGAATTGTCTTTTCATTTAATGGTGTGCCTTTATAAATATCTAAAATATTTACATCACTGCAAATAGTATTATAATCCTGTTTTCTATTCTTCAATGATACTTTCACGATTAAATCACTTTTTTTATATAATTTTTCAAATGTATTAGATTCTGAATCATACGTTATATTTTCAACGAGTGTTTTATCAGTTTTTCCTTCATATCCAGCATTATCCAAATTGAATCTCACAGTTCCTTCTGATACATCAATTTTTTCTATTACAGGGATTTCCTTTCCTTTATAGTATCCATAACCAATACTGCCCAAGACTACAATGATAAATAAAATCAATAATTTTCTAATCTGTTTCATATGCATGCACCGTTCCATTATTAAATTTAAACGTTTCATCACAAAGTTCTTCAATATCAATTTTATTATGTGATGTTATAATTATCAATTTTCCTTTTTCTCTTTCTTCTTTTAAGATATCATAAATCATCTTTACACCATCTTCATCAAGGCCACTTGTAATTTCATCTAGTATAAGGATATCGTTATCTTCCATGATTGCCTGTGCAATCCCTAAACGTTGTCGCATTCCTAATGAATACTTTCCTACTTTTTTATTTTCTTGTGTCAACAATCCGACTTTTTTAATTGCTTCCATTATCTTGTCTGTATGAATTTCATTTCTTATTTTCGCTAACATTTCAAGATTTTTTAATCCACTTAATTCATTGAAAAAATCTGGTTTCTCTAACACGATACCAATTTTTGGCATTGATTTTATCGCAGAATATGGTTGTTCATCTAAAGAAATCATTCCTTCACTTGGTTTTACTAAATTACTGATGATTCTTAACAGCATCGTTTTTCCACAACCGTTATATCCAACAAAACCATAGATATGACCTGATATGAGTTCTACATTTACATTTTGAAATATCATCTGTCCTTTTATCGTTTTCTCAACATTCTCTAATTTGATTTTCATATTACTTTCCTCCTCTAATAATAGTCCCAATGATTTAGTGTATAACAGTTTGCCCATATTAATATAAATGTACAACATCCTAATGAAATCAGAGTTAACATATCATGTGTTCTCATTAAAATGATTGAACTTCCTATATTGGTTATAATAGAAAATCCTATAACGATCATCAAAAATATTAATACATAACTAAAGAATTTTATATCTTTTATCATCTGATACCCTAAGAAAGCTATTAATGCAAGATTAACCATTCTTAATATGCTCTCCATCATAAAATGTAAAAATGATAGATTAGCATTCTGAAAATAAACATCTATGGCATATTTTATACACAATAATACCATAAGATATAAGATTCCTTTTCCTAAAACTTTTAGAAACCATATACTTCGATTGGTGATTCTGATTGCATAAAACAATAGATGACTTCGATAATTAACCAACATATAATATAGAGGAATTCCTGCTAGTAACACGATTCCCAGAATCCATATACATAAGGGGAATATGATTTCATTTATCGATAAAAAGAAAACATCTGGAAAACCTATATTTTCTATTCCTCCTAAACCTCTAAATAAAGCGCTTTGCAAATAGAATATTATGATGCCGATTACTACAAACAAAAGCTTAGACTGTATCGCTTTCATTTTTGAACTGTATTGGATAATAAATGGCAACAACACATTCATTAAAATACCTGCCACACATATATACCACATATATGGCTGATTCCCAATACAATGTTCTACAGAATAATAATTGCCTATGAAACGCAATAATGTTGAAAATACTAAACAAATGGCGATAATGATAAAGTAAATTACATATTTATTCTTAAACTTGGAATATAGAAAACAATTTAACTGTGCTAATATCATAAAGATCGTCACAGAATGAACAAACAATAGCAGCATGACAATAAAGAAAATTGATGTTGCCTCGAAGCAACAAAGAATAATATCGAAATAGAATAAAAATATCACAAAAGCACTCATCAACATGCACTCTTTTAAATAATTTTTCTTCCATACATTTTCATTTATATACCGCGTTCTGATAAAAATATTTTGATAATATAGATTTACTCTATACAACATCATACAGATAAAAACCGGTAGAAAGATGAACTGAATATTCTGGAAGAACCATATACCTAAATCAACACCATGAATACCGGATATTAATCGTACAGCACCTACCAAAGCTAATAAGCCAAAAAATATATAATCAAAATTTTTTGTTGGAAGTATATACCTATGCTCGCTCATAAGCAGTTCTCCTACAAAATACATAGTATAAAACGATATTTATTATAAGGAAGATCCCTAACCAAACAATATAAACAATAGGTTCTATAACGATTCTTGTATCTGGTTGAATTATATTTTGTATATTATAGTACCCAAATGGCACTGGTAAATTTCCAATAACCAGCATTTCTACAATCAAAAAGAGGAACATACCAATATAGGCTATCACTTTCTGTTTCACAACTAAACTGATAGAGAATGCTGTTACTGCACAAAAGCCTCCAAATATGCTGATAAGAAATATGAAAATGAAGATAAACATATATGGATTTTCTAAATAGATTTGATAGAAAGTATAATTACTTAGAAAAGCTTCTATGTTAGTTTCATTTGCTGTTGCCTGTACTATATTTAAAACATTATCATTAAAGTCCAGTGCCAATATGACACTACAATAGCTGACCACAAGAGGAATAAAAATCACGATAAATCCTGAAATAAAACTAATGAGGTATTTTGATAAAAAATATTTTTTCCTTGTAACTCTTGTGAAAATCACATCTGTCATATACTGTTCATGTAACCAAGTATCCGCGAAAGGAAACACGACCAATAACGGTATTAAAAGAAAGAAAAAACTCATAAAAGCATGTTTTGTGTAGTTTAACATCATAAAGAAAAAGTTCTGATAAGATCTACCTGCATAATATGCACTAGATATACCATTTAATGACATGTAAGAAAGTAATAAGGTTATACCAATCAATATAATCAAAAAAGCCTTCTTATGAAACAACAAATACAAATCTTTTTTTATACATCCAAGCATAGAATCCCTCTTTTCCCTTACTTATTTTTTATACTCCCTAGGTTACCTTTATTATAAATAAAAAAATGAAAGTCCAGCGCAAGAAAAACGAAAGATTTTCTAAAGAAAAAGACTGTTTCCAGTCTTTCTAAATATTAATTTCTAATGATCGCCTCTGGTATTAATTTATCTAAGTAAAGCTTACTGAATATCCACGATACAATAACACAGGTAAAGCAGCCAATGATATAATCCCCAAATGTAAATCCATATGAATATGGATATAATGCACCTGTCTTTCCATATAAAGGATATGTTTTGCTGGAAATATGCTCACGATTAGACAATATAAAATCATCATTCTTTCGATGAAAATCTTTTAATAAATCGTTTAAACAACTTTCTAATTCTTCCTTAAAATTATTTTTATCTATAAAACTAAATGGGTGTACAAGAAAACTTTGATGCTCATATTTTTGATGCCAAGATATGAAAATAATTGGTACTTCCTGATTTTCTTCACGTATCTTCACTGCAACATCTAATCCATTAGTATCTGGCATTTCAATGTCTAAAAACAATGCATCTACTTTCTTTTCTGCTTTAAAATAATCACTCGCTGCTTGATAAATATATGGTATAATTTTCTGCTAGTTTTCATGATTGTGCGATCAGTAACATCATCATCAATAAACGCAACTTTCATATAGTTCAACTGCCCTTGTTTTATTTATTATAACATTTTTTAAGAGTACTTTTCAAAAAAAGAAAAGGTCACATCGTATGTGACCAAATCATTTTAAATTATGAAAGGATGCACGAATTATTTCTCTGGTATCTTTTAATTCCGCAAGCCTTTGATATCCTTCCAGTTTGCTTTTTATCTCTTGTTCATTATATCCATCATCTTTCATTTGTGATGTAATATCTTGTCTTTTTTCTTCATCAAACGCAAACAAGATCATATCGTTTTTCATCATATCTTTGACAGATAATTCATTATTCTTCACATTTACATATGCATCTTCCTTCGTATTATATTTCCCATATAATGAAGAAACATAGTTATAGACTCCTGTTTTTTCTTCTTTTAGAAACACGATATATGTTTGATCTTCTCTCATTGGTAAATTCGCCCCAAATATCATTAATACATCTAACTTTTCATATCTTATCGGCTCATATAAATTTATATTTATTCCCTTCTTTTCTTTATCTCCTTTATACACATTCAATATTTTCACATTACTTAAGATTGTTGTCATGTGTTGTTTTCTATCATTTACTTTGACTTCTGCGACAAGATCACTCTTTTGAAATAAATAATCAAAATTATTTGCTTTTTCATCATACATGCTATTCATTTCATTAGCATCAGACACTTTACCTTCAAATCCCGCATAGTCTTGCCAAGTGACAACTTCCTTTATCTGATGTAGATCAATTTCAGATATCGTATCAATGCTTTTTCCTTTTATAAAGCTATAAGTGAAAATCCCCAATGTTAGTAAACAAAATAGGATAACTAAACTTCTAATCCGTTTCATAAGCATGCACCGTTCCATTATTGAACTTATATGTTTCATCGCATAATTCTTCAATATCTATTTTATTATGGGAAGTGATGATGATCAGCTTGCCTTTTGCTTTTTCTTTCTTTAAGATTTCATAAATCATATTTACGCCATCTTCATCTAGTCCACTTGTGATTTCATCTAATATCAAGATATCATTATCTTCCATGATTGCCTGCGCGATACCTAATCGCTGCCTCATTCCCAAGGAATATTTTCCTACTTTTTTATTTTCCTGGGTAAATAGTCCTACTGTTTTGATTGCCTGCATGATTTCTTCTGTGTGAATTTCATTCCTGATCTTCGCTAACATTTCTAAATTTTCTAAACCTGTTAATTCATTGAAAAAATCCGGTTTCTCTAATACGATACCGATTTTTGGCATCGTTTTCAATATTGTATATGGCTGTTCATCTAATGAAATCGTTCCTTCACTTGGCTTTACCAAATTGCTAATGATTCTAAGCAGCATGGTTTTTCCACATCCATTATATCCTACAAAACCATAGATATATCCTGACATCAACTCTACATTGACATTTTGAAATATCATCTGTCCCTTAATTGTTTTCCCTATATTTTCTAATTTTATTTTCATTGCTATTTCCTCCTAGTAATAATCCAAATGATTTAATGCATAACAATTACTACCCAGCATCATCATAAAAATCACAAATAATGATAGTATCATTTCTATGCTGTGCATCCTCATAAGTATGATATTTTCAAATATTCCTATGCTCAATGATCCAATCGTTAATCCTACTAAGCATATCAATGCGATGTTGAATATTTTTACCGTTTTCACGAATTGATATATCAGAAACAGAAGTAAAGAAATATCACTGATCCATAATACACTTTCTATGATACTGAATATGAATGAATATGGAATATTCTGTTTTAGATAAATGAAATCAACAAGATACTTAATCAATAAAACAAAAATCAATGGTATCATAGCTTTCAATGTATTTTTGATAAACCACGAACTCCTATTTGTTATTCTGATTGCATAAAACAAAAAGTGTGAGCGATAATTCTTGAATAATGTATATAGCATAATGCCAACAAGAAAAGAAATAAGCAAGATCCATAGTAACAATGGAAGGATGATTTCATTGATTGACATGAAAAACATTTTTGGAAATTCCAATAAACTATTCACTGGATATCCTAAGTAGCTGATATTGAGTAAAATAGAAAGTATGACGATTCCACCTGTTATCAAAAATATATTAGAAACTTTCTTTAACTTCTCTTTTTGCCAAGAAATGATAAATATAAAAATATTGATGAATAAAAATATTGGAATATACTTTATCAATTGGAAGGGAGCTTCCATAAATGCTAAATCAGAATATATAGGTGGTATAAACTGTAACAGCATGTTGAATATCAGACTCGACAAAATGGTATAAAAATAAATCCTGTTTTTCTTCAACATTTTTGGATAGGCAAAGTAATTAAACTGTGCAAATAATAAGAAGATAATGATACTAAGAATATATATGACAATATAGTATTCTATGAATGAAATATCCATTTGAAAGCAACATAATAGGATATCTGCATAAAACAAAGTAACAATAAGTAAAACAACCTTTACGCATTCTATAAAATAATTCTTTCTATACTCTATTTTATTATCATATCGTATAATGGTGAATGTATTATCATAGTATTTATTCACCTTATAGAAGAAGAAACTTATTGGTATTGGTAGAAGAACAAATTGCATATTTGCAAAATAATAAGTTATTGTGCCTGTACCAGTGGCTCCTCCCAAAGCCAAAGGAATGGAAGCAACTATAATGAGTAATGAAAAAAATAATATATCAAAATACACATGGTTATAAATAAACTTATTCTTCTCCAAAAGGATCCCTCCTTAAATAGATTAAATATATGATTCCATTACATATAATAAAGAATAAAAACCATACAATATATATTATCATTGGTATATCAAAATTGGTAAATGGCTGTGAAATTCGTTGTATGCTATAATAGCCAAATGGAGTAGGCAAAAAGCTTATAAGCAGTAATGAAATAACTGAAAAAAAGAATACTGCAATATAAGGAATTACTTTATTATTTACCAATAAACTTATTGAAAAAGCACTTATTGCATATAATCCGCCAAACATACTAATTATAAGATTAAACATAATAATATAAACATAAGGATGCTGCACATACAACTCATAAAATGCATAATTCCTAGCCATACTAGCAATTGAATGTTCTGGTATAGAATAAGCTAATATATTAAGTACATTATCATTAAAATCTAATGTTACTATTTCTGCGATATAGGCAATCATCAATGGAATAAATAAAATTAAGAAACCAGATAAAAAACTTATTATGTATTTAGATATAAAAAATTTATATCTTTGTATTCTTGTAAATATGATATCTGTCATTTTTACTTCATTAATCCAAGTATCTGAAAAGGGTAATACTACTAATAAAGGTATGATGTAAAAAAAAGCTGTCAAAATTGATTGTTTCGCTGGATCAAATACTATAGTAAAAAAGTGTTGATATGATTTTCCACATTTATATGCATTATTTATGTCATGTAAACAGATATATGAAATTAGCAAAGTTAATATGATTAACGTTGCCATAAAAATTTTCTTATGATATAAAATATATAAATCTTTTTTTAAGACATTTAACATTATAACACCTTTCTTTCTATTCTTTTAATTATATATAGTAAAGTAAGCAACCTTTTTGATTGCTTACTTTACTGTTAATTTATATCAACATAACCATTACAAGAATAACTTGCCATATTTAGACGATAATCTTGATAATGGATTAATAATTCAGTTCCTTTACCTGCGTATCTAGTATAATCTGCAGATTTTTCAGATTCCCCTTCTGTTGGAAATAGTGTAGGTGCGATAGAATAATTACCAGTAGAATCTGATAAATATATTTTCATGGTATTAATCTTTCCATCTTCATAAAACCGTGTTTTATACGATTGTGTATTTGTAGATTTTGCAGCACGTTTTTTCCCCAAAGTTTGCAAAGCTGGTATTTCAGTTATACTAACTCTAGTAGCCCCAACACTTGTTAACGTACATAAACATCCTACAGCTAATACTGGTAATACATACTTCATTTTTTTGATTCTTTCCATTTTGTTTTCCTACCTTTCTTTTAATTTTTCTTTTAAAGCATTTGGTTCTTTTAATTGATAAATTCCATGTTGAGAGACTTTCATTGCAGATTTAATTGCTTTTTTATAAGATTGTTTCGCAATTTTCTCCATTAATTTTTTCTTCATAATTTCTCACCAACTTTCCTTTTATCAATAGTATTGCATTTATTAAGATACAATACCAAATCGTAAGAGACATATTTTTATTTATAAATGAAATCAAATAAAAACACACCAATGTAATTACAATAAGTCCCTTTGCTTCTTTACTAAATCTCTTTTTCATTGTTTCACTTAATAACTTATTTGCATGATCAACTGGTGCTAGCTTCCAAATGATTGCTGTACATACAATACTACTAATTATTTGAATATACTGTGGTACCATGATAATCAGTAATAATTCAAATAATATGTAAATCGTTATATATGTTAAGTTACAAGTTAAAAAGCTTTTACAATGAAACCCTCCAAAGGTTTCTCTCATTTTAGAAAAAAGTAAAATGTAACCTATTGTATAAAGGGTATGTCTAGTAAATAGAGAAATCACGATAATACTGCTAAAACTAATACTTTCAGAGATATATAAAGCAATACCATGACGATATATTTCTATATCATCTTCAATGATGTTTCTATCGTATAAGTAGTTAACAATCATATCCGCAAGTTTCAGTATCACTAGCATTCCCCTTCCTACAATTACATTTTAAACGAAGCAAAATTAAAATCAATACTTTGAGTCTAATCTGTTAAATACGAGTCTAATCTGTTAAAACGCTTTCAAAATTGCTAAACTTTCAAAAAAAGTTTCCTTCATAGTAAACGTCAATTCACCATGGTAATTATTTAAAATACTCTTTACACTTTCAAGTCCATAACCATGATTCTCTTTATTTATTTTTGTTGTTTCTAAATTCTTATTACTTTCCAACACATTATCTCGTGTTGTATTTTCTATACGCAAACATAAGAATTCACTTTTCATTGTTGCTTTTATTCTAATGATAGGATTATTAGAATCAGAATTTTCAATGGCATTCTCTATTAGATTAGAAAGAACACTATATAAATCAACATCCTTAATATTAAGCTTTTTTGGTATTTGTATATCAGCTTCAAACTTTATATTATTTTCTTTTGCTTTAGATGACATACGCTTTAAGACCATATTAAAAATATCATTATTACTATAACACCAGTTAACTTGTTCATATGCTAAATGATCTTTTTCCTCAATATACAACTTTAATTTATCATAATCTTCTTTTTCTATTAATTCATGCATATATCCATAAATATGCTTCATATCATGCTTTAAAATTTTTAATTTTTGATAAAATTCTTCATCTTTTTGATAGCTTTCCTTATTATTTTTAAATTTTTCTATTTGTATTGCAGAATATAATCTATGTTCACTTTCTTTTTGAACATTTTGAAACAACAGTATAATGGAAATCATGCCAATAAAAAGATTTAGAAAAAGTATAATTGCATCGTTTTGATTTAAAACTCCAGTAAATAAAATAGTGAATGTCCTAATAGTGATCATACATGTGCTAAATGTAGTCAGGATAATTGGCCACCATGATTTATCTATATTACAGAATAATCTTAGTTTTCTTTTCTTTTTCAAAACAAGGACTAATAAAGATATGAATAAGAATAAACCCTTTGAGATAATCACAATATTTAAATAATAGCCATTATTCAATAAATAGCTAATACTTTCTTGATATATCAGAGAAAAAGATAAGGAAGTAAATGAATTGCATATGTCTAATAAAAAAATAGGAAAAAAAGATATAGTTAATTTGTAAACGATTGAATCACTGCTATAATAGAATGCAAATAAAATGATTGTAAGGTTTGTTAAAAAAACTAGCAAACTTCCATAATTATCTAAATAATTGAAAATTGTTGTCAATATAGTGATAAACACTCCTAATAAAATAATACAAAAAATAGAACGATTATCTTTTTTCGTCATTAAAGCATAGCATAGGAATGCTAATAAAAAGCTTTCCAAAATATTAATTACAATATCAAATGAACTCATAAAATCACCTAATTCTAAATTCTCTATAAGCGCTCATTAATGATTTTCTTCTATTTCTACTAACTTCTAAAGCGATATCATTCTTCAATATGATGGTATCATCCATGGAATAACGAATTACATGATAAAAATTAATAATCATAGATTTATTAATCTGATGAAAACCATAAATATATTGATTAAGTACTATCTGAAGCGATAAACCTCTAATTTTCTTTTCTGAATTATCTGTAAAATGAATAATTACACCATTTTTTTCTCGTTCAATATACAAAATATCATAGCTATAAAAATAAAAGCTTTTGTTTTCGTAATTATAAAACAATTTTCCATTTCTTCTATTGAAATCTATAATTAATTCTTTTAGACAAATAGTCATTTCTACATCTAGTTTATCTTTGCGTACAAATCTAAATGGGTGTACATTAAAGCTTTCATGTTCATATTCTTGATACCATGAAACAAAAACAATTGGTCCTTCGTAATCATGTTCACGAAGTTTTTTTGCGATCAATAATCCATTTTCATCTGGAATATCAATATCTAAAATAACTGCATCAGCTTCTTCCTCTGATGCATAAAACTCTGCAGCTGATAAAAAATATAGTGGTGTAATCTCATGAAACTTCTCTACAATATTCTTTATAAGCTCCATATCCTCTTTTGTATCCTCAATAAATATAATTTTCATAATGTATAAGCTCCCCTTTCAACATTACTATCTTATAGATATTCTACTATTTTAAAATAAGGAAAGCAACTTTTATCTTTTGTAAGGTATATTATTTTTTTATTGATTATCCTAATTTCTTAACACACTTTCTGGTGATAGATGTTTTAGATAAGCGCTGCTGTAGAACTTCGTTAAGATCACGCTCATAATGAATGTTATACATAAAAATCCTATATATAAAACAAAGCCTGGAAATGGTAAACTTATACCGATGAGATTGCTGATACAAACGATTAATAAAACACCAATGGATGATGTTATACAAGCAATCAGATATTTGAATAAACTTTCAAGAGATAATAACTTATCTAATCCTTTATGGTTCATTCCATTGATGATCAATAATGCCATTTCATTATTTCTTTTATATAGATAATTTGTCTGGAATGCGCCAAACATTACCACGAATATAAATAAGATGCTTGCTATGGAAAATAGCTTTACGATTGTGATATTTCGCATGATTTCAGATATTGTTTCCGTATCGCAGAAATCTGTATTATAGTACACTTCTTTAATTTTTAAATCTTTTTTGATAGATACTAAATCTTTATAATCCTTTGTTAACAAGGTCATTCCAGCATATGTTTTAGAAGCAGCATGTTCTTGATAGAGTTTTTCTATCATGGATTGTTCCATATAAATATAATTTCTTCCCTGAATATATGGTGCCTTCACATTTTCTTTTAGTACTCCTTTGATTGGAATATCTACAGTTATTGGATGAGGTATTGGTTCATTATCTTTATATTCATATAACATGATTTCTCCTGTTAATGTTTTCTCATTCCCTGCTTCTTTTAAGGTATCATATGCCTCTTGGCTAACGTAAACACCCTTATCATGATATGTTATTTTTACTTTATCATCAAAATGGTTCTGTGGAAAGTAAGGCAATATATCAATCCATTCATTTCCACAGATCATCCCTGCTTTGATATAAGGGAATGCCTCATAATCTTCATCAAGTGATGATACATCCGATATCGTTTTATCGCTTAATTGTTTCATCACACGATCTGTGTATAAAGAAGCTCTGTTTTCCACAACCAATAACTGGTTTTCATAAAGCTGTTCAAAGTTATGCTTACTGTTATTCTCATAATAATTAAACATGACAAATGTTTGTAAGAACATAAAAAATGTCAAACACATTACGATTAGAATAGAAACATTCAACAATTTATACTTCTGAAAGAAGTAGTAGATATAATCTTTATAAAAAGCAAACGTCAATTTCTTTTCTTTCGTTTTGATTACCAGTGTTTCAACACGAGCTACATCCTTTTTACATATGATTTCTTGATTTTTAATCTCATATATTTTATCCACATAGGTTGCTGCATATTGGCTATGGCTCGCAAGAATGATACATTTATGTTCATGATGTGCTAATTCTTTAAGTATTTCAAAAATATGAATCTCATTTTCTTTATCCAATGCACTGGTGATTTCATCAAGAATCAAAACATCTGGTTGTTTACATAAAGCACATGCGATTGCAACACGTTGTCGTTCTCCTCCTGATAAAGTTTGAATGGATTGATGTAAATCAATGGATAGATGTACTTTTGATAAGAATGCTTTATAATCTTCTTCTTGATAATCATATCCAGCAATAGATGCATAAAGTTTCATATTTCCCATGACATCATAATGTTCAAATAAAGTACTATCTTGTAATACATATCCAAAATTCAGTTTCCGTAAAGTTTCTTTTTCACTGCTTGTTGTGATTTGTTTACCATTGATATAATAGGCAAAGTTTTCATCTTTTGAAATTAGACCGATTCGATATAACAATGATGTTTTACCAGTACCGCTTGGTCCTTGAATAAGGGTTACACTTTTATCAGGAAAGCTTAGATCACAAGACTTTATCAATGGTTTTTGATAAGTGATGGATATGTTCTTTAATTCAATCATGATGTGCTCCCCTTTCTATCAATATTGGTATAATGAATTCCACAATACTTGCGATGAATATAATTATGAAAATCATCTGTATATGAAAACTGGTTGGCAAATAATTCATAAAGCGGTTGACAAAGAAAATTGCAGCTGTGAAAGTGCTACAGGTAACTGCCAGTTTTATTGTACTTTTTTGATAATATCTTCGTTTTATTCGTATAACTTCTTTATCTGTGTATCCCAGATTTTTCAAATAGGAGTTCACATGGATCATTTGATTACGTTCATTTAATTTCATTAAAGTTATCATCAAAATAATCATTAAGCCTGCGATCAAAGAAGTCCATTGTAACATCCTTTGTAAACTTTTTGTACCTTCAGAAATCGCATAATAATTTGCATAGGAATTACTGGCACTTAACCCCATTTCATTTAATTGCTTTAAAACTTCTGACATATGTATAGGACTATCCACTTCCACAGTATATGCTGTTGGTTTCCATGGCTGATAGTTGATTTTATAAATTTCTGAATACTCTTTTTCAGCATTTTCTGGCAAAGTATCATAAAATAAATCAATCTTATCTTTACTTGGATCATCCGTATTAAGAAAAGCTTCATATACTATTTTTGAATTGGTTTCTTTATACTCATTGATCAGGTTTTCCATAGTACTGCGTTTTATGTAAATCATATTTCCATACATCGTACTAGTTTCCATATCATTTCCCTTTAATATTCCCGCAATTGGTAGTTCTACTTCTACTGGTATACAGGACACTTGCGTGAGTGGAATTTCACGTTGATCTATTTCTATACTTGATGTATCTTTCTGATAATATACTGGAACGTATACTTGTATTTGTATTTTTACATCTTTAAATTCTTCTTTACTCATTTTAAAAGTGGATACCATATCATTAGATAAATATACACCATCCTGATGAAAATCCAGATCTATATCATTAGCATAATCTTTTCCATCAAGATATGTTGAAATATGCATTTCATAGATTTCCTGTTTAGAACGTAAAAAATCTTTTTTATTTTGATCCTTATCGATAATGCTAGCTTTCAATTCCCCATGTTCTTCTTCTAAGCTCTTATAATGGTAAGGTAAATATAAAGAAAAGATATTTCCTAACACACAATCATATCGCCATTCTACTGAATCTACATGTGGAATTTGTTTTATATCATTGATTTGTGAATCACTAAGTGGCACCTGTCCTAAACCAGATCCATCATAGCTGTGTGATTGTGCACCATCATCTGGCTTATAGACAATCATTGTGGATGATATGTCTTTCATAGAGGAACTATTGATTTCTGTAGCATAACCACTAAATTGTGTTGAAAGTGTTAAGAACACAATACAAATAATACTCACGCCTTTTATAATTTTTGCATACTTTGTATCATGATGATGGATATAGTTTAGATATTTCTGAACCAGATGAATATTTTTTTGTTTATGTTGATGTTCCTGTAGCTTTTCCTCATGATGATTTGCATATTCCAATATAAGCTTTTTATGTTCAATTTTATATCTAGTGTCTGCTTTTTTTATAATGTTTTCATCGTGAGTAGATATTATGATAATCTTCCCAAAATCTTTTAATTCATTCAAAAAACGATAAATCATCTCAGCATTCTCTAAATCTAAAGAAGCAGTAGGTTCATCTAATATAATGATATCTGTATCTTTCAACACAGCAAGTAATAATGCGACTCTTTTCTTTTCTCCTCCTGATAATTGTGCGGGATAATGTTGTTTTAATTGTTCTATTCCTAACAATGTCTGATATTTTTCAAAGTTATTCTTAGAAGAAAATAATGTTTGATACATTTCGATATGTTCTTTAATTGTTAAATCTTCTAATAAGTCAGGTTCCTGAGCAACATATGCAATATGATGAAAAATAAAATCACGTTTTTCATCATCAGAAAGACTTAATATATCTATATCCTGATAGATATATGATTTTGTAAATACTTGATGAAGTGTTAACTCCTGTAATAATGTTGTTTTACCACTGCCACTTTCTCCACATAAAATCGTAAGTTCTCCTGGATATATTTCCATATTATGAGAAGCTAAAATGAAATGATTATTAAACTTGATATCTTGAAAGCTAAATTTTAGCACATTCATCCCCCCCATTATTATGTATGATTAATTTTCATTTTATCATTTTTAATAAATAATTCAAGACGTTTTCTATAGAATATGCATTCTTAAGATAAAGTTAATGTTTAACGAAAAAAAGCTGTATGCATAATCACATACAGCTTAACCTCTTGCTTTCACAAACATTTCCACAATTTTTTCTGCATCTTTTGGACAATTAGTCTTGCCGATTCTTTCTCCTCGATCTTCACGATAGAAATCACTTCCGGCACTTACAAACAGTTTACGATCCATAGCAATCTTTAATAATTTTGCGATATCATCTTTTGTATGACTTGGATGGAATACTTCTAATCCATCAATATCCATATGCAATACCTGTTCCATTAAACCAGGATCATTTTCCATCAATTTCCCTGGATGAGCAATGATCGCAATCCCATTCGTTAAGTGGATTACATCCAACACATCCTGGATTTCTGGATATTTCACAGGTACATAACATAGTTTTCCATATGCAAAGAAATCTTTCGCCATTTCATGATAAGGATTCATTGCTTTACTTCCACTCAGATATGGCTGAAGCAGTGGTGAGTCTTTATATTCAGCACGATTTAATACATATTCTGCAATCATTTCTCCAGGTATTCTTTGGAAACGATTGTTTGCCAACAGTTTTTCTACTGGCACTTTCAGTCCGATAATATTTTCAAACTTGCGAACTCGTTCAATACTTGCCTGCTTTTCATTGATTAATGCATCATTTTCAATCTGGTGATATAATTCATGTGGATAATCCACAAAATAACCTAATACACGAATGCGTTTACCATATAATTCTGCGTTGATCTCAATACCTGGAACATAATTGATATGATATAAGGCACTCATACGTTGTGCAATGGCAATTGATTTTGCGCTGTCTAAATCTGTAATAGATATCGTCTTTAAGCCTTTTTCTTTAGCAATCTGGAAAATTTCCTCTACATTATTAGAACCATTGGCGCTAAAGTTAGAATGAATATGCAAATCGATTGTAGTTTCTGGTTCTTTCATGATTTTTACAGGTTGTTGAGGTTTTGGTTTGACTGTTTGTTTTACAGGCTCGCTTTGTGGAACAATCGCTGATGGATCATACGTCACAACCTTTGTACCCATGATAAAGTCAATAATACTGCGATGTTTTGGTTCAAAGAATACCACAAGACCATTGATGAACCAATATGCGACAACACCTAACATATTGGTGAAGTATAATAATATAAGGAAAGGAATATCAAATCCAATCAATTCACGCATCAACAATCTACGCTGCATGGCGACTTTGCCTGTTTTTGTGATAACACGTAAGCCAAAGATTTTCTTTCCATAGCTTTGCCCTTTGGTTTGTGTATAAATAAAGTTATTAAACAGTAAAATAGATATGAGCAGCAATACGCCTATGATAATGGAAATTATTTTAATTCCTGCAATACTAACGATACTGCCAAATATTGCAAGAAACAAAATATTCCATATAGAAATCGGCAGCAGCATGACACAGACATCTGTAAGAAATGCAAACAGACGATTAGACATATCTGATTTTTCAAATGCACGATATCCTTTCACTAAAATTTTATCTTCACTTATTGTTTTTGATGATTTCTTTCTTTGCTTATTTTTCATCGTTTCACCCATCCACTTTCTTTTCATATTTCAATAAACCGATATGTACCAGCAGCATATCCATAAAGGATGCCAACAAAAATGATACACCTAATATATATAATGTTTTAATATCAATTGTTTTGCCTTTCAGAAATAAAAGGCTTGTGGAAACTGCAATACCTACTGCCACGAATGGTTCCAGCATGCGCAGCTTTGTGCTTTGCATCGTCATTTGATATTCGCATCCGCAGTTGGGACATTTCAAGTGTGCATTCCCGAAGAAGAGTTTCAATCGAATTGCTGTTTTGCAATGTGGACATGTATATATTTTCATCATTTTCACAACCTTACCACCATATTATACAACATTTTGTGTATTTGTATATGCCTTAAGATTTCCATATGGAAAACGTTAAGGAAAAAGTAAGAATCTTACGCGTAATTCCTGTTAAAATTATACATACAACCCATGTCAGAAAGGAGGACCTTTATGAGCAAAACTTGTTCATCCATCGCCATAAGAATTTGCGCATTGATTGCCGTTTTATCTTGTGCTTTTAGTTTATATGCTGGAATCGATCCTAATTATTCATTAAATATCAAAGGTCGGCTGTTATGTGCTGTCGCCTTTGTCATTCCTCTAGGAATTGCCAGTATTTTGATTGCTCATCGAAGCCATGATGAAAATCAGCGACAAAAAATATATCATATCTTCTGGGTCATCCTATTTCTATATTACATTTTACAGCTTGGATATATGTTATTTTTCGCTAGTGAATTTGCAAGACAGAATCATAATATCTTTGATGGCAATTATATTTATAATCTGATGCTGCAATGGGAATACAGTACTAATCTGATTCCATTTAAAACCATTAATTTGATGTTAAATGCCTATCAGATTGAATTAAGCTATGTTGCTAATGTAAATCTATTAGGAAACCTGGCAGCCTTTATGCCATTTGCATTCTTTTTGCCAAAATTGTTTCCATCCATGCAGAAACCTAAAAAGTTTTTGATCAGTATGGCACTCATCATTATTTCTGTTGAAGTGCTTCAGTTATTTACTTTATCAGGAACACTGGATATCGATGATTTTATATTAAATATGACAGGTGCTTCTTGTTTCTATTTTGTGTTAAAGATTCCTGTTTGTAAAAGAATGATGAAACCTTATAAGATTCAACATATTATCGGATAAAAAAATCCCACAGAGCGATTATACCCTATGGGATTTTTTTTCATATTTACGCATTTCATTCGTTAAATAATATCCAATGTAAATAGGTTCTGTTTCATACAAGCTTTGAATCTTTGCTTCATCATCTTTCCAATCATCAAAGCTATCATGCTCTTCTTTGGATATTGGATAGAAATACGTATCCATACCTGCTGCCTTCTGTTCTGTAATCACATAAGTATGATCTAATACGCCTACACCCATGCGCTTATGATGTTTTGTTTCTTTATAATCACTCCACTGCATCTTGTATGCCTCCTGTCTTTTTATTACTTTTATTATAGAACGTTATTTTGAAAATGCAATAGAAATTCTAATCATGATTTATTTTGTATACAGCAGTATGAAATTTTTCATCATATACATTATTTTTATCAGCTATTAACTGAAAAAGATAATTATATTTTTCATTATAATATGTTACTGTACCAAGTGTATCCTCTGTATCTATCAATACTTTAATCTCATGATTTTTAATGTTAAATGCATATAATTTATTCCAATCTCTTAATAATACGATATCCTTATCTTCAATATATATGGCTGTTAATAAACTATCAGATATCATGCTTGTATCAAAGTTATATAAAACCTCATTTAATTCTTTATTAATCAATTGAAGATGCATTTTATTTAAACAGATATATAGTTTTTCTTTATGAGAATATTCTAAAAAATCAGTATAACGAGATATTAAATCATTATCAAAAGCAAAGAAATTTTCTTCATCAAACTTATAAGTAAGAAGTTTAGTTTTTAAATCATGTTTATCTCTTCCATCTGAGAAAATACAGTGAAATTGTTTACTTTCAATACCAAAAATTAAAAATGGTAAAAAATCTTTTTCAGGAATATTTATTTTACATACTGTTGAACTTTTCTTAAAACAATAAATGTATGGAGTAAAAGCTAAATATAAAAAGATGATATCATCTATTCTAGTTTTCTTTATTATGGCAGTACCACCTTTAAACTTTAATGGTGCTTTTTCAATAAGATAATCGTTATTATCTAAATAGAAAAATTGATCTTTTGTATTTATCAAAAGTGTTTTATCCCATAATTGTAATGCATTAGATAAGTTACGAAAAGGTATTGTTTGAATGATTTCAAATTTAGGATTCAAAATCATAAGTTTTTTATTATCCGCAAATAAAAAACGTTCAGAATCAAGTTCACAATGAAAAATCATTTGATTTATTTTTTTGACTAGCTTCATTCATACCACTCCTATGGATAGACATTTATATTATATCTCAATTTATAAGCTTAAAAAACCGCTATTTATTCAATAACGGTTAATTGGTGGATTCACACCAGTTCACATTGCATTTTAAGATTTGATTTGGTGCTTCCTCATGTTTGCCTTCTAAAGAATCAATCAATATCTTTGCGGCCTGATGTCCCTCATCATATGCTGGCTGGACAATGGTGGTAACGGTTGGTGATGAAAAATTACTCCATTCTGTATTATCAAAACCTATTAATCCTATGGTATGAGGCATAAGATTACGGTAATTTTTCAAAGCGACATATACCCTTGGCAATAAGAAACAGTTTACCACAAAAATCAAGGTACGGGTACCAAATTTCAATTCTTTATTTAACATTTCTGTCAACGCTTCACTTTCTACATCTCCATCAACAACATGGGTAATGCATTGTTTCCCTTTTAACTGTAATGCATCAATAAATCCTGTCGCTCTCTCTTTTCTAGTACTTAGTACACTTGGATCTGCAGTAATCATGATATATTCATCATATCCTTTTTCCATTAGCATTTCACTTGCTTCCAGAACGGCTTCATAATTATTGGTTTTTACCCATTTTTCACGATCCATGGAAACCTGTGAATCAATAAAAACAACTTCTTTTCCTTCGTTTTTTATTTTATCCACAAGCTGATCAAATTTACTGGATGGCTGAACAATAAAGCCATCTACTCCCATTGCCAGCATACGGTTAACATAATCTTCCTCGTTCTCCAAAATATAGTTGCTATTTCCTACAATTAATTGATATCGCTTTTCTCTGGCAATATCATCAATACCCTTAACAATCTGATTCGCAAAACTATTGGTGATATCCCCAATGATAACTCCAATCAGTTTTGTTTCCTTTGCGTTTAACAAACGCGCTGCCACACTTGGCCGGTAATTGGTTTCCTCGATTACCTTTGCGATTCTCTGTCTTGTTTCTTCTGACATTTTATCAGTTCTTCCGTTCAGATAAAATGATACTGTCGTCTTTGATGTTTGCGCTCTACATGCAATTTCCTTAATTGTTATTTTTTCACTCATACCGTATCTAACCTCTTTATCTCCTTAATTGTAACATAGCACTCTTATTTTTAGCAAACCTGTTTACTTATTTTGAAAAAAAGATAGATCAAATTGGTAATAATCCTGAATAACTTCATCTACACCAGGCATATTTTTATATTCTTCTATTTTATCTGCGGTTGTGATTGCGACAATCTTTTCCACATGACATGCATGTGCAAATGCAATACCGGATAAAGAATCTTCCACAATCATACAGTTTGATAATGGAACACCGATACGCTTCGCTCCATCTTCAAACATACTGATTTTATTGCTGTGTGTACCATCGTCATAAATGATGTTATTCACATCAAACCACTTATCAAGATGAAAAGAAGACACAAAGAAATCTACATTTTCCTTAATGGATGCAGTACAGATTGTCATCGGCACCTGCATCATTTTTAATTGATCCAATACTTCTGTTAGTCCTGGTGCTAAATGAAAACTTTCTGGCTGTTGAAGGCATATTTCTCGATATAACGCTTCTTTATCCTTAGAAAGCTTTTCACTTTCTTCATCACTCATTTCTCCCATTAATACTTTTATAATCTGTGCATTGGTTTGTCCATGCATATGATCCATTTCATCATCACTGATTGGTTTTCCACGATACTTTTCTGAAAACACATCCCATGCAATTTTATGTTTTGGGCTATCAAAAAACATTGTCCCATTAAAATCAAATAATAATCCTTTTTCCATAATACATCCCACTTTCTTTTTCTCCTTAATTATAACAGGTTTTACTTATGCTAAACAGTGGTTTATGCACGTAGTCGTATAAGTTTTTTATGATTCCCATGTTGATGTATGACAACACATTTCGCATGAAATGGCATATTCTCACAATAACAGATTTTCTTTCCTTTAAATATTTCTTTATGAAAGATTGCGACAGTATAAGACTCATCATCACTCATCGTAAAGCGATAAGCACATGCAATATCTTTTGACATTGGCGTATCCTGATTTTGATAGATATCTACTGGTGTTACTTGAATATCTGTAGCACATAGTATGGTGATATTTTGATATTGATTTGTGAAGGTATCTTTTAATGTAATGACATCATGTGGCAATAATTCATTATAGCGCAGAGAGCATGGCTTAGTTTCTATTTCTTTTTCGCCTTTGGTATACATATACAGCTTTGTTTCTCCTTGCAGTATGATACGATTCTCTTGTATTTCTGCTTTCATATTTGGATCTATATGAAAATAACTTTCTATCTGATGTTGCCCATCTTCTTTTACCTCATCTACAATTATCCAAATCGAAGGATCAATCACAATAAGCTTTCTTGTCCATATCTGTAAAGGATCATGACTGAATAAATTTCCCTCCAAATAATGCATGTGATCAACATGACGTACATAGTTTTTTCCAGGAATGCCAAAATCTTGATAACCCCAGCTATCGGATGGAATACAAGATGGTTTGTTATCTACAATCACACTGTTATGGGAAGGCATGGATTTCAATATTACCCGTAATGGATGATCTTCACGATATGTATATCTGCCCGGATCAATCAAAACCGGCACACCCTGATGATAAATAGATACATGTAAATTATCGCTATGTCCATGTCCACTTCCCAGTGAACCATTGGTAAACATCGTAAAACTTGCTTGCGTTGACCAATCACTGCGAATTGTATACATGCCACTGTCTTCTCCATCAAAAATCCGTTTTACTGGCTCAATGACTGGCAGCTTCTGATATTGGATGGCCTCTGTTACCCCAAAGGTATATAAGCTTTCTAAATCATATTGTGGATACCCGCCATATTTCCATACACCATTTTGATATAAAGAGGCTGCTCTTGTCATGACATCTTTTATGCATGCACGATCACTATCGCCAAATGTTTCAATATGGAAATCAAAAGTTGCCTGATACAATAATGCATCTGCCAGCTTTTCTACTTGATGTTTCAAAACAGGCAATTCTTCATTATGATAGAAACGATCATAAAACAACGCCTTCATTCCATAGTTCAATACTTCAACATGATACATGGTAGATTGTTCCCATTGCATACCATCATCATAAACCTGAATACCAAACTGTGTTTCAATTTCCGCACGTGCCCACTTGTATATCTCATTCTCACAATAGTTCGAAAGATAAAGTGGCATTGTAGAAATAATGGCACATGTCTGAATACTTCCCCAGTTGCTAAGGGTATACTTAGTTAGGTAGTGATCTTTTAAATATTGAATTTGCTGGTCGATATGAGAGAGGATTTTTTCCAGCTCTATATCGCTTAATATACCCGCCCTATATATATAAGGAAGAGTTTCCATGAAATTCATGATGCGAATGCCCGTATCTAAGGTTCTTGTACTGCAAGATGGCTCCATTTTTTGATGTGCATCTATCCAGTCAAACATTAATGCTTTCCCTTTTTCAATATATTTTTTATCATCTTTAAGATATCCTGCCAGCATCAAATAGTTTAAATAATCCATCCGATTTAACATGAAGCACCATTCTTCATCATCATTTCGTTGTACATTCCAATCCATTTTTTCAAAAGAATATGGTATTTTACAACGCTCCATATCCCATGGTTTATCAAATGTGAAGACTTGTTGAAGCAATTCATCAGCTTGTTTTATGATCAATTCCTCGTCTTGTTTTGTGATATAATCTTTGATATGTGAAATTTGTTTATACGCAATCAAAGCTTCTAATTGTTTTTTACAATACTTGATATCCATTTTCGTGAATCCTTTCTTATGCGTGAAAACTACTTACAAGAAGTAGTCTTCATCTATTTATGATTTTCTTTTCTTTTTTGATATACGATATATTTCTACCATTGCGCCAAATGATACCATCGCAATTCCTGCTGGAAATATGGGATTGGTATGATCCCCGGTATCTACATCATTGGTTTTCGCTGTTTCTTTCTTTACCGTATTTTCTTTGTGATCTGATGTATCAGACCCAGGTTTATTTTGATGTTCTTTTTCTGTATTTTCATCTTTTTGATCATCCTGTGGTTTTGCTTTTTGTTTTAATGTGAAGTTGATTGATTTACCATAAGATTGATCTGTATTTACAGTGATGATTGTTTTGCCATCCTGATATTTGATTGTGACAGCATCTTGTTTTTGTGTTAATTCATAATCTTTATCAAGTGTCAAAGTGATGGCCTTTTGTTCAAATGTAGGATCAGATACAGCAAATAATGTTCCACCATCCGTTTCCTGTTCTAGGATAGAAGCAGCTGATTCACATTGAATTCCATTACTGTTTCCTTTCGTGAAAAAGTTATATCCGATCATATTTTGTGAAAGATCTTTGACAACATGTACACTTGCAGTATTGGCAAGAACCTGAATATCAGGATTTTGAGCAAATGTTTTCATCTCTTCTTGACTGGCATTTGGCATCATGACATAGCTGTATGTGTCTTGTTTTGGGTCTTTTCCATGTTCATAAGTCAAGGTGAAAAAGTTTTCACTAATTTCTTTATCTGGATTTGGCGTTCGGATATCTTTTAAATTGGCACTTCTTGTTTCATTTTTTACCTCAACTGCCTTATCTTCAGGAAAATAATATCCGATACTTGTGTGCTCTTCATTTGTCTGATAATGAATCCATGAAAGATGTTCATGGGAACCATTAGATAAAACTACAGCTTTTCCATCTTTGTCCATCGCAGAAACATTCGTTTTTTCATTTACATCAGACATACGATTATCAATGGTTGTGGTAACATCCCGATGTAATTCATCATGGATATCAGAACCTAAAACAACAATTTTATTACCAAACATAAACCATGACTTATTCGCATTCGCATTTTTATATGCAATAAAATCATCACCTAATATACCTTGTTGTTTTGCGACATAAGCATTATCATCCCCTAATTGCATTCCAGCAACAGTATTCCCATTTAATGTCACACTGCCTGAAAAATGATTGGTACCTACAGGGAAATATACATAATCATTTTGTTCCTCACTGCCAGCTGGATATCCTGGATAAAAGGCACTGCCATGAAACATTTCTGGAATAGTCAAACGATTTTCATTAGGAACGGTGGTACCAGGCATACGGTATGGATCTATCGCTGCCATATAATTTACACCAAATGATTTACTCTGATCACGACCAGCTAAATAAAGATAGAATGCACCATCTCCCTGAAACCATGGCTTTAAATTTTCTCCACTCATATATTCATATTTTGATATACGATTAGAACTTCTTGATAATGCGAACGCAAAACCATCCCCAACCTGAATGTTTTTATCCATAGCATTGAATGCATAAGAACCTTTTTTCAACTGGCTGACTGCCTGGATATTTTCATCATTCATAATATTTTGATAAGGCACTACAGCAGACAACGTCAAACCATTTGCGTTTAACTTTGTTGGCATAGACTGTACCATATATTTTATCTGACTTTCCATCTTTGCTTTTTCTTGATTTGGTAAAAATTGTGTAAGCAATACCATAGATTCGATGACGCCAGTCGCATCACTATAGCCACTTGCTGTTCTGGATACGGCACGCCCTTTTACAATCTCCATCATATATCCTTCATACATAACAGGCGCAAAACTGTTATAAACCCAGTTTTGTAATGTATCTAATTGATCACTTGGCTGCCAGGGTGTATCATTTAAAATGACTAAGGCCTGTACAGCCCTTTGAAGCAATAGTTTTCCATAAGAGCCAGTGTATGCGACACGATGATGCTGGATAAAAGATCCATCAGCATATACTCCATCAGTATTCCCATTTACAATATTGTAAGGATCAATGGTAGAAAAAACACTCATCATATCTTGTACAGCTTTTTCAATTCTTTTTTCATCATGGGTCACAGTACCCTGTAATATACGATTCATTGTGATATCCGCAAGATTTGTGCCTGTATGTTGAGGTGCGGTTAAATCAACATCTCCATTTTTTCCATTACGTAAATAATTATCAAAGCCTTTGACATAGTTTTTAATCAACTCTGGATTTCTATCATTTAAGGCTTTTTCCATAAAGACAAAAGTATCACTTAACTGTGTTGGCATGCCGATTTCCCAATTCCACCAGTTGCCAAACATCAAGCCATCTTTAGAATAATCATAATATTTAGAAAAAGCCTGATCATAAAATTTTTGAATGGCATCACAAATGATATCTTCACTTGTTTTATCATGGTAATACTTTGTGCCATAGGTACCATATGCAAGAGCCATTTTATAAATATTCTGCGTTGTTTTGTATAAATTATCTGAATTTTCTACTTCTGATGTCGCTTTAGAACTGATGTTTATTCCATCAAATATGAAATCATCTTCGCCTTTATAGGATGAAAAAGCGCTATCCGCTGCTTTTTCTATTGAACTGATTTTAGATGCCAAAACTGGTTGAGAATTACTTGTTTCATTTCCTGCAACATAGTTTTTAAAGCTATCTTTAATTTTATTCATATATGTTAATGTATCATTTTCACTTAATATCGCCTTCTGTGTTTCTTTTGCGGAAATCGGCACTATCATAATACCTGTCTGCAAAAACAAAGCACTGCTTAATGCACCTGTGATAATTTTTTTCATAAAACTTCTCCTTTCTGACAAAAAAAGGGGAACACGATATTCCCCTTATATTCTTTATTTCAAGATACCAAGTAAGCTAAATGCAATACCAATCACAACAGTAATCAATACCAGTACATACGTTGTTACACCTTTTTTCTTGATAAGATAATACATCAACAAGGTATATAAAACTGGTAGTAATGCAGGAGCTACTTTATCAAGCATTGCCTGAATATCTACAACAGACTGCGTTTTTCCTTCTACTGCTGCCTGATTGGAAGCAAATGTGATTGCTACACTCATTTTAACAAATGTTGCGGCTAAGCCTGCAATTACGGTAACACCAATCATGCTGGCAGCATCTGATATTACACCCATTTTTTCTGAAAGCTTATCAATCATGGTAGTACCAAGTTTTCTACCATAACCACCCATGACCAGTTTAATTGCCAGCAAGACAATATTTTCTGCTAACAGGAATAAAATTGGTGCAGCTGCAATATGATCCATTGCCATTGAGGCAAAGATTGTAGAGAATAATGGGGCGATACAGAACTGTGATAAGGAATCACCGATACCAGCAAGTGGACCCATCAAGGCCATTTTGATACCACGAATTTCCTCATATTCCATACCACTCTCTGCCATTGCTAAGTGAATAGATGTAATAAATGGCAAGAAGTTAGGGTTTGTGTTATAAAATTCACAGTTATTATTCAATTCTTCTGCGAACTTGTCTGCATCATTTCCATATAACTTTTTTAATGCAGGATACATGACAAGAGCATACCCTAAACCTTGATAGTTACTATAGTTAAAACCATTTTGTAAGAAAAATGCACGTAAGGTTGTGACGGTATAATCTCTTTTTGTTAATTTATTAGATCCAGTCATCGTGTTCTACCTCCTGTGTTGGGGCACCAGCAGGATTTGCTGCTGCTTTTTCTGTTTCATTATAGTGTTTTAATGCGAATACTGCACCAACAAGTGCGATACCAATAACTGGCAGTTTTAAGAATCCGGCTAAAATATATCCTAATAAAGCAAATGGGATAAATTCTTTTTTCAACATAACACTCATAATCATCGCAAAACCAATTGCTGGAAGCATACCACCGGCAACTGTTAAACCATCTAATAGCCACTTTGGTACAAGTGCAACCAGGTTGCTTAAGGTATCCATACTGAATGCACCTAAGAAGCCTAAGATAAATCCTACGATAGCAAACAGCCATACGGTCATATTTGCGCCTCTCTTAAATGCTTTGAAGTTATGTTTCTTTAATGAATTTGCAGCACCTTCTGGAGCTCCTGCACGTACGGTATAGATTGCTGTCTGTAAGAACTGAATTGCGACAGCAAATGGAAGCGATAAAGATAATGCACTTTCTGGAGTAACATCTCCTGGCATTGTAATTGCCATTAAAGTACCAATGATGCCCGGACCGATTGGATTTGGTGGAACTGTACCACCAGCACCAACGCCAAATCCCATAAATGCTAATTCCGCAATTGCTCCACACTCTAATGCGATTGGAATATTGCCTAAAATCACACCCACACCAAAGCTTAAAACGATAGCTCTGTTTGTATAAATTCCCCACAGCATACCTGCATAACAGAATGCTGTCCAAAGGCCAATCAATATGGCCTGAATAATTGTAATATCCATTTGGTTACCTCACCTTTCTTATAAATAATTTTTAATATCTACCTGTATACTTCCATCATTGCCACTTGGCGTGGTTTTGGTGTTAAATGTTACATTGTATTTTTCAATCATTGTACGTAAAGCATCTTTATCCTCTTTTCCAAGGAAAATAGAACGTGTTACTTTTTCTTTACCTTCGCTGTTATGGATATTACCGATATTGATTTCATGAATCGGTACGCCTCCTTCTACCAGACGAAGTGCATCTTTACAATCTTTCACAATAATAAAGATGGATTGTGCAGGATTTGCTTTATGTATAATGTCAATGACTTTCTGTACAGGATAAAAACGCATTGCGATTTCCTTTGGCACAACAGTTTTCATTAATGTTTGTGACATCGCATCATTTGCAGTTTCATCATTTGCGACAATTACCGTATTGGCACCAATGGATTTTACCCAAAGCTGTCCTTGTCCATGTACTAAACGTTCATCAATTCTTGTCATTAAAATATTTGGTGTACTCATAATCATTCCTCCTTACCAATATGGGTTCCATTCTTTTAACTGTCTTATTAAGGCTTCCATATAGAAGTAATCTCCCCAGATATTACCTTCATCCACACCTTTTCCACTGTGCCATGAATAAACACCATGATAAAGAATCGGATCACCCTGTTTATGTTGTTTACATGTATAATGTTTCATCAAAGAACGCAAGATATTAGCACTTGCTCCCTGGTATACTTTTTTATATGGATCTTCATCGGATAAGTTATGATCCATTTCCAACATACCACATACTGCAATGGCAGCAGCACTGGAATCTCTAGATTGATCAGGATCATCCGTAAATATCAGATCCCAATAACATACGTTATCTTCTGGCAAACGATTTAAGAAATAATTCGTCATCCCTTTATATATATCGCAATATTCCAACTGTTTTGTATAACGGATATTTAAAGGAATACCATAGATACCCCATGCCTGTCCTCTGGCCCAGGAGCTGTCATCACTATATCCCTGACGAGTTGCGCCATGATCAGGACCACCTGTTTCAGGATTCATATAGAAGGTATGATAAGCACTGGCATCATCACGAATCACATATTGACAGCTTGTTTCAAAGTGTCGTTGTGCAATTTTTGCGTATTTCTCATCACCAGTTGTTTCACTTGCCCAATACAATAATGGAATGTTTAACATACAGTCGATGATAAAACGATAATGTTCTTTACTGTCTAATGGACCCCATGCCTGTAAGAATCCACCTTTTTCCTGCCAGCGTTCCATCAGCTTGTCAGCTGCCAGTATACCAGCACGTTTTGCATGTTCATTGCCAGTTAATTTATAACCAGCCACACAGGATAAAGAATAAAGGAATCCTAAATCATGATGATCTAATTCAATTCGATTTTCTACACGATGTAGAAAGCTTTCCACATTACGGTCTGCAAGTATACGATATTTTTCCTCATGTGTATATTCATATGCCAGCCAAAGCATTCCTGTCCAGAATCCATCTGTCCATTCAATATTTTCTATGATTGGATACGTCTGTTGTTTTGTCGCAGAATAAGGAAATTTATCTTTGAAGTATTCCATGTTCAGATCAACCTGCAGGATACATTCCTTCATCGCTTTGTTTAATTCATCTTTCGTCATTGCTGGTGTATTGAGAAATTCATCGCGTTTTTTAATTTCTTCGATATTCACCTTTCTTACCATACGTTTGTTACCTCCTGATTCAAGTGAATCTGTTGTTTAAAGCAAACCGGTTTACTAGACGTTTACATTATAAGTGGAAAGTGCTTCCATGTCAATCTTTTTCTATAAAATTTTTTTATTTATTTTCTACCTTTTTCTATGCTTTCTTATATAATTATCACGTTATTGCCATGTTTTAGTTTATTGACGAAAACTATTGACAAAATCGGTTTACCAAATTATACTGTTAGTGAACTGGTTTACTATAGATAAAAGTAAACTGCGTACTAGACATACGTAAAAGAAAGCAGGGATTTCATGAATAAACATATGGAACGAATTTCACAGATTGGTATTGTGCCTGTCGTGAAAATCATGGCAAAAGAAGATGCGCTGCCTTTAGCTCAGGCATTATATAACGGAGGACTGGATGTTGCGGAAATCACTTTCCGCAGTGAACATGCCAAATACGCAATCCAAACCATTCATCAGGCATTACCCGATATGTTGGTCGGTGCAGGCACTGTATTAAGTGTTGAACAGGCACAGGAAGCGGTGGATGCTGGTGCAGCCTTTATCGTTTCTCCAGGCTTTAATGAAAAAGTTGTTGCCTGGTGTATTGATCACGATATCGATGTGTATCCAGGTGTATCCAGTGCAAGTGAAGTAGAATTAGCCATGTCTTATGGCCTAAAAGTTTTAAAATTCTTTCCTGCCCAGAGTAGTGGCGGTGCTAAGAAAATTAAAGATTTCAGCGGTCCTTATCAGGAATTAAGCTTTATGCCAACTGGCGGTATCAATATGAACAACATGCATGAGTATTTATCTTTACCTAATGTATCTGCGATTGGTGGAAGCTTCATGTTGCCAAATGATCTGGTAAACGCAAAAGACTGGGATGGTATTGAAGCATTATGTAAAGAAGCAGTAAAACATATGCTGGATTATCAACTGATTCATATTGGTATCAACAGTGAAAACGAAGAAGCATCTCTTGCGACTGCAAAACAGTTATGTGATCTGTTTCATTTCACATATTATAAAAAGCCGAAATCTAACTTTGCCGGCGTTGGTTTTGAAGTATTGCACAACAAAGGCAGAGGAGAAAACGGCCACATTGGTATTTATACCCCATATCCACAACGTGCCATGTATCAATTAGCAAAACAGGGTATCCACTTTGTTGAAGACAGCATCACAAGAAACAAGAAAACGCATTTGATTAACTTTGTTTATCTGGATATGGAGATTGCCGGATTTGGCATTCACCTAATCAATCCTGATGTAAAAATGGAGGTATAACATGAAAGTTATCACTTTTGGAGAAATCATGCTGCGATTAGCACCACATGGCTATTATCGTTTTTCACAAGCAAATGACTTTGAGGCAACCTTTGGTGGTGGAGAAGCCAATGTCGCAGTATCACTTGCTAATTATGGCTTGGATGCAGCTTTTATCACAAAACTGCCAACGCATGATATTGGACAGTGTGCTGTGAATGATTTAAGAAAATATGGTGTCGATACTTCTATGATTACTCGTGGTGGGGATCGTGTTGGTATCTATTATTTGGAGAAAGGTGCTAGTCAACGTGCATCACAGGTCATTTATGATCGTGCACATTCTGCCATCGCAGAAGCAATACCAGAAGATTTCAACTGGTCTGAAATATTTGAAGGTGCAGACTGGTTTCATTTTACTGGAATCACACCAGCATTAAGCGATACACTTTCCGCTATCACATTAGAGGCATGTAAAGCCGCAAAAGAAGAAGGCGTCATGATTTCCTGTGATTTAAACTTCCGTAAGAAATTATGGACAAGTGAAAAAGCAGGACAAGTCATGGATGAGCTGATGCAGTATGTGGATGTATGCATCGCCAATGAAGAAGATGCCGAAAAAGTATTTGGCATCAAGGCAAGTAATACGGATATCACAAGTGGTCAGTTAAATCATGAAGGATATATCGATGTCGCAAAACAGTTAATTCATCGTTTTGGATGTAAAGCTGTAGCCATTACCTTACGTGAAAGTATTTCTGCATCCGACAACAACTGGGCAGCGATGTTGTATACAAATGATGAAGCTTATTTCTCAAAGAAATACCCTGTACACATCGTTGATCGTGTTGGTGGTGGAGATTCCTTTGGCGCAGGTTTGATCTATGCGATGCTTATGAAGAAAAAGCCACAGGATACGATCGAATTTGCGGTAGCGGCAAGCTGTTTAAAACACAGTATTGAAGGAGATTATAATCGAGTCAGTGTAAAAGAAGTAGAAAATCTAGCCAATGGCGATGGCTCAGGCAGAGTACAGCGATAGGAGGAAAATCATGGAAGAATTCACAATGGATGCCTTTTCCTTAAAAGGCAAAGTAGCACTTATTACCGGTGCTGCTTATGGTATAGGTTTTGCGATTGCCACTGCTTATCACAAAGCAGGTGCAACCATCGTTTTCAACACCAGTCGACAGGCTTCTGTAGATAAAGCCATGCTTGCATATCAAGAAGCAGGAATTCCTGCTAAAGGTTATGTATGCGATGTTACAGATGAAAAAGCTGTACAAGCAATGGTAAAACAAATCGAAGAAGAAGTTGGTACAATTGATATTCTGGTAAATAATGCTGGAATCATCAAACGTATCCCTATGCTGGATATGAGTGCTGAAGATTTTAGAAGTGTTATAGATGTAGACTTAAATGCACCATTTATCGTATCAAAAGCCGTATTGCCTTCTATGATAAAAAAAGGTCATGGAAAAATCATCAATATCTGCAGTATGATGAGTGAACTAGGACGTGAAACCGTCAGTGCCTATGCGGCGGCCAAAGGCGGCTTAAAGATGTTGACAAAAAATATCTGTAGTGAATATGGTGAAGCCAATATCCAGTGCAATGCTATAGGTCCAGGTTACATCGCCACACCACAGACTGCGCCATTAAGAGAAAAACAACCCGATGGAAGCCGAC
The DNA here is from genome assembly GCF_003433845.1 of Absiella sp. AM09-50. Lineage (NCBI taxonomy): Bacteria > Bacillati > Bacillota > Erysipelotrichia > Erysipelotrichales > Erysipelotrichaceae > Amedibacterium > Absiella sp. AM09-50. The sequence goes on from NZ_QVFI01000013.1 coordinate 89,490, forward strand.
ATCCTTTTGATCAGTTTATTGTATCAAAAACACCAGCTGCTCGCTGGGGAACACCGGTTGACTTGATGGGATCTGCAGTATTTCTGGCAAGTGATGCCAGTAACTTTGTCAATGGACATATTTTATATGTAGATGGCGGTATCTTAGCCTATATCGGTAAACAACCACAATAAGGAGGAATGTGTAACATGAAAATTGCTTTAATCAATGAAAACTCACAAGCTGCGAAAAACGCACAAATCTATGAAGTATTAAAAGAAGAAGCAGAAAAAGCAGGTCATACTGTATTTAATTATGGTATGTACACTGCTGAAGATGAAGTACAATTAACATATGTGAAAAACGGTCTTTTAGCAAGTATCCTTTTAACAAGCGGTGCTGCAGACTTTGTTGTCACAGGATGTGGAACAGGACAGGGCGCAATGCTTGCCTGTAACTCTTTTCCAAATGTCATCTGTGGACGTATTGCTAATCCATTAGATGCGTATTTATTTGGACAGGTAAATGATGGCAACTGCATTGCTATGCCATTTGCGCAGAACTTCGGCTGGGGCGCAGAAATCAATCTGCATGATACATTTGCCAAACTATTCTCTGAACCATTTGGCGGAGGATATCCAAAAGAAAGACGCGAGCCAGAGCAACGCAATAAAAAGATTTTAGACAGCGTAAAGGCAATTACTTATAAACCACTGCTTCAGGTTCTAAAAGAAATTGATCAGGATTTCTTAAAAGAAACGATTGCTGGCAAACACTTTGCAGAATATTTCTACCCAAACTGCAAAGATGAAGAAATTGCTGCATATTTAAAAAGCTTATCATAATATATAAGGAAGTATCTATACTTCCCGCTCTCTTGTAAACATGAACAAATACCCTTTTATAAAACATGGAGAATTCTCCATGTTTTTTACTATAAATTCAGAAATAACTATCAAAATCTTTACAAAATGACCTGTACAAAAGTCTTTTTTACAAAAAGCTTTACTTTTTTAAAACATTACTATTTTTATGATATACTATATATTGACATTCCTAAAGGAATGAAGGAGGAGAAGAATATGAAATTAAAAAATATTACTGGAAATGATTGTGGAGAAAAACTTAAAAAGTTTGGTAGAATTACTTTTTACATTTTCTTAGTGCTTGCAGTGCTTGTTGCACTATTTGGCATCTTTGGTGGAATGGGAATCATTGCTGATGGAGATACAGGTACCGGCATGATGGTTCTGTTCATTGCGGCTGTTTATATCGTTATGATTTTATTCTTTGCATATATCGCATTCCTAAAAACATATGCTTATGGAAATATGGTACAGGTACAGGAAAAACAATATGCATTACTACAGGACTTATACAAAAAGCTTTATGATGATGGCACATTAAATAATCAAACAGACAAACTGGAGTTCTAATATGAAATATCGCTATCAGTTTCTATTAGACTTATATAGGAACCGTTCTTATCATCCTGATAATCTGATCTGGCTTTATCGATATGAACATGTAGCACAGAATGGGCATTACTTAAAAGTATACCTGTACTGTAGAAACAAATACATGCATTTGGAGGAAGTAAACTTTCAAATACAGCAAGGTGATCAAACAAAAACGGTTTCTGTTAAAGAATTTCATAAAATCAAGCATAACTATCAGCCTTATTTAAAAGGCTGTCTGATTCCTGTGGAAGATGACTTATCCGATATCTCTTTAGAAGTCACATCATATCAAATGGATGGAAAAACATATCCTTTTGTGAAAGAAGATATAAAAATCACATTAACAGATGAACAATGTAACCAGGAAAGAAATGCACTATTATTACAACAAATGGATATCACGATGATGCCATCCATTCAGGAAACTTATTACATATGTGCCTGTGGAAATATCCATCGTATAGGTGAAACCTGTCCAAACTGCCATCGCCCATATAGCGATATTAAAGCAATGGTAGAACAAGGACAAGAAGCCCTATGTAAAAAAGCTCTATTGAAGAAATATTGTCGTTTATCCGAGTTAGAAAAACGTAATTACAAGACTGATCAATGGATCTCAGATATACAACAAGAAGCAACTGCTTTATATATTTCCTGTATATCAGATGATTATGCATCTTTTCTTAAACAAGCAGTTTCCTCACATAGAAAAGATATTATGAAAACGATAATTGTATCTATTTCAGTGGCATTAGGATTAGCTTTTAGTATTTTATTATTCATTGGACTACAACCAACGGTAAATGATTTAGATAAAAATCTATTGCCAAATGATTCCTTATATTCCCCTTATGGAAATAATGATTATGGCTATAATGATACTGATGATGATTCTGATACAGATAATCTTTATTCTTATGGAGATGATGATTACCAATATAAAACATGTTCCATTGATCAAAAGGAAATGATGTTATATGTTTCCTTATCCGGCAAAAACGATAAGATTACTGGTATGCTTTTATCAATCGATATCGACAAAGAACAATTAGGTACTGATCCAAACCTTCTTGATGAAAGTCAATTAGATATGGTAAGTTCCCAGATATTAAGCCAATTTGGTTTAACTGGTGATGAAGATGGTTTGTATACTGATATTTATGTTGTTGGATCATCATTAATCATTGATATCGATATTGATGTTGAAAGTGTTGATGATAAGACATTAAAAGCTTTAGATTTTGAATTTATTAAAAATTATTCTTACAAACAGGCACTTATGGAATTTAAGCTGTCTGGTATGGATTGTTACTAAAAATCTGTGATATACTCACAGATTTTTTTAAACAAAAAAAGACGATATGTTGAACATACCGCCTATCTGTCATTCTTATTCAGCTTTTCCAGCAGAACCGAACTGATTCATCATAGCAACAACTTTTGCCTGGATTGCATCAGCACCTGGTTTTAACAGTTTACGAGGGTCATAACCTTTACCTTGCTGATCTTTACCTTCTTCGATGTATTTACGTGTAGCAGCAGCAAATTCTAACTGAAGTTCTGTGTTAACGTTGATTTTAGATACACCTAAAGAAATAGCTTTTGCGATCTGATCTGCAGGGATTCCTGAACCACCGTGCAATACTAATGGTTTACCATTTGTAACGTTCTGGATTTCTCCTAAACGATCAAAGTTTAATCCAGCCCAGTCAGCAGGATATTTACCGTGGATATTACCGATACCAGCAGCTAAGAAGTCAACGCCTAATTCAGCGATTGTCTTACATTCCTGAGGGTCAGCTAATTCACCCATAGAAGCAACACCGTCTTCTTCACCACCGATGCCACCAACTTCACATTCGATAGAAATACCTTTAGAGTGAGCTAAAGCAATCATTTCTTTAGATTTTTCTAAGTTTTCTTCAAATGCATAGTGAGAACCATCGAACATTACAGAAGTGAAACCAGCTTCGATACAAGCTTTTGCTCCTTCGTAAGAACCGTGGTCTAAGTGTAAAGCAACTGGAACTGTGATTCCTAAGTAATCGTGGATTCCTTTTACCATTGCTACTACGTTTTCAAATCCACACATGTATTTACCAGCGCCTTCAGAAACACCTAACATAACAGGTGATTTTGCTTCTTCTGCTGCCAATAAAATAGATTTGATCCATTCCATGTTGTTAATGTTGAATGCTCCAATTGCATAATGACCTGCATGAGCTTTTTCAATCATGTCTTTTGCTGAAACTAATGCCATAAGTATATTCCTCCTTGATTTCAATTTACACTCTTATTCTACTTCATTTTTCCCTTTTTGAAAAGGGTTATTGTTATTTATTTCACTTGTTTCCACGATTTAAGCGCATACACATAGAAAAAGCACACCATTTATGATGTGCCTTCATATTAATAATCTTCTTCTGTAGTTTTTAATGGTGGGATATCATCTTCATGACTATCTGTATCATCTTCATCTTCGTCAATCAGAATTTCACTTGTATCCACAACAACTTCGTTATATGTGTGACGTTCTCTTAAATCCCATTTGTTTTCCCCTACACATACAAAACGATCATCTAAAGATAAATCACTATAGAATTGTGCAATATTATCTTCTTCCTGTGCCTGTGTAAATCCCATAATCTGACAGATTTCTTCCCACAGCTTAATAAAAGTTACCGGTTTTTTCTTTGTGGATAACTGTTCATATGCGACATCGATCATTGCTTTTTTCATGTTAAACTAAATCCTCCTACATTTTTTCAATAGCTTCTACACCGATCAGTTCCAAGGCGTTTTTCAGCGTGATTTTTGTGGCCTTTAACAGTGCCAGTCTTTGTGCACTCAATTCTTCATGTTCCATATCAATGACTTTACATGCATTGTAGAAACTGTGGAAATAAGCTGCAAGTTTCTGAATGTAATTACATACCTTATGAGGCGAACGTGTTTTTGCGGCATCTGCCACTACATTTGTAAATTCATTGATGTACTTCATCAATGCGATTTCTTTTTCATGTGTTAATAAATCAAAGTTTTCTGCTTCTTTCATTTCAGGTGCCTGACGCAGGATAGAACACATTCTTGCGTGTGCATATTGTGCATAGTACACAGGGTTGTCATTACTCTGTTTTCTTGCTAAGCCTAAATCGAAATCAAAGTGTGTATCAACGGCACGCTGAACAAAGAAGTAACGTACAGCATCTACACCTACTTCATCACATAACTCACGAATCGTAACCGCATTTCCTAAACGCTTACTCATCTTCACTTCTTCACCGTTTTCCACAAGACGAACCATCTGAATAATGTCTACCTGTAACTTATCAGGATCATTACCCAATGCTTCAATACTTGCCTTCAAACGAGGAATATATCCATGGTGATCTGCGCCAAGCAAATCTACCAACATATCAAAACCACGATCCAGTTTATCTTTATGATAAGCGATATCTGGTACAAGATATGTGTAAGAACCATCTGTTTTTCTTAATACACGATCTTTATCATCGTTAAACTTAGTAGTCGCAAACCATAAAGCCCCATCTTTTTCATAAGTCATGCCTTTTTCATCCAGCACCTTTAAAGCCGCTTCTACTTTACCATCATCACGAATCTTTTGTTCACTACTCCATACATCAAAGTGTACACGGAAGTAATCTAAGTCACGTTTGATTTTATTCAATTCAAACTCAATACCTTTTTCTTTAAAGAACTTTAAGTTCTCTTCATTTTCTTCTACATAAGTATCTTTATATGTTTCCGCTAATTCAATGGCAATCTTTTTTACATCTTCTCCATGGTATCCATCTTCAGGCAATACAAAGTCAAGTCCCATGTGTTCACGATATCTTGCCTGCAAAGATTTACCAAGATTGATAATCTGATTACCTGCATCATTTACATAATACTCACGGCATACATCATAGCCACTTGCCTTCATCAAACGGGTAATGCTATCACCCCATGCTGCACCTCTGGCATGTCCAAGATGCAAGTCGCCAGTAGGATTTGCGGATACATATTCCACATTCACTTTTATGTTATGACCTGTATCATTATGACCAAAATTATCACCCTGTGCCAAGACTGTTTCAATAATCTTTGCCAAAGATGTATTTTTGATTTTAAAGTTGATAAAACCAGGTCCTGCAATTTCACAGCTTTCGATATCCGCAGCATCTTTATCAAGTGCTTCCATAATACCTTCCGCAATCTTTCTTGGGTTGTTTTTCAAAATTCTTGTTAACTGCATGGCAACATTAGTTGAGTAATCTCCATGGCTTTTATCCTTTGGAATTTCAATCACGATATTGTCTTCTTGCAATTCTTGTCCAAACGCTTTTGATACAGCATCCTTCAACGCATGCTTTAAACTCATCTCGATCTGGTTCATGCCTGATCCTCCTTCAATATCCATAAAATCCGGTAGCCATCTGTCACTTCACCACCGCTGAGGATATCATATTCCAATGCGATGATGTTATCTTTCCTTATATATTTATACGTATAAATTTCCAAGTCAATCGTGCCAAATTCTGACAGTACACTTCCGCAGGTTTTCTCATTCATTTGGAAATGCAGATTTGAAATGACTTCACCTTTTCGTTCAATACGAAGTCCTTCATCATCTGCGACAATATTCACAGATGCTACCCCATCCTTTTCCACATATTCCATACACAGAGAAGACCCTTTTTTCACTAAATTTACATGGCCTTCAAACATCAGATTTTTCTCATTTGTGTATCGATGCTTTTGTTTCACTGTAAGATGTTTCTTCATGTTCTCACCACTTATCATGAGCATTATAGCAGAATTTTATATTCATGCAACCTTTTTTAGTCAAAAAGATTAAAAACTTTTGGTTTTCGGTTTTTTCGCCTGTTTTCTTTCCTTATATTATATATCACAAAAATCATATTCCAAATAATTGTTCTTCCTTATATTATATATATGCATGTTTTACTTCTTAAAAAATCTCTTCCTTATATATATAAGACGAAAAATTCTTGTTTGTTAATCAGGTTTAATTTATAAAAGTATCATATTCCACTTTTATAATATAATTCGTATAATAGGCGAATAACACCTGCATTTCATGAAAAATCAGAAATCAGCATCAAAAACCCACGGATTTGTAAAGAATGCGCTTTCATACCCGGAATCCATGGTCTAACAGTGGTACAGCATTATAAGTCAAAAATATCATATTCCACTTTTATAATATCGATTTTGCATTAAATTTGGCATTTTTCCATACCATTTCGTTTAGAAAGACATAAAATTGCTCACACTAAGACATGAAGAGGTGGCGCTATGAAACTATTTAAACGTATCATTTTTTGTTTCACTTTTCTTATCCTGACTGCTTTGATTCTTTTGTATGGCATTGCCTACATGGATACTTTGTCTTTAGATGAGCAAAGAAAGAATATCACCATCTATGACAAGAATGGAGATATCATGTATGAATCCAATTTTAAGAAAGATATGAAGTGGACAAAGATTGATGATATTCCAGAGTTTATTCAAAAAGCATTTGTCAGTGTGGAGGATAAACGTTTTTATTCCCATGCCGGCTTTGATCCTATTCGGATATCCAAAGCCCTGCTTACTGATATCAAATCCAAAAGCATTGTGGAAGGTGGCTCTACCATCACACAACAATACGCAAAGAATTTATTTCTAACAAATGAACAGACCCTATCCCGCAAGGTTCAGGAAATGTATTATGCTGCGCGTTTAGAAATGCAATACAGTAAAGAAGAAATTTTGGAGGGATATTTAAATACAGCATACTTTGGGCATGGCATCTATGGCATCAATGCTGCATCCCATTATTTCTTTGACAAGGATATGAAGGATTTAAGTGTTGCCCAGGTTGCGATGTTGATTGGAATACCCAATGGACCAAGTATCTATTCCCCATTTCTTCATCCAGACAATGCCCTGCAGCGGGAACATTTGATTCTGGGTATTCTAAAAAACAATCATCTGATTGATGATGCTACTTATCAATCTGCCATGGAAGAACCTTTGACTTTATCCACCAAAGAAGAAACCAAGACCAGCGGCATCAACCAGTACTACATTGACGCAATCATTTCTCAACTGAATCAAATGCACATTGATTTAAATCAGGAAATCAAAATTGATACCTATTATGACCCTGATGCCCAGCAGGCGTTATCCACAGCAATTCAAAACAATACCAGCGCAGATAATGAACTGGAAGTTGCTGGTATCATTACCCAGCCCTTCACTGGAAATATCTTGGCATTATCCGGTGGAAAAGATTATACGATTTCACAATACAACCGGGCAATACATTCTTCCCGTCAAATTGCCAGTACAGTAAAGCCACTGTTATACTATTGCGCGCTTCAACAAGGTTTTACGCCATCCACCCAGTTTTTATCTCAAGAAACAACCTTCCCACTTGGTGAACATGATGAATACAAGCCACACAACTACAACAATCAATATCCGAATCAGAAAATCAGCATGATCAATGCTATTGCGATGTCAGATAATATCTATGCTGTCAAAACACATTTGTTTCTGGGTATCGATACACTACATAAAGCACTGCTTGATTTTGGTATCACCCAATCACAGCCAAATGCCAGTGAAGCGTTAGGCTGTGTGAATATGTCAGTTAGTGATTTAAGTGGCATCTATAATACCTTTGCCAGTGAGGGGCTTTATATAGAACCCTCCATGATTGCTCGTATCACCAATAAAGATGAAGTACTATATGAACGCAAAGTAGAACCCAAGCGTTTGTTACAGCGTGATGAAACCCTAGTGCTTGATCAGATGTTGACAGCAACCTATGATATCAAAAACAAGACCTATGGCCTGCCTAGTATGTATGGCTCCAATCCAAATGTGAAAGTTGCGGTAAAATCAGGTACCAGTGACTGGGATTCCTGGGTGATGGGATTTAATCCAGAATATACTATCGGGGTGTGGAGTGGCTTTGATGATAATCGTGATTTAAGCAAAGACTATTACATGGTTTCCAAAAATATCTTCAAGCAGAGCTTTGATACCCTGTATGCTCACAAAGATGGCATCTGGTATCAGCCAAGTGACAACATCATACAGCGCAAGGTGAATCCTGTTACTGGAGAAGATGCACAGGATGGAAGTATCTACTGGTATCTCAAAGAGCGATGAAAACGTTATCATGACTGTTTTTGGCTAAAGGTAGTGTACATTTCGGTAATATTGTCTATAAATTTGTGAATATTGTGTGAAATTCAAAAAAATTTGAAAAATATTTTTTTATTTTTGAAATTCCTCAAAATCCTTTGATTATCGACTCATTTTAGGTTTTATACCCACTCCAAAAGTGACAAATTCGTAAGTTTCAACTATTTTTGGGGTTGCAAAGCGTTTGGGCGTTTGTTACAATGAGGGCGTTGATGTCGAGGTGATAAAATGAATTTTATTGAAAAAAACGCTAAAAAAGTCGCATTATTCCTATGCTTTGCTACAGCAGGTACTGCGGTAACCACTGCGTATGCAATGGAAAATTCTACAGGATGGAAAGGTAACGGAGCAGACAGAGTTTATATAAACGCAAATAACGAAAAGGCAACTGGCTGGCTGACTCTTGAAGATGGTGTTTACTTCTGTAACGATGAAGGACACCCAGTAACAGGTTGGCAGACAATCGAAGGAAAGAAATATTTCTTCGACGCAAATGGTATTAAACTATCTGGTGTACAGATCATTGAAGGTCGTCAATACACATTTAGTAAAGACGGAGATCTGTTGAACGGATGGAATACTGAAAAAACATCTTACTTCAACGAATTCGGTGATAAAGTAACTGGTCTTCAGAAGATTGATGACAAATCATATCTGTTTGATGACAAAGGTGCAATCAAAACTGGATGGCAGGAAGTTGACGGAAAGAAACTGTACTTCAATGCTGATGGTTCATTAGCAACCGGAAAAACAAAAATCGGTGACAAAACTTACACATTTAATGATGATGGTACATTAAACGTAGGTTGGGTAAAAAAAGGTAAAGAAAAATTCTATTATGACAAGTATGGTAATATGACAAAAGGCTGGAAAACAATCGATGGTGATAAATATTACTTCGATAAAAAAGGTCAGATGTTATATGACTGTGATGAATATGCAGGATACAAATTTGCTAAGAATGGTGTAGCTACACCAATCGAAGAAGATGAAGAAGAAATGGAAGATCAGATTGATGACAATGGAAATGTTGTTGAAACAGCTTCTAGAGGCAACAGCTCTTCTAAATCAAGCTCAAATTCTTATAAAGCAAACGTTGGTAATGCAGATGGTTCTATCTATTCAGCTGCAATGTCCCAGTTAGGTGTTAACCAGGACTGTACAGCATTAGTTAGTAACTCATTGGCTGCTGCTGGAATTTATTTCCACGGATGGCCTGCAGAATACTTAAGTCTTGGACCTACAGTATCTTACTCACAGGCACAGCCTGGTGATGTATTGGTTTACAATGGTCACGTAGCAATCTATGCTGGTGATGGTATGGCAGTACACGGTGGTTTCAACGGAAATCAGACTGTTCTGTTCTCTGTAAACTGTAGTTCTGGAGCATTCCAGGTAGTAAGACCTCAGTAATATGTATAAAAGAACGCGATATGCGTTCTTTTTTTTATTTATATCCTACTTTTTATCCATTCTCAGCAATGTTTATGATAAATACAGGTATTTGTTTACCTGACAGTAAAACATCCCTCAAACGCCTTAAAAACAAAAGAAGCACTACAACATGCTTCTTCCATTGATAACAACTTCTTTTAATTTTAAATGATGATCTAAAATTACCAGATCAATCTTTTTACCCAAACCAATTTCATGAGCATACGTCTTTAACTTCTTTGCGGCATTTAAAGAACACATATCCACACATTCCATTAAATCAAAATGCAGTTCCTTGTACAAATACGTAAATGTTGATAATAAATCACGACATCCCCGTTTCAGTTCCCCATCCATATACACAGCACCATTGATAATACTGACATGCTCATCTATTGGATGAACACCATGGGTATCTAATCCAGCAAATTTACTATCTGATATTGCGGTGATTCGCTTACTTCCAATCATTGGTATCATCCATTTCAGCATATATGGCTGTACATGAATGCCATCCATAATGACTTCACATAAACAATCACCTAAGAAAATCGCATCCATCATGTTTTCTTTATGATGATCCACATGCGGCATTGTATTGCCCAGATGTGTAATCTGATCAGCACCATTATCAAAAGCTTCCATCACTTCATCATAACTGGCTTTGGTATGTCCCAAAGATACCTCTACACCATATAAATGCAATAAACGAATTGCTTCCTGTGCATTTTCTACTTCCGGTGCAATTGTCATAATCGCAATGTCCTCATGATACTTCCCTAAAAAAGTATCCAGCTCACCAATATTTACAGGACGGATATCTTTACGATTCATAGCCCCATTCATATCTGGATTCAGATAAGGTCCCTCCAAATGAAGCCCCATATATCTTGCGCCTTTATAAGAACCACGAAATGCTGTACGATAGGCTTCAATCAATGGTTCATATTCCTTTAAGGAACGTGAAGCCAGCGTTGGACAAAACGCTGTCACACCTAACTTAGGATATAGCATCGCTAATTTCAACAGCTCTTGAATATCTGTAGTATCTGCGCTGATACCCATACAGCCATGTGTATGAATATCCACAAAGCCTGGCAATGCCAAATCACTTTCCATTTTTGGTGTCTTATAATCTATTCTTTCCACAAACCCGTCTTCCAGATAAAGATCACCAAACACCAGTGTTCCATCCTGGAAAAACTTTACATTTTCTATCTTTTTCTTCAACATAAACACCTCTTTATTAGTATTGTATTGCATACTTCCCCCTTTTACAAGAAATATTTAAATGCTTTCTTTAGAAAATCTTTCGTTTTTCTTCCCTTTCCTCTTTAGAACTGTTTTTTATAATAGAAGTGAACATAAGGGAGGGATTTTATGAATGAGATACTGTTTTATTTAGGGGTCGCCAGCCTTTTTATTGCTTTTTCCATCACACTTGCGATTTCCCTGTGTATCGACCATATTCAGGAAAAACGATATCGCCATACTTCTCGCTGGTAAAATATTGTATAATAAAATAAAAGCGAGGGGTTTTCCATGAATGAGACAATTTTAATCGTAGAAGATGAAGTAGAAATTGCGAATGCAATTGAAATTTATTTAAAGAATCAAGGATATCAAACATATATCGCAGGCGATGGCAAGGCTGCTTTGGATATTCTTGATCAAAAAGAAGTACATTTGGCAATCGTTGATATCATGATGCCAATTATGGATGGAATCACTTTTACCATGAAAGCAAGAGAGCGTTTTGATTTTCCAATCATTATGTTATCAGCAAAAAGTGAGGATATTGACAAAATAACCGGTTTAAATATCGGCGCAGATGATTATGTAACCAAACCTTTTACACCTATGGAGCTATTAGCAAGAGTCAATGCACAGTTGCGGCGCTATAAACGTTTTCTTTCCATCGCAAAACAGAAAGAAGAAATGAAGGATGTTTGTATCCTGGGTGGTATTGAACTGCATAAAGACACAAAAGAAGTGTATGTCGATGGCGTACTCAAACAGCTGACACCTATTGAATTTAAAATTCTTCAGTTGTTTATGGCATCTCCAGGACGTGTTTATTCCAGTGAAGAAATCTATGAAAAAGTCTGGAAAGAAGATGCTATCAATACAGAAACGGTCATGGTACATATCCGAAATCTGAGAGAAAAAATAGAACTGGACCCGAAAAAGCCACGATATATCAAAGTCGTTTGGGGTGTCGGTTATAAAATTGAAAAACAATAAAGGATGATGAACATGAAAAAAAATCAACACCCAGCAAGGCTATTCCTGCTGGTCATCATAGGTCTTATGGTATTTATGTTACTTTCCATGGGGCCAAGCAATAATTCTGCCACAATGAAGGCTGAAGCAACACGACAGGCAATCATAGAAGAAACAGAAAAAAACTCACCACAGATTTTTGCGGAGCGATACAATGATGAATTTGAAACACATGTAGGCAGATGGATCGTATCTTCCTATATCAGCTATTTGGATTCAGAAGCATTAGAAGGCCGCCGATCTTTCTTCAAAGATACCCACTACCTGTATACAAGCTCTTTACAAGTTATTGATCGAGTATTAAATGACTATCTTGGGGAAAATAATGGAGATAGTTTAAATGATTTTAATTTAATTGGCTATTATGTTGTGGATACCACAGATGATAAAACAGACCACCATATCACAAACAGCCAAAAATACAAAGAATATGTATCCAAAGATACCAGCATCACAAAGAAAGATAACACATGGTTTATCGTCATACAGTTTGATAAAGATGGAAAACTAAAGGTCACAAAAAGCTATAATAACACCCGTTCTTTAGTCATACAAAATAGTTATGAAGAGCAGCTACATGAAATTCTAACATCAATTTCAAATAATGATGATACACTTGCCAACCTTGAAGTCAATGATATAAAAAATATGACATTTGCCTTTATCGTTACGGAAGATATGGGTTTAGTTTCCACAGACCCTGTATATGATGAAAGCGCAGTTCATCTAGTTTATCATGATGAAATGTTAAATTCACAAAATATGTATTTCACAATGTCTATGTTTATCCTCATCGCCTTTGTGGCATTCTATCCTCATAAACGTATCAAAGAAACAAAATTCTATCGTACACTCATGTCTTTGCCAATTGAACTTATGGCATTCAGCTTAATGATTGTTTTGATTTTGATTTATACGCACACTCTATCACTAGGGGGAGATGCTGCTTCCGCACTCGGTGCTTTCTTTATCTTCCCAATCGCGTATCTTTTAACGATGCACCTAATCTTCTTCTTCAAAGAAGTAAGTACTATGGGACTAAAGAATGCTTATCTGCAATATTCTCTGATTCATAACGATATGAAAGAAATCAAGAAAATTTTAATTGAAGTTTATCACTATCTGGCAAACGATAACTTGGAGCCAACAGATAAAGGGCTGTTACGCATCATTTTCCTTATTTTATTAAATCTGTTGTTAATTGTATTGTTTAACAGCTTAGGATTATTCTTCTATATACCATACATTATTTGCCTGTTTTTAATCATATTCCGAAAGAATCAACGCCGCATTGAGGATTTCTTAAAAGTAAAAGAACTGACAACCAATATCTCCAATGGGGATTTTGAGGAAGCGGTGGAAAAGGATAACTTAGGTGTTTATGAACCATTGAAGGGTGATTTGATCAACATCCAGCAGGGCATTGAAGAAGCCGTAGAAAAAGCTATGGTTTCCCAGCGTATGAAAAATGAACTGATTACCAATGTATCCCATGATCTAAAAACACCTTTAACGGCTATTATCAGCTATATCGATCTATTGAAAAATGAAAATATCACAGAAGAAGAACGTAAGAACTATCTGGAAATCTTAGAGAAGAGTGCTGATCGTTTGAAACATCTGATTGAAGATTTATTTGAAATGAGTAAGGCAAACAGTGGCAGTATCACTCTGGATTACATGGATGTCGACTTAATTTCATTATTGAAACAGGTAGAAATGGAATGTCAGAATGCCTTTAATGAAAAACATTTAATCATCAAGCATCATTTCTCTGATGAAAAGGTATTATTACCATTAGATCCGCAAAAAACCTGCCGTATCTTTGAGAATCTATTAAGCAATGTTGGTAAATATGCTTTAGATCAAACACGAGTGTTCATTTCCGTCACAGATTTTGAAAGCCGTGTAGATGTTGAAATTAAAAACGTATCCAAAGAAGAAATTGATTATACACCTGATGAAATCGTAGAGCGCTTTACCCGTGGAGATAAATCACGCAACAGCGAAGGCAGTGGATTAGGCCTGGCGATTGCCAAGAGCTTTACAGAACTGATGAAAGGGCGTATGCATATCGATTTAGATGGCGATATCTTTAAAGTTACCATCAGTTTCTATAAAAACAACAATGCATAAGCTTTAAAAAGGGACATTTTGTCCCTTTTTCTATGTGATAAAACATTTTAAAATCCGCATTTTATGATAAACTTGTGATATAATAAAAGAAAAAAGCGGTGGTACGTATGAAAAAAGTCATCAATCATCCTAGTTTCCGATATCTTCTATTCGGTTTTTCGCTTCTTTTTCTCTTTATTTCGTTTTATGATTATAACCGTATCAGTGAAAAACATATTGAAACTGAAATGATTGAAATCACGGGGGAAAACAATCAACTGATTAATGGGGCAATTACCAATAAAATAAAGGATCAATTGGAAATCCTTCAAAATTACGCCAAGCTTATCGCATACCATGAGGATATCACAAGTAAAGAAGTATTTGATCTGCTAGAGCCATTAACGAAGGAAGATCTTTTCACTAACGTCGCCATTACCACACCTGATGGTATTTCCTATACCAGTCCAACACATACAAGCGATAACAGTGAACGTAAATTCTTTGTGGAAGGAATGAAGAGAAAAACGATCATCAGTGATATGATTACATCCAAAATCAGTAATGAACAAGTCATTGTGATGAGTGTACCTATCTATAAACAGGCAAAAGTCATCGGCGTATTACGGGTTTCCATGAGCACCACATTACTGCCGGAATATTTTAATCTGTCTTTTTTATCAGGCAACATTTCATCTTTTATTATCCAGCGGGATGGCGTGAATTTAACACCTAAGAAAAATTATTATAATTTCTTTCACATGCTGGAAAAAGATGAACGCAATAAAGAAATCGAAAAAGAAATGAAGGAAAAGCTGGCAAATGGAGATCATGGCTACATCACCTTCAAATTAAACAATAAAACACGTTATGCGTACTTCTCAGACGTGGAAGGCACAAACTGGTACCTGTTAAGCGTGCTTCCTCATTCGTATGTCACAGAGCGTATAAACCACAATTTAACGCATACACTTCTTTTAGCTGGCAAAGTTAGTGTCCTACTTCTCATCATTGGCATATACCTGTTATATCTCATGAATGAAAGCCGTAAAGAAGAAGTAAAAAATCAGGAAAAACTACATACCATCATATCCAATACACCAGGTATCAGTTTCAAACATAAGATACACAATCCAGCATCTATCCAATTCTTTAACGATAATCGAAAGCTGTATGCAGGCTACAGCAAGGAAGAACTTTTAGATCTCATTTCTACCGATTTATCCAGCATTGTATGGGAGGAAGATTTTCCTATCGTTGAACAGTTAAACCGTCCCCAGAAAAAAGGGACTGTCGTTTCTAATACATATCGTATCCCGCTTAAGAATGGACATATGCAATGGATTTTTGACCAGCGCCAAAGCGTTTTAGAGAAAGATCATACGATATGGCTGTATATCACAGTACTTGATGTCACAGGTATGCGTGAAACCCAGGAACGCCTGCGACTTAGTGAAGAGCGATATGCAATGATATTAAAAGAAACCCGTTCTATCCCATTTGAATGGAATGTCAAAGCAGATACCATTACCTTCTCTGATGCATGGACAAATACCTTTGCCCACCCGAAAGTAATCGACCATTTCCTTTCTGTCACAAACAAATACTTCAAAGACCGTGAATACACTTATATTCCTCTAATGGAAAATATGATTCGAGGACAATCCAGTGATCAAATAGAATGTATCCTTCCAAGTGGACATAATGAAAACATATGGGTCAAGATACATGCAAAAGCGCTATATGATAATAATGGCTTTTTGACCCGCATCATTGGCAGTATTTTGGATATCAGTGAAGAAAAAGAAAAAACATCCCGCTTGATCAAACAATCTCAAATCGATGGATTAACTGGTCTGTATAATCGTATTACGATAGAACATCTGATCAATGAAGCATGTCAAAACAATCCTGATTCCTCCCTTATCCTGTTTGTGATCGATGTGGATGATTTCAAGAAAGTCAATGATACTTATGGACATGCCAGTGGTGATGAAGCATTGATCAATGTATCCAAAGCTTTAAGGAAATGCTTTAGAAGTGATGATTTGATTGGAAGAATTGGCGGCGATGAATTTGTTGTATTGATGAAAGCCAATACGAATGTTTATAAAGAACTGCCAACACAAAAGATTTCCATGTTGAAAAATATGTTGTCAAATATTCATATCCAGAAGGATATCAATTTTGTGATTCACTGCAGTATTGGTATCTCTATTCATCCACAGGATGGTACGAATTATAAAGAATTATTCACATGGGCAGATCACTCCATGTATGAAGCAAAAAAACATGGCAAAAACACATTTGTTTATCAGCCAAAGAACACAGAAAAACCATGATCCTTACGACCATGGTTTCTTTTTATTATAATTTAATAAATTTCTCAACATCGATAACAAAGATTGTTGCGCCGCCCACCTGTACTTCTACAGGGAAGGAAGCATATCTTCCAATATCATAAGAAGCAGTACTTGGCACAACTTCTGTACGTCTTCTACTGTATTCGCCAATGACTTCGATTGCTCTTTCAATCTTATCATCATCTGTACCAACGATCAAAGTAGTATTACCAGCTCGTAAAAATCCTCCAGTTGTTGCAAGACGTGTTACCTGATAGTTTTCTTTCGTCAAAGCACTGGAAACAGCTGGGCTGTCATCGTTTGACATGATTGCTAATATTAACTTCATAATAATATTTCTCCTTTCTATTAGTATAGTCATATTTTATCACTTATCCATGTTTAGCACAATGATTTTTTTGCTTTCTGTGACTTTGTGAAGGATTTGTCTAAATGATTTTTAATCATCTTTTCATCGCTCTTCCCAAATTGTGCTATAATATACAAACGTAAAGGAAGTGAGCATCATGGAGAATGTAGGACTGGTATTAGAAGGCGGCGGCATGCGTGGATTTTACACAGCCGGTGTACTTGATTATTTTATGGAAAGAGGCTTTTATACCAATGGTGTCATTGGTGTCAGTGCTGGTGCATGCCATGGTTGTAGTTATGTATCAAAACAGATCAAGCGAAGCTATCGTATCAACACAGAATATTTAAATGATAAACGGTATATGAGTTTTCAATCTCTTGTGAAAACAGGTGATTTCTTTGGCGCAGAATTTGTATATGATACCATTCCAAATAAACTGGATGTCTTTGATTATGATGCGTATAATCAAAGTGGAATGAAGTTTTATGCGGTTGCCAGCAATCTAGAAACAGGCAGAGCAGAATATCTTCCATGTATCAATATGAAACATGATGTCATCTATGTACGTGCCAGTGCATCCTTACCACTGTTATCACGAATCGTGGAAGCAGATGGCATGAAGCTGCTTGATGGTGGATGTACCGACAGTATCCCAGTTAAAAAGTTTCAACAAATGGGATACAAGAAAAACATTGTGATCTTAACCCAGTGCAAAGAATATCGAAAAGGTAAAAACAACTTACTGCCTTTGATACGTAGAACATATCGTAAATATCCAAAGTTTGTGAAAGCTATGGAAGAACGTCATATTCATTATAACCGTACCCTGGATGAACTTGGTGTTATGGAAAAGGAAGGCAGCGTCTTTATCCTTCGTCCAAAAACACCTGTTACGATTGGGCGCTTAGAAAAAGATATAAATAAATTAACAGATCTCTACAATCAGGGATATGAAGATGCAAAGGAACAGTTTGAAAACATCCTAGCCTTTGTGAACAGCTAAAAACTACCACGAGGTTTTTTACCTCGTGGTAGTTTTTTCCTTACTTGAAAAAAGACATTGCAAAAATAGAGATTACATTGGCTCTTTTCCCTGCATCATTTTACGATATGCAAGTGCTGTCATATGAAACATCCGCTTAAATATTTTTGCGAAATAACTGGCATCCATAAAGCCACATTGTGCCGCAATATCTGTCACATTGAACGTGGTTGTCCCTAATAATTCACATGCTTTCATCAATCGATACTTCATCAAGATCTGCATAGGTGTTTCCTTGATGTTGCGTTTAAAGCATCGTTGTACTTCCCGTTCACTGATATTCACATGATGTGCCAAATCTTTCAAAGTTATTGGCTCATCATAATGCGTTTTTAAATAATTCATCATTTGTTTAATTCTTTCATCTTCTGGATATCTACTTTTTGAATATGATAAAGTTGATATATTCGCTTCTTTTAATATTGTTAAACATACCTTCATCAATTGTTCACGTGCAATAATTTCATATCCAAAGCTCTCTTCATGACATGCCATATAAGCAGATTCAATACAACTTGCCGTTTCTTTACCTAATACCATATAAGGAAGATTATGATTGGTAATGAGTGGTGTAATATATCGTTTATCATAGACGCTGCCTTCTGCGCCAAATAAATTTTTTGATATCACAAAAGAAAACGCAATACAGGTATCCTTGCTTGTTTGAATGACTTGATGTAAAACACCACCATTGATAAACAAGCCATCGCCGGGGCACAAATGGATACATGTTTGTCCCGCATAGACATCAAGTTCTCCATCTTTCACATAAATCATTTCCATTTCATCATGAAAATGCCATGGAATCTGTCTTGCCGCAAAATGCTCCATATCGTTATAATAAGCAGCAAGTGGAAAGCTATCTTCTACTATGACATTCAATTGTTTGTTCTGTGCATTCTTTTCTACACTGCATTCTATAATCATATTCTCACCTCAGTCGCTTTTATCCAATCTTTCGGCTATATTATTATAGATTTTATCAGAAATTGTCACTATAATACAAGTATCAGGAGGTTTTTCTTATGAATACAATTGATTTACATATGCATTCCATTTATAGTGATGATGGAGAATATACGCCAACCGAATTAATGAAAATGTGTAAAGATGCTGGTTTACAAATTGTCGCAATCGCAGATCACAACAGCACAAAAGCGATACCTGAGGCAAGAAACGCCGCAGAAAAGCTAAAGCTTACCTATATTCCTGCCATTGAATTAGATTGTACGATTCATGGTGTTGATCTTCATGTGCTAGGATATGGCATTGATGAAAACAATCAAGCCCTTTTGGATAACGCAGAATATGTCAAAAAGCAGGCACAGAATGTAGGAAAGGAACAGATTGAAAAAGTAAAAGCCTTAGGCTTTTATATTGATGAAGACGCATGTTATGCATTATCTCATGAAGGTGTGATTACAGGTGAAATCATCGCAGAAGTTGCCCTGCAGGATGAGCGAAACCATCCACTTATGAAAGAATATCTGCCTGGTGGCTCACGTAGTGATAATCCGTTTGTGAATTTCTATTGGGATTATTGTGCGCAGTCAAAGCCAGCATATGTGCCTATTCACTATATTTCATTAAAAGAAGCTGTGGATATGATTCATGCGGCTGGCGGTATCGCAGTGCTTGCACATCCTGGGAATAACACAAAAGAAAACTTATCCTTAATAGACGCAATTTTTGCTTATGATGTAAAAGGCATGGAGGTATACAGCAGTTATCATTCACCTGAACAGATTGCTTTCTACAAAGATTACGCTGAACAACATTATTTAATGATCACCATGGGCAGTGATTTCCATGGTAAAACAAAGCCAAGTATTGCATTAGGGGGTAGTCATTGTCCAGATACATCACTTTATGAAAACGCTATTTTATCCTTGATCAAATAAAAAGTACACTTCATCAGTGATCCTAAATAGGTACTTAAAATAAAAAAGAGATTTCAAAAATGACTGTACTTATCAATCATTTAGAAATCTCTTTTTGTATATACCCTAAAGTAATAAAAAATCTTCATCACCTAACACTTTTTTCTTTATATATGCATTTTCATATATCTAATCAATGCCTCTTCCCTTTCCTGTAAAACATA
The DNA here is from genome assembly GCF_003433845.1 of Absiella sp. AM09-50. NCBI lineage: Bacteria > Bacillati > Bacillota > Erysipelotrichia > Erysipelotrichales > Erysipelotrichaceae > Amedibacterium > Absiella sp. AM09-50. The sequence goes on from NZ_QVFI01000013.1 coordinate 109,846, forward strand.
ACCTTTTCGCTTCAGCCAATATCCACTGATCCATACATCCTCCTCTTTCAAAGGAAGATAACACATATCATCATCCTTTATAATCAAATTGCCTGCGGTGATGGATAGATATTTTCCACTTTGCAAGGCATCATGAAAACTTCCACGATCCGATACTTTCAACATATCCGGATGCTGGTGTAACCGTAACAATTCCATCAATTTATTCGTACTTGTATCGTCGTAACAAACAAAAGGATACTTTTTGATATCTGATAGTTTCATGGATGTTTTGTGTGCAGCTTCATGCTGTTTGGACATCAACACATAAACAGGCATATGCTCTTTTAAGATTTGATATTCACACTGATATTTAGCCGCATATTTTTGTATACGTTCCTCGCTTTTCCCTAACAAAAACACAATACCTAAGTGATCATTTTGCTGGTTTAACGACTGAAACACTTCTTCATTTCCCATCTCCCGAATCCGATCATTATAACGTTTTCCCTGTTGTGTAAATTGTAGAAAAACACGCATGATCAAGGGAGAATAATAACTGGCAAGATTGATATCTTTACAGGATGTTTGATTCAGATGATAGATATGATCCAGTTCTGTCAGGATCTTTTTACTACTGACAAGAAACGCTTTTCCCTCATCACTGAACTCAATGCCCTGATAATTTCGATTAATCAAAGTATATCCAAGTTCTTTTTCCAATGACTTGATCATCGTTGAAAGATATGGCTGAGATACATTTAATTTTCCTGCTGCCTCTTTGATAGAATGACATTTTGCGACCATACACATTATTTCTAAATGACGAAAATTCACATACCTCACCTCATTTATACTATAACATATTTGTTATATCCTATAAAACTTTTTGAATATCCTTTCCATTTATATCTATGTTATCATACATCTGAAAGGTGGGATTTTTATGACAAATATCTTACAAAAATCAAATGACATCAAACAACTTTTACAAACATGGCGCAAAGCCTTACATCAGATACCAGAAACGGGCATGCACCTGCCTAAAACAATCGCATATATCACAAAACAGCTAGATACCATGCAGATTTCCTATCGTATCCTTGACCATGGCGCAGGGATCCTGGCTCAGATTGGTATGGCTTCTTCTCCTTGTATTTTATTAAGAGGGGATATGGATGCTTTACCTATCAAAGAAGAAAGCGGAGAATCTTTTGCGTCAGTAAATGGCAATATGCATGCCTGTGGACATGATTTACATGCGACAATGTTATTAGGTGCCGCAAAGTTATTAAAAGAAAATGAAAATGAAATTCATGGTTGTGTAAAACTGCTGTTTCAAAGTGGTGAAGAAATAATGGCAGGTGCCAAAGCCGCAATACAGGATCATATATTAGAAAATCCTCATGTAGATGCTGGTTTTGCGACTCATGTTATCTCTAATATTCCAATTGGTGTCATTGCGTATGGAGAACATGCAGCTTCTTCTTCCACATTGTTTGAAATTCACGTGCAAGGAAAAGGCGGTCATGGATCCATGCCAGAACTATGTATAGATCCAATTCAGGCTGCTGTGATGATTTATCAAGGTTTTCAAGGCCTAATCGCAAGAGAATGTGGCGTTAGTGAAGAAGTTATTCTAACCTTTGGACAACTAAGCGCAGGAAACAGTACCAATATCATTCCTGATTCAGCAATATTAAAAGGAACTCTTCGTACATATGATAAAGAAAAGCGTGAATACATAAAACAGCGTATGCAGGAAATCATCCAGGGGATTGCCCTTACTACACGTACCACCATCACACTTGATATCTTAAATGAGATGGATGATTTACATTGTGATCCTGCGTTAAATGATTTTTTTGCGCATAGCATTCAGGAATTAAATTCAGACTTCAAAATAATCAATCAGTTACATACTGCCGCATCTGAAGACTTTGCCGCTATCGCAGAATGCATACCATCTAGTTATTTTGCGATTGGTGCCGCGATAGATACCCCTCAAAACTGTTATGGTCAACATCATCCAAAAGTACGTTTTCATGAAGATGCACTTGTGATTGGCTGTGCAGCTTACACAAAAGCAGCTCTTGATTATATAGATAAACAAAGCTAAGGGTAGTTTTAGCTTTGTTTTTTCATAAAGGATCTTAAACATTTTCCAATGTCATATCTTTTTTCTTTTTACAAAAATCATAAAGAAAATAAATAATACTGATACCCATAACTATCCACATGACATAATCCACAGACCCAAATTGTGTAAGAACTGCCATTGCATTGGCAAACATATGCAACATGATACCACTATAAATATCATGATTTTTCTCTCTTAAAGTATACGCCGCAATACTCAAAAGAAACGCCTGAAAGAAGCCATTTAATGAAAAATGTAAAAATCCAAAAATGAAGGCATGTGCCAACATCGTTTTCCTTCTTGTACTTAAAATGGTTGATTTAGCATGCAGTAAACAAAAAATGACGTAACCCTTTAACTACTGGATTACGTCATTTATATT